>CAYUIJ010000018.1:0-28858 GCA_964444735.1 uncultured Bacteroides sp. | reverse complement strand
GAGGACATGCCGGAATGGCATGAGATGTCTGTCCGCTTCCCCTGCGGACTGATCCATGACGAATATCCTGACCGTCAGGATCCCGGTCACGGAGAGGAAGCCGTCACAGCGGCATGCCCTCTCCATAGTCTTCTCCGGAGCATCCGGCCCGTATCGCCGAATCTTCAGACGATTATATTTTCATCGGACTCACGTCAAATAACATCCAGTTCCTTTCCCACTTTAACAAATGCGGCAATCGCTTTATCAAGATGAGCACGCTCATGACCGGCAGAAAGCTGAACACGGATGCGCGCCTGACCTTTCGGCACGACCGGATAATAGAAGCCGGTGACATAAATGCCTTCTTCCTGCATGCGGGCGGCAAAATCCTGTGACAGCTTGGCATCATACAACATTACTGCACAAATGGCAGACTGAGTCGGTTTGATATCGAAGCCGGAAGCGATCATCCTGTCACGGAAATAAGTCACGTTTTCAACCAATTTATCATGCAAGGCATTGCTTTCTTTCAGCATCCTGAACATTTCCAAGCCGGCACCTACGATTGCAGGAGCGACAGAATTAGAAAACAAATAAGGACGCGAACGCTGGCGAAGCATATCAATGATTTCCTTACGTCCTGTGGTAAATCCGCCCATGGCGCCACCGAAAGCCTTGCCTAATGTCCCGGTAAATATATCTACACGGCCGTATACGCCAAACCGCTCTGCCACTCCATGTCCGGTAGGACCAACAACTCCGGCAGAGTGAGACTCGTCTACCATGACCAAGGCGTCATACTTTTCGGCCAGCTCACAGATTTTGTCCATTGGAGCCACATTTCCATCCATTGAGAACACACCATCGGTAGCGATAATACGGTGGCGTTGGGCCTGAGCTTCCTGCAGGCAACGTTCCAGATCCGCCATATCGGCATTCGCATACCTGTAACGCTTCGCTTTGCACAAACGGACACCGTCAATAATAGAAGCGTGATTCAACGCGTCTGAAATAATGGCATCCTCTTCTGTAAACAACGGCTCAAACAAACCGCCATTCGCATCAAAACACGCCGCATAAAGAATAGTATCCTCAGTTTTGAAATAATCAGAAACAGCAGCTTCCAACTGCTTGTGCAGATCCTGAGTCCCACAGATGAAACGTACGGATGACATTCCATATCCGTATGCATCCATTGTTTTCTTTGCCGCGTCAATCAGACGTTTGTTGTCTGAAAGGCCTAAATAGTTGTTCGCACAGAAGTTCAACACATCAGCCCCCGCATTGACTTTGATATCTGCCCGTTGGGGAGTAGTAATAATACGTTCGTTCTTATACAACCCTGCTTCGCGAATACTTTCCAACTCCTTCGAAAGGAATTCCTTCATTTTACCATACATAGCTTTAAAAATTTAAGATAGTGACAAAGTTCTACTTTTTTTTCGACATACAACAAAAAAACGCATTTTTTTGCATTGGGATTACAAATAAACACATATCTTTGTGTCCAAACGTAACCTAAACAATAACGGCCTCATGAAAAACGTATTGATTATCGGCTCCACCGGTCAAATAGGTTCCGAGCTTACAATGAAATTGAGAGGAGTTTTAAAAAACGGAAATATTGTCGCCGGATATATTCCTGGAGCCGAGCCCAAAGGGGAATTAAAAGAAAGCGGTCCGTCTGCCGTTGTTGACATCACCAATGCACAAAATAGATACCATCTATAATCTGGCCGCATTATTGTCGGCAGTCGCTGAAGCAAAACCCCAGCTGGCATGGAAAATAGGATTAGGAGGCTTGTTCAACACGCTTGAAGTCGCGCGTGAAAAGAAATGTGCGGTATTCACACCCAGTTCTATTGGTTCTTTCGGTCCGGAAACCCCAAAGGACAAAACCCCCCAAGATACTGTGCGAAACCCGCGTACCATGTATGGTGTGACTAAAGTTTCCGGAGAATTGCTAAGCAACTATTATTTCTATCGTTTCGGAGTGGATACGCGCTCTGTCAGATTTCCGGGATTGATTTCTTATGTAACGCCTCCGGGCGGGGGGACGACTGATTACGCGGTAGACATTTATTACTCGGCCGCTAAAGGTGAGAAATTTGAATGTCCTATAGCTGCCGGTACATTCATGGATATGATGTATATGCCGGACGCACTCCGCGCCGCTATTGAAATCATGGAGGCGGATCCTGCTAAATTTATTCACCGTAATTCGTTCAATATCGCCTCCATGAGTTTTGATCCTGAGATCATCTGCAATAAGATAAAGGAATATTGTCCGGATTTTGAAATGACATACAAAGTAGATCCTTTGCGTCAGGAAATCGCTGAATCCTGGCCTAACTCTTTGGATGATACGTGCGCACGCGAAGAATGGGGATGGAAGCCGGAATATGATCTGGATACCATGACACGTGACATGCTTGACAAACTAAAAAAGAAATTCGCTGAATAAGCATCCATATATAAAAGCTTATGAACCTTGTATTTATAAAGATTTATAAGCTTTTATTTTTTTGCCATGCCTTTTTGGCTATGATGGTGATGTGTCTGCAAAACAAGGCCGGCAGAAACTTCGCGAGGACCGGCATATATGTCTTCGCGACTGTGAACGGGCGAACGGGAAGAGCTTCCAAACCGGGTCACTCCGTGCGGATTTGAGGAATTATAAAAGAGGTATGGGAATTTATTCCCATTCTGTCTCTGATTTTATCTGCCCATAAATGAGCCGTACACTTTCATTGACCGAATCTTTCAGAGGCAACAGCGCTTTCAAGGCCTTCGTTACTTCGGCTTCCCCCAACCGTACGTATTTAATAATGGACGCATAGGCGCATCTGCGTACAAACGAGGGATCCGACTGCAATGCCGCGGCAACCTGGTCAAGGTATTCATTGGCCGAACGCTCGTTCAAGGTCTGTCCTTTGGCAAACAGGCGGGCCAATATCAAGTATCCGCATGCCGCAAAATATTCACGTTCGCAGGCAATCCATTCAAAAGCTTTTTCCGAAGCATAGGGCAAATGCTGAAACAGATTCTGACAAGTCTGCTCGGCAATTTCCGGATAATGCATGTCTTCCACCCAAATATCGGCAATTTCCGGACAGAAACTGCCGACAGGCTGCAACATTCCGGCAAGAATCTTCGCCTCACGGATATTCTCTTTCCATAAAGCCTGCGCCAGCCGGCGCCCTTTGGGATATTGTGCCGCAATTTCTTTCAGACGGGGAATTCCGACTCCAAAATTAAGTTTGTAGTTGAGTCCCTTATCGCGCATACTTTCAGCCACAGCTCCGTTCATGCCCAAACGGAGCTGTGTCTTTATATTCTTTAAGGTTTCCTGTAAATCCATGCGGAATTATTCGTTACGATAAGGCAGGTTGGCATATTCTTTGCTGTAACGCAGCATCTGTTCCGCATAGCCTTCTTTGTATGAAACGGTTACATCAATAATATTCCCGTCTTTGTCGGTAACAAGCTCATATACCGGATTGACGAACCCTTTGTAAGGAGCCAGACGCAGTTTCTCATAACGTGCGAGTACTTCTTTATGCAATTCGGGATCAATCTTTACAGCATAGGTCTCTACCAGATTTCGTGCGGCATTGAAATCGCCTTCCGATTTGATACGCTGGATTTCAGCGAGGAGCTTGCCGAACAGGCCGCGAAGCTTTTCATAATCGTTAATCCTCACATAGGTCTTTCCGTTTTTCTTCACCAATTCCACTACATTTCCGGCTTTCCCATTTTCAAACGCCCAACGTGCAATCAACTGACGGTTACGCATATGCGCCTCTTCTATATTGTTCCCCGGCTCAATACGCACAAGCTGTGTCATCAGTCCGTTCATCATATATGAATAATACTCTCCTTTATAGGCTTCTGTGTCTGGGACCAATTCCAGCTCAACCATTTTCGCATCAGCCAAGTAATACAAGCCGAACAGGTCGGCGCGGGCCTCTTCAATGGTTGAGCCGTATGATTTCAATGCATCCTGATCAACTCCCGGCAACAACTGACCGGAACCATGCCCCAGACATTCATGCAAATCAGTATGCAAATCTCCGGTCAAATCACCGTATTTATCCAGCAGCGCACGCTCTACGTCACTATATGCGAATTCTTCATTGAAACCGTTCCCGTGAGCAGTCTTGTTGTAAGCGTCGGTCAGGTTGGCAATGGTTACCGATTTTGATCCGTGGACACTGCGAATCCAGTTGGAGTTCGGCAAGTTGATGCCAATGGCAGTCGATGGATAAAGGTCTCCACCCAGAATGGCGGCAGTAATGACATTAGCCGATACACCTTTTACGGTTTCTTTCTTGAAGCGCCTGTCAACCGGAGAATTATCTTCAAACCATTGCGCATTGGCACTCAATGTCGCCGTGCGCCGGGTAGCCTCTTCATCTCTAAAGTTGACAATAGCTTCCCAGCTTGCCTTCAATCCGAGCGGATCGCCATAGCTTTCAGTAAATCCGTTCACAAAGTTCACTTTCGAATCCTGGTCTTCTACCCACAGAATGGCATAGTCGTCAAAAGTCTTCAAATCGCCGGTAGTATAGAACTCGACCAACTTGTTGATTACGGCTTTCTGCCGTTCATTTTCTGCTACTTCTTCAGCTTTCTTCAACCAATAGACAATCTTTTCAATCGCTTTTCCATACAAACCGCCTGCCTTCCATACCTTTTCAAAGATCTTCCCGTTTTCTTTTACCAAACGGCTATTCATACCATACATTACAGGCATTGTATCATTCGGGTTCTTCATGCTGTTATAGAACTTTTCAGCCTCAGCCTGGGTCACGCCCTCATAATAGTTGGAAGCAGAAGTCAGAATCAAATCCTCACCATCTGCCTGGTTAACCCGCTTTTTCATTATTTCCGGATTAAATATCACGGGGAATACTTCCTTACACAACTGGTCCAATGTCTCCCCTCCGGCCAATGGAAGTTTTTTCTGGTCTACACTTTGCAAAGCGGCTTTGAAAAATTCAGGTGTAAATCCCGGCACAAACTTATCGGCCGCATAATGGTGATGAATTCCATTGGAGAACCATACTCTTTTCAGATAGACTTCCATATTAACGAAGTTTGAATCGGTCCTATCGCCTTGATAGTCTGTATATACTGTTTCCAACATCTGACGGATAACCAGGTTGTACTTACCGTTTTGGTCAAACAAAATATCACGTCCTTCCAACGCGGCTTGTGACAAATAATAAACCAGCTCTTTCTGTTTCAAGCTCAGTTTATCAAAATCCTTCACTTTGTAACGTAAGATCTGCAAGTCGGCAAACCGTTCTACCGTATAATTAAAATCATCGGCAGGCACCGTTTCCTTTTTTTTGGATGTGCCACAAGCAGTCAGTAACATAGTTGCTACAGCCATTTGCACTACTGTTTTTTTCATAATTCTTATATTTAAAATTCCATAAAAGAAAAAGGTTATTTCAAAAAGGCCGAATTCAAAAATGCATCTTCGCTTATTAAATAGCAAAGCCTGCATAGAGACACAAGCTATGCAAAGTTAATCTTTTTTTAAGAAAAAGATTATTAGCAGAGGACTTTATTTATGTATAAAACGAAATATGTCAAATTTCCAATTTACTCAACAGATTTCATATAAAAGCGGTATTCTATATCGAATACTATTTGCCGAAGCCATGCAATAATTAAGAAACAGAACAAGATAATCCGTTTTTTTGCAAGTGAAAACCTTTTTTCATAACAGCCAAGCCCATAAGTTTATATCCATACAGCCGAAGCCGGATTTTATATGTATCTTCGCAAGACAAACAGAAAAACCAAGCAATTCCTATGCAACATACGCTTAAGACCTATTTCGGTTATGACACATTCCGCCCTCTCCAACAGGAAATTATCCACAGCGTATTGGAGCACAAAGACACACTGGCTCTAATGCCTACCGGCGGAGGAAAATCCATATGCTATCAGCTGCCTGCGCTGATAATGGAAGGTATCACTATTGTGATATCCCCACTTATATCATTAATGAAAGACCAGGTTGAAAGTTTAAGGGCAAACGGGATAAAGGCGGCGGCGTTCCACAGCAACAATACCGATACCGAAAATATGAATATACGCAGAGAATGCTTAAAGGGGAATATAAAATTGTTATATATATCACCTGAACGGTTGCTTGCCGAAGTCAACTTTCTGCTAAAAGACATTCAAATAGCATTATTTGCCATAGATGAAGCCCATTGCATATCACAATGGGGACACGATTTCCGGCCGGAATACACGCAACTTAAAATATTAAGAAAAGAGTTTCCGCAAATTCCTATGATTGCACTTACCGCTACGGCGGACAAGATTACGCAGACGGATATCATCAGACAGCTGCAGTTAAAAAATCCCGGCGTCTTCATTTCCTCATTCGACCGCCCCAATTTGAATCTTGACGTGAGAAGAGGATACAGGCAAAAAGAAAAGATAAAAACCATACTTGAATTTATCGGCAAACATAAAAATCAAAGCGGCATCATATACTGTATGAGCCGCAACAAGACTGAGAATGTGGCGGCAGTCTTGCAAAGACACGGAATTGCTGTCGCAATCTACCACGCGGGCCTTAGTCCGCAAGATCGTGACAGGGCACAAGAGGATTTTATAAACGACCGTGTACAAGTGGTTTGCGCCACCATTGCATTCGGTATGGGGATAGACAAATCAGACGTCAGATGGGTTATTCATTATAATTTACCAAAAAGCATTGAGAACTTTTATCAGGAAATAGGCCGGGCAGGACGTGACGGACTTGAAAGCGATACATTGCTGTTCTATTCAATGAGCGATATCATATTGCTGTCAAAATTTGCCAACGAAAGCGCGCAGCAAGGAATCAATCTGGACAAGCTTCACCGTATGCAACAATATGCCGAAGCCGAAATCTGCCGCCGCCGCATACTGCTCAACTATTTTGGTGAAAGCCGTGAATACGATTGCGGGCATTGCGATGTTTGCAAGAATCCTCCACAGCGATTTGACGGAAGCATACTCGTACAAAAGGCATTGAGTGCCGTTATGAGAGCCGATCAGAAAATCAGCGCGCACCTATTGGTCAATGTACTGAGAGGGAACCGTATCCAGGAGATAACCGAAAACGGATTTGACAGGCTGAAAACCTTTGGTGCAGGAAGAGACGTTCCTGCACGTGACTGGCAAAGCTATCTTCTGCAAATGCTTCAGTTGGGATACTTCGAAATAGCGTATAACGAGAACAATCATCTGAAAATAACAAAAAGTGGAGAAAAGGTATTGTTCGGTGAGTCCAAAGCCATGCTGGCCGTTGTCAAACACGAACGACAAACCGAATCCAAAGCTTCAAAAACATCACATACAACCAGGCTGCCCCAATCCGTACCTGCTGAAGTGAACAGTCCGGATAAAGCTTTATTCGAAATACTCAGAAAACATCGCAAGAAACTATCCGATGAACAGGGATATCCGGCATACATTGTCCTTAGTGACAAGACACTTCATCTGATATGTGACATCAAGCCCACTACCGTTGATGAATTTGGAATGATCAGCGGTGTGGGAGAGTTTAAGAAAGAAAAATACGGAAAAGAATTTGTCACTCTTATCCGGCATTATCTGAAACTGTAAAAATGAGTTATGTATAGATTGTCATGTGTTTGCTATTGATATATCGATCTTCGGCTTTGTGAAGCCGTATGCCGTCTACAAACGGTCTCAAGAAGAGTTCCTGTTATATTCCCGGAGGGCTTTTCATGGGCAAGGCCGGGCAGTTCTCCTCTCTCATTGCATGCATTCCCGCTTCGGACACGGCCGGATTACGGTGACGGCAAGTATGCTTTCTTCCGGCTTCCGGCGTATACTCTGACATCGTTGAGTCAAAAAAACATGCAGGAATCATCCGCCGTGCAGAATGATCCCATAGCTCCGTTTCCGGCAATCATCGCGATTGCCGCTTGCAATCGCCTGCAGTGTTATAAGGTTGTAACGGCTTTTTGCCGACTACTGAATTTACAAGCACTTTTATTTACCAGATGTTACAAAGATTATTTTGGTGAAAATCCTACCGGCTTCCTGAAAAGAAAGAAAACTCCGGTCACCAGTTATAATTGTCTGTTTATTGATTCGATATAGTCAAGCACTTCAGCTCTTCCTGTTTTCTTTTCAGAAGACGTAATGAAGTGGGAAGGCAGTTCTTCCCATTGTTCTTTCAAATGCTCAAGGTAGTTGTTTACGTTTTCAAGTACTTTCCTGTTGCTCAACTTGTCTGCTTTTGTAAAGATGATAGCAAATGGTATGCCGTTTTCGCCCAGCCATTCAATAAATACCAAATCTATCCGTTGAGGCTCCAGACGGCAATCTATAAGGAGAAACAAACTGGTCAGTTGTTCACGCTGCAATATATACTGCCTGATAATTTGGTGTATTTTTTCCTGTTGTTTTTTTCCTCTTTTGGCAAATCCATATCCAGGGAGGTCAACCAAGTACCACTCTTTATTTATGAGAAAATGATTGATGAGCAATGTCTTTCCGGGAGTAGCTGAAGTCATTGCCAGTTTTTGACGATTGGCAAGCATGTTTATCAAACTGGATTTGCCTACATTGGAACGTCCGATGAAAGCATATTCTGGCAAATTATTTTTAGGACATTTGTCTATACGCGTATTGCTGATAATGAATTCCGCACTTTTGATTTCCATAGATTATAAAAATGAGTCTCTTCTTATGTGAATATTGCGTTTATGTTTGTTTACCCACAATAAAAGCTGTAATAAAAAAATTACAGCTTTCTTATGCCGGATAGAGAAGACAAAATCAAAATTCTTACCCTCGTTTTGGAGGCCCATGCCCTGCCTACTGAGCCGTTCTCGTTTTGACATACTATAAGGACTGTCAACAAGACCGGTCCTGCCAAAGGATGCTCTGCCACTGAGCCACGACAGCATATCCTGAGCGGAAAACGAGACTCGAACTCGCGACCCTAACCTTGGCAAGGTTATGCTCTACCAACTGAGCTATTTCCGCAATATTATATTGGGATGTGTCATACCCGACAGTGTGGGCGTTGACGGATTCGAACCGCCGACCCTCTGCTTGTAAGGCAGATGCTCTGAACCAGCTGAGCTAAACGCCCTCTTTGCGTTAGAAAGCAGACGCGAAGGTAATATTTATTTCTTTAATTCCAAATTTTGTTTTAAAAATATTGTAAAATTATCTTGAGAACTTGCCAGATATAAGTGCTTGTTATGTATCGTAGACACTTGTATGCTTACCATCGCCTGTCCAGAGAAAGGTAAAATTCTACCCCGTTTTCAAAGTAACCCCTGAAAGTACGGTGGCCTACGTAAAAATCGTGGATTACCAGTAGATCTTGATTCCTATAATAAATATATAGTATGCCGTTGTCTACAACCCAGTCAAAATTATCCTGATAGCACAGTTCAAAATTATCCTGATAATAGGTCTTTTCCCATCCGCTGCCATGACTGTTTGATTGACCTGCCACAAACATAAGTTCGCTGTATAGTGGGTATCCGTCTGTGTCGGATGCTCCGAAATCGCCATACCAGCTTTGGCCGCACATTCCCGATAAGTCATAACCTGTCTCCTCGTCATCTTCACAAGACGTGAGACTAACCGTTATGAGCATCGTCAATACAAGCAGCCAATAAAACTTAAAATCAGTTTTCATTATGTTTAATAATTTCAGGTTTCAGGCAAAGTTAAGGATAAAAATCCATACTTAACAAAAGATTTACAGATAAAAGCAGCTGTATGCTTTTAAAATGTCGTATCTTTGTCTTATATCTTATTAGTGAGAAGTTTTGTCTTATGAAATATATTCTGTTGGCAATCAGTATTATAATCTCTGTTTTTTTAGAAGCGCAGCCGAAAATTTCTTTCGAAAGAGAGACTTATGATTTTGGTGCCATTATGTGGAAACAGCCGATAACGGCGAAGTTTGAGTTTACAAATACGGGAAATGAGACTCTTGTCATTCATAATGTGGAATCCTCGTGTGGATGTATTGTGTCTTCATGGACTAAAAAGCCGGTTCGTCCGTACCATAAGGGAGTCATTGAAGCCGTTTTTGATGCCAAGATGCTGGGACATTTTCATAAGTCTGTGCAGGTTTATTCCAATGCGAAGTCCAGACCGTATGATTTGTCTGTGACTGGAGTTGTGAGTGCCGATGTGGTAGATTATTCTCACAATTACCCGATACAGATAGGAAACATTCATTTAGACACAAATCATATCGAGTTTGCAGATGCCAATAAAGAAGATAGGCCCACGTTTGACCTGAAAGTAGCAAACGGTTCTTCAAAAGACTATGTTCCGGTATTGATGCATCTTCCTTCGTATATTGAGGCAAAGGCTATTCCGGAAAAACTGGCTCCAAAGGAAACGGGAGTGATACGCTTGATATTCCATAGTGAGAAATATCCTTTTTTGGGAATAAACCGTGTGAATGTCTATTTGGCACGTTATCCTGGAGACAAGGTTGGTGAGGATAATCAGCTTGATGTAATCTCTGTATTGTTGCCGGATTTCTCAAAATTAACGGCGGCCCAGAGAGCGATGGCTCCGGTAGTCCGGTTGTCTGCGACGGAGATAGATTTTGGCGGAATGGATAACAAGAAAACCATGAAAAAGCATATAGTCATTACAAATACCGGCCGTTCCGATCTTAAGATGGAAGATATACAAGTAACGAGTCCGGCACTGAATGTCTCGTTGAAAGAACAGTCTCTGGCTCCTGGAAAATCTACGAAGATGTATATTTCTGTCAATGCGAAGTATTTGAAAAGCGATGCAAAGAGAACACAGCGTGTGTTGATGATAACTAATGATCCCAAGCATCCGAAGAATGAGATAATGATAAAAGTCAAGAAGTAATATAACTTAACCTCTTTTAAACATCACAGCATGGAACATCCTGAAAATGACACAGCCTATAAAGGATTAACCGTAAATAAGGGTATAGAGCAGCCCTCAATGATTAATCCGTATTTGAAAAACCGCCCGAGAGCGCGTTGTAGAGAGTTTACAGCCAATGATTACGTAGAGGGTATATTGAAAGGCGATGTAATGGTACTGAGCCGTGCAGTGACATTGGTTGAGAGTCGGCGACCCGAACATCAGGCTTTGGCACAGGTAGTTCTTGAAAAATGTCTGCCGTATTCCGGAAACTCCATTCGTATCGGCATCAGTGGCGTGCCCGGATCCGGCAAAAGTACATCGATTGATGTTTTTGGTTTGCACGTGCTGAAAAAGGGTGGGAAACTGGCCGTATTGGCCATAGACCCCAGCAGTGAGCGCAGTAAAGGCAGTATATTGGGTGACAAAACACGAATGGAGAAATTGTCTGTACACCCTGATTCGTTTATACGTCCCAGCCCTTCGGCCGGTTCATTGGGGGGAGTCGCGCGCAAAACGCGTGAAACCATTATCCTGTGCGAAGCTGCCGGATATGATAAGATATTTGTAGAAACGGTAGGAGTGGGGCAGAGTGAGACTGCTGTGCATTCCATGGTTGATTTCTTTTTGCTGATTCAGCTGGCCGGTACGGGAGATGAACTGCAAGGTATCAAGCGAGGTATCATGGAAATGGCCGATGGAATCGTTATCAACAAAGCCGATGGAAGCAATATGGAAAAAGCCAGACTGGCAGCGGCTCATTTTCGTAATGCGCTGCATCTCTTCCCGAAACCTGAAAGTGGATGGACTCCTCAGGTATTGACTTATTCCGGTTTTTACGGACTGGGCATTGAAGAAATCTGGAAAATGATTTACGACTACATTGCATTCGTGAAGAAGAACGGTTATTTTGAATACCGTCGTAATGAGCAGGCCAAATATTGGATGTATGAGACTATCAATGAGCATCTGCGCGACAGTTTTTATCACAATGAGAAAATAACGGAGCTTATTCCATTGAAAGAAAAAGCTGTTCTTACGGGTGGCCTTACCTCGTTCGTCGCAGCCAGGCAATTGCTTGATGCTTATTTTGAAGAGATGAAATAATGAAAAAGTCCGGAATGGGAATCAGACTGTCTTTTCCCTGTTTCCGGCTTTTAGCTATTCTCTCAGGCTTTGTATTCCAGATGACTGACTGTCCGGCTTCTTTTAGTAAACAGTCTGTTCCAGTTCCTTTTTCATGGTCAGTAATTCCTCGCGGATGTTTTTCAGCGTGTTGATTGCTTCCATTGTCTGTACGGTAGCCGTTTTGTTGTTTTTGAGGACTTGCCGTGCCCCTTGCAGGGTCATTCTCTTTTCTTTTACTAGATGATATATCAGTCGCACCTGTTCTATATTGTCTTCGGTATACTGTCTGATTTGTCTCCCGCCTTTTCGGGGTGTGATAAAGTCGGGGAACTCCTTTTCCCAATAGCGCAGCAAGGTTTCTGAAACGTTGAACATTTCAGCCACTTCACCTATTGAATAATACAGTTTTAGATTCTTATTGGAATTGTATGCCATGTTTTCTGTGTTTTATCAATCATATATGTGCCTTGACAATGGATAGCTGCCATCTGTATCATCTGGTCATGCTTTTTCAATTGTCAGATTCATGAAATAATAGCTTACCGGATTTTGCTTTTTGTCCGCGTTTTATCTTTATGCTTTGCAGGTGTGCATACCGGGTATGGTAACCGGATTGACGGTCTGTTTCAATGGTATGTCCGTATCCGGTTTTCCATCCTGCCGGGGCCACGATACCGTTGCCTGTGGCATGGACATCCGTTCCGTAATTGGCCGAGAAGTCCATGCCCGAATAAGATTTCTCGGTTTTGTATATAGGGTCAATATGCATTCCGTAGCCGGAAACTGTCTTGATTTCATCGGCTATCAGGTCTGCCTGAAGTACTGCCCGATACGGGTTGCCATCACGCTGCTGTGTGCCTTTCAGTATGGAAAGTGCTTTATCAAGTCGTTTTGACAATACCTGACATTGTGTCTTCATGCGTGCGTTTTCTATACGGAGTTCTTTTTCCGGAAGAGTACCAAACAGGAATAGGGATATCAGGAAGCGCCCGGACCCCAGTCTTCTCCCTGCAAAAGGTTGCCTTACAATGCCCAGCATACGTTGTCTTGTAATAGGGTATGTTCTGCTGCAAGCGCAGATTTTCGGATTATATATGTAACAGACTTTTTGCATGTTCTTTTAAGCGCAAGCAAACAAAAGGCTTCTTATAATGAATATTTAGCACAAATAGTTAAGGCAAAAATAATAAAACCTGTTATCTTTGCAAATCGTTTTTTGGAATATTAACTACATAGCGCAAATATATGTTAAGCTCAAAAGAAATTAGAGATTCGTTTAAAAGTTTCTTCGAGTCGAAAGGTCATGTCATTGTGCCATCGGCCCCTATGGTGATTAAAGATGATCCTACGTTGATGTTTACCAACGCCGGTATGAATCAGTTCAAAGATGTTATTCTGGGCAATCATCCGGTCAAGAGCAAAAGGGTGGCCGATTCTCAGAAGTGTCTGCGTGTGAGTGGAAAGCACAATGATCTTGAGGAAGTGGGTTATGACACTTACCATCATACCATGTTTGAAATGCTCGGTAACTGGTCGTTTGGAGACTATTTTAAGAAAGAGGCTGTCAATTGGGCGTGGGAATACCTGGTTGATGTGTTGAAGATTGATCCTTCCAATCTTTATGCCACTGTTTTTGAAGGCGACAAGGAAGAAGGTCTTGACCGTGACAATGAGGCGGCCGAATACTGGGAAGAGCATCTGCCGAAAAACCATATCATTAACGGAAACAAACATGATAATTTCTGGGAAATGGGTGATACCGGTCCGTGTGGCCCTTGTTCTGAAATCCATATTGACTTCCGTCCGGTCGAAGAACGCGCCAAGATTCCCGGATGCGGACTGGTAAACCATGGGCATCCGCAAGTGATTGAAATCTGGAATCTTGTGTTCATGCAATACAATCGTAAGGCTGACGGACAATTAAGCCCTCTTCCTGCACGCGTGATTGATACGGGTATGGGATTTGAGCGTCTGTGCATGATCATACAGGGAAAGACATCCAATTACGATACCGATGTGTTCCAGCCGATTATCCGCGTTATCAGTGATATAGCAGGTGTGACATACGGGCAGAATGCACGGGCCGATGTGGCCATGCGTGTTATTGCCGACCATGTCCGTACCATTGCTTTCTCCATTGCCGATGGCCAGTTGCCGTCAAATGCGAAAGCGGGTTATGTGATTCGCCGTATTTTACGTCGTGCCGTTCGATACGGATATACTTTCCTCGGCCAGAAACAAGCCTTTATATATTGTCTGCTTCCGGTGCTGATTGACACCATGGGTGATGCCTATCCCGAACTGAAGGCACAGCAAACTTTGATAGAGAAGGTTATCAAGGAAGAGGAAGAGGCCTTTTTGCGTACACTTGAAACCGGTATCCGCTTGCTCGACAAAATCATAAGCGATGCCAAAGCTGCGGAAAAGACCGTTATCAGCGGTGTGGATGCCTTTACACTTTATGATACGTTCGGATTCCCGCTCGATTTGACCGAACTGATTCTGCATGAGAATAACCTGACTGTCAATACTGAGGAATTTGATATAGAAATGCAGAAACAAAAACAGCGCGCACGCAATGCGGCCGCAGTTGAAACCGGAGACTGGATTATCCTGAAAGAAGGTGAGACCGAGTTTGTAGGCTATGACCATACCGAATACGAAACTGCCATTCTGCGTTACCGTCAGATAAGACAGAAAAGCCAGACTTTCTATCAGATTGTGCTTGAAAAAACTCCGTTTTATGCCGAAAGCGGAGGCCAGGCAGGCGATACCGGTGTACTGATCAGCGGGTATGAAACCATTGAGATTATTGATACCAGAAAAGAAAACAACCTTCCTATTCTTATTGCTAAGAAACTTCCCGGGCATCCGGATGCTCCGGTAATGGCATGCGTTGATACCGGCAGGCGTGCGGCCTGTGCGGCTAACCATTCGTGTACTCACCTGCTTGATGAGGCTTTACGTCAGGTCTTGGGCGCCCACGTTGAGCAGAAAGGTTCATTGGTTACCCCTGACAGCCTTCGTTTTGACTTCTCACACTTCCAGAAAGTAACCCCCGAACAGCTGAGAAAAGTAGAACGTCTGGTCAATGCCAGAATTCGTGAAAATATTCCTTTGACAGAATACCGCAACCTTCCGATTGAGAAAGCAAAAAAACTCGGTGCCATTGCCTTGTTTGGCGAAAAATACGGTGATGAGGTGCGCGTAGTGCAGTTCGGTTCATCCATTGAGTTTTGTGGTGGTACACACGTGTCGGCCACCGGTAAGATAGGTATGATGAAGATTCTTTCCGAGGGCTCGGTAGCGGCTGGAGTGCGTCGTATTGAAGCCATTACGGGTATCAAGGTTGAAGAGGCCGTTTACTTGCTTGAAGATACTATGAATGATTTGAAACACCTGTTTAATAACGCTCCTGACTTGAAAGCGGCTATCCGTAAATACATTGAAGAGAATGTCGGGCTCAAGAAACAGATGGAAGAGTTCATGAAAGAAAAACAGGCTCAGATAAAGGCAAAACTGATTGAAGGCATTAAGGAGATAAATGGAGTGAAAGTGGTGAAAGCCGTGCTTCCTTTATCGGCCAGTGCCGTTAAGGATATAGCATTTCAGTTGAAAGGGGAAATCACCTCAAACTTGTTTGTAGCAATAGGAAGTTGTGAAAATGACAAGCCGATGCTTACGGTGGTGATTAGCGATGACCTTGTTGCATCCGGCATGAATGCCGGAAAAATGGTTCGCGAGGCTGCCGGAATGATTCAGGGCGGCGGCGGCGGGCAGGCTCACTTTGCTACAGCTGGAGGGAAGAACGTTGACAGACTGAATGCTGCTGTTGACAAGCTTGTTGAACTGGCCGGTTTGTAATAAGTTTAAGATATTAGTAATATTAAAGATTTTTTAGAATCTGTCTCAACTTTGTTTTGAGACAGATTCTTTTTTTTGGCCTTTATGGGCGATTAGCCGAATGATAATGGGTGACTCGGCAAAATATGTCTTTTTCGTATTCCGTACCTTGCGGGCAGAAGTAAGAGCAACGCATTAGTATCTTATGGTCCCGAAGGCTTGCAGATGTGCACATACAAAAGATGTGGTCAGTTATTGTGTTGTATGATTTCTTTCCGGCATGCTTCCATCAGCCACTTGGGGGTGGATGTGGCTCCGCAAATGCCGATAGTCTGTGTTTTTTCAAGCAATGAATAATCAATATCCGCAGGGTTGTCTATCAGATATGAGTTCGGGTTGACTTTCCTGCATTCGCCGAAGAGAATCTTTCCGTTGGAACTTTTCCTGCCACATACAAAGAATATCAGGTCATGCCGGCGGGCAAACTCGCGAACGTTGGACATGCGGTTGGCCACCTGTCTGCATATTGTATCAAATGACTGGAATGTGGCATTTGGCGAGATGTGTTGCCGTATGTATTTCGTTATGCAGTAAAACTCGTCAAGTGATTTGGTGGTCTGTGAATACAGACGGATGTCTTTGTTGAAGTCAAGCTGCCGGGCTTCTTCCAATGATTCGATGACAATGGCCTTTCCTTCGGTCTGTCCTACCAGGCCCAGCACTTCGGCATGCCCGTTCTTTCCGTAAATGACGATTTGCTTTTCGTTCTTTGCGGGCGTGTCATATTCTTTCTTGATTCTTTTCTGCAGCTGCAGCACTACGGGGCATGTGGCATCAATGATTTCAATATTGTTTTTCCGTGCCGTTTCGTAAGTTTCGGGCGGTTCTCCGTGCGCGCGGAGCAATACTTTCACACTGCGCAGTTCTTTGAACTCGTCATGGTTGATAGTGATGAGCCCCATTTGTTTCAGGCGTTCACATTCCCGGCCATTGTGCACGATATCTCCCAGACAGTAAAGGGAGGCCCCTTTAGCCAGTTCTTCTTCTGCTTTCCTGATGGCTGTGGTCACCCCGAAACAGAATCCTGACCCGTTGTCAATTTCAATCTTTTTCATTTATTTTCGGTAATCCGTTTGAATTGTGTCATCAGCCATTCTTTCTGTTCGTCAATGGTGAGGTCGCTGTTGTCAAGCAATAGGGCGTCATCCGCTTTTCTTAGCGGGCTGGTTTTGCGGTTCTGGTCTATGTAATCACGCTCTTTCACGTTTTGGAGAATCTCGTCAAAGATTGCCTGCTGTCCTTTTGCTTTCAGCTCGTCAAAACGGCGTTGGGCACGAATTTCGGTCGATGCGGTTACAAAGACTTTCATTTCGGCGTTCGGAAATACGGTTGTCCCGATGTCGCGTCCGTCCATTACGATACCCCTTTCTTTTCCCATTTCCTGTTGCAGACGCACCAATGCTTCTCTTACAAAAGGCAGGGCGGCTATCAGGCTTACGTGCGATGATACCTCCATTCCACGTATTTCGGTCTCCACGTTTTCACCGTTCAGATAAGTCTCCGGACATTGTCGGGCGTTGAGCTTGAATGAAATCTGTATGGCAGGCATATCCTGCTGTAATTTGCCGGCTTCTATTTCGTTGCCGTTAAAATAGTGATGACGCAGGCTGTATAAGGTCACGGCACGGTACATGGCCCCGCTGTCAATGTATATGTATCCTGTCTCACGGGCCAGGTCTTTGGCCATGGTGCTTTTTCCGCACGAAGAAAACCCGTCGATCGCAATGATGATTTTTTTCATGTTCTTGTTGTTTTATAAATTGACGGTTCAAAGGTAGAGATAAAAAAGTGAATATCCCTACCCTTCCCTTTCTTGTTTAGACAAAATATGTTACTTTTGTCTTATACTGAAGGAATAGTTTCTTGATTAGACAGTATCGTGAGATATGGAGATAAAGAAGTCTTCGAAAGCTGATTTGGAAAAAGGACGGGGCAAAAGGTTTCTCTTGGCATTGTTGCTGGTACTTTTGATGGGATACATGGCTTTTCAGTGGAAAACGGAGGTTGCTGTTAAGAGTGAGATTCTGAAACCTGACGGGGAAATGCTTGTTCCTGAAGCCGACTTGCCGTATGTCTCCGAGTTGCAACCGAAGTCGGATATACAATTAGAACTGACTGAACATCAGAATATTGACAAGATAGAACTGACCGATGATGCGGAAGAGAGTCTTGCAATGGAAAAAATGCTGAATGAACTTCGTGAACAGATGAATGTGGGTAAGACGGAGACAGCCGGACTCAACGATTTGCCGGATAGCAGGCAACAGGATGAGGAAGTCCTGCCCGATTCATTGCCGGTTTTTCCGGGTGGTAATGCCGCATGCATGCGTTTCCTGTCAAAAAATGTGGTTTACCCTCCTGCGGCAGTGAGAGCCGGAACAAAAGGGCGTGTGCTGGTGCAGTTTGTAGTGGAAAAAGACGGGAGGCTTACTGATTTTAAGATATTGCAAAGCGCTTCACCGCTCCTTGACAAGGAGGCATTGCGGGTGTTGAAGATGATGTCCCGATGGATACCCGGAAAGAAAAACGGAAAAGCCGCGCGGTTTCTGTATGTTTTCCCCGTTGATTTCAGATTAAGATAGCAGATGAAATGAAATAAATATAGATTATGTTTACGGCAAAAGAATTATTGGAAAAGGTAAACCGGTGCATTGCCGGATGGGACTATTCTCGCGGTCCGAAAGGATTGTATGAACCAATCAGGTATGTGCTTTCATTGGGAGGGAAAAGAATACGTCCGGTATTGATGCTGATGGCGTATAATCTTTATAAGGAAGAGGTGGATTCCGTACTTCCGGTTGCAGTCGGGCTGGAGACCTATCATAATTATACACTGCTGCACGATGACTTGATGGATAAGGCCGACATGCGTCGTAACAGACCTACCGTGCATAAGGTATGGAGCGAAAATACGGCAATCTTGTCGGGCGATACGATGCTGGTGCTGGCTTATCAGCAGATATGCCGCATAGACAATCCGGTACTGTTGAAAAAGGTATTGGATATATTCACGGAGATGGCGTTGGAGATAGGAGAAGGACAGCAGTATGACATGGAGTTTGAGATGCGCGATGATGTTGCCGAAGAAGAATATATTGAGATGATTCGTCTGAAGACATCCGTATTATTGGCTTCGGCGTTGAAAATCGGCGCTTTGTTGGGAGGTGCGCCGGATAAGGATGCAGATCTGTTGCATGACTATGGAGTGCAGGTGGGATTGGTTTTCCAGTTGCAGGATGACTATCTGGATGTTTATGGCGATCCGGCGGTATTTGGTAAGAAAATCGGCGGCGATATCTTGTGCAATAAGAAAACCTATATGCTTATCAATGCGTTGCGGCTTGCAAATGACGAGCAGCGTGCAGAACTGAAACGCTGGATCAATGCGAAAGAATATGAGCCTCAGGAAAAGATACAGGCGGTGACATCGCTTTATAACCGGATTGGCATTCGTGAATTGTGCGACAGGAAAATATCCGGTTGTTTTGAAAAAACAGGTGATTTCCTGAATGCTCTGGAAGTGGAAGATTGCCGTAAGCGGATGTTAAGATCGTTTGTCGGTTCGCTGATACACCGTAACGTATAATGGAATGATGATTATTGACACGCACACTCATTTGTTTTGTGAGGAATTTAATGACGATTTGCCCGAAACAATAGAGAGGGCAAAAAATGCCGGTGTCGCCAGACTGCTGATGCCCAATATTGATTGTTCTACGTTGGATGATCTGCTGCGTGTTTGTGAGAGCTATAAGGGATATTGCTTCCCAATGATCGGCCTGCATCCTACATCGGTCCATGCCGGTTTCAGGAAAGATCTGGAATCGCTGAAGTCACGGCTGAAACAAGGACATCCCTACATAGCTATAGGGGAGGCGGGGCTTGATTTGTACCGGGACCGCACCTATGAGAAAGAACAGACAGAAGCTTTTACGGAACAGCTGTGTTGGGCTTTGGAGTATGATTTGCCACTGGTGATTCATTGCCGGAATGCGCACGAGGCACTGATGAGGTGCATGGATCCTTATAAGTCGGCTCCTTTGCGGGGAATATTTCACAGTTTTACCGGCACGGAGGAAGAAGCCTTACAGCTTCTTTCCTTTGAACATTTCCTGCTTGGAATAAATGGAGTGGTAACATTCAAGAAATCAACATTGTCTGATGTACTGAAAGCGTCTGTACCCATAAGCAGGGTGGTGGTAGAGACAGACTCACCCTATCTGTCCCCGGTCCCGCACAGAGGAAAGCGTAATGAAAGCGCGTATGCGCGCGATGTAATGCTAAAGGTTGCCGATATCTATGGCATGTCTTTGGAGGAGGCTGCCGCCGTGACAACACAGAACGCATTGCGGGTGTTCGGGAATATTTAGTCCGGATACAAGACTTGGCAAAGATAGCGGGAGAAAATGCGCGTCATAACGTTATATTTATAACCGGAATGTTTGATTTTAGAAACTTTCTTGTTACTTTTGCACCCGGTTATCAATGATAAAGTCTTTATCAGTCAGGAGAGATGCTCGAGTGGCTGAAGAGGCACGCCTGGAAAGCGTGTATACGCCTAAAGCGTATCGGGGGTTCGAATCCCCCTCTCTCCGCGATAAAAGTATTCTATAAAGTAAGCACGCTTTTTTAGATGTTGATGCAAGGGATATGTTCCACAAAGTAGATGGGTATGTTTAGAATAACATGGGATACAGAAACGGGCGGAGTCTTTCTCAGTTCCAAGGTCACGAAAGGGACCTTGGGCATCTCGCCTCGCCCTGTTTGGTTTGAGGAACTTGACTTGATGGGACTTGATAAGCTCGGGTGGGTATATCCACGCTGTAAGGAACCTATAATGTGGGCGGTAAACAAGCAGTATTGGTATCGCGGAGCCATGCTTTTTGAGGCTAAGGGCGCCAATATTTATGATGCTCCTGCCGTGGTGCTTGCTCCTGGCGTTACTCCGACAGAGTTGGAGGCTGTTGATGTAGCGATGATGCTCGCCAAGAATGCTGATCCGATGTTTCTTATCGAAAGTGAGGCTATAGAATTTATACGCGATATATTCAGCTTATACGGGGGGGGGTAAACAACGCCCGTGATGTCGCACAGGCTAATGAACTTGACTTTGAGACCTTGGCCGCGAAAATCGAGAAGCGGACCAAGCAGAAAATGGCTGTGGTCAAACAAGACTGTGACAGCTTTGATATCATGCCGCTTGACACCGCTAACTCCGAAGGGAAACGCGTGCTGCTTTCAACCCACATTGACCGCTTCATTGTCTCCTTTTCCGGTGGCAAAGACTCACAAGTAGTACTTGACCTCGTTACCCGTGCCATACCTCCTACAGCGTTTGAAGTCCTATACTCCGATACCGGCTATGAGTTGCCACCGTCACTTGACCTCTACGAGGATGTTAAACGATACTATGGTGAACGTTTCCCCGCATTGAAATTCACAATAACGCGCAATCACGAGTTTGTATTAAACTATTGGGATAAAATTGGTACTCCTTCCGATACACACCGCTGGTGCTGTTCGGTTATGAAAACCGCACCCTTATACCGTTCCCTGAAAGTCGAAGGGAACAAGCAGGCAAAAGTATTGACGTTCGATGGTGTCCGTGCCGAAGAATCCACCCGCCGTAGCGGATATAACCGTATAGGGAAAGGCAAACACATATTTACATACAATGCCCACCCAATTTTTCAATGGAATGCGGTTGAAATATTCTTATATATGATGACACACAACCTTCCTAATAACCCTGCTTATCGGTTTGGATTTTCGCGCGTTGGTTGTGTAATTTGTCCTTTCGGTTCGGATTGGTCCGATTTCCTTGTTACTAAATTATATCCCGATTCTCGAAAGCCATTTTTATGTAAGCTTCAGTCATGGGTAGAAGCCTCAGGAATCAAAGACACAACGACATTTATAAAAACGCGCAGATGGCACATCTCAGCTTTAGGTAGCCCGAAATTGAAGAATATAGAAAGAGTTGCCATAAGTTGCTCAAACCATGTTACTAAGTTGAAAATATCAGCAAATTCCAATGATTTTTTTGAATGGTTAAAGGTAATTGGTGAATATACTATAGGATTCTTAAAAAATTCATTTTCGGGTGGTTTTAAGATTGGTAAAGATATTATCGCTTTTCAAGGTTCCAAAACGACATCCAGAATAGAAATTTTTTTCAATACTGAAGATAAGAAGTTTGTCAATGACATCATGCGCGTTGCATACAAAGCCGCTTATTGTGTCCGCTGCGAAGTATGCGAAGTTGAATGCCCAACAGGAGCATTGCACATCGTTCCAAAATTATCTATTGGCCCGCAGTGCGTTCATTGTTTGAAATGCGTGAATTTTCATGAAAAAGGATGCATTGCGGCCGATTGTCTCAGAAAAATATCAGGTAAAATAAAAATGAATACATCGCTTTCTATCAAAGGTTATAAGACATTTGGTCTGAGGGATGAATGGGTTGATGAGTATGTAAGCGACCCTGAAAACTTTTGGACCAGTACGCTTCTTGGATCTGCCATGTTTGATTCTTTCAAGGCATGGACTAAAGATGCTGGACTAATCAATGCTAAAAATCAGCCTACACCTTTCGGAGAACTCATGCAAAAGATATACTCAGAGACCCCGACCCTATTTTGGGAAATAGTTTGGATAAATCTCACATACTCATCATTCATTGTCAACCGTTTTGTTAGACGAATTGCGCCTGGCAAACCATTTGACAAAAAATATCTCGCAGATGAAATAAGTGCTGTCGAGAGTGTTTCTTCACTTTCAACATTAAATAATGCGGTAGGAGCATTGATGGATATGTTTAAAAATTCGCCAATTGGAGAAGACTTAATGCAGGGTGAAGAACTCGATAAGAAACGTATTCGTCAAGCATATGAAGATTTGAGTCTTGAAGCATTGGCGTATTCTCTTTACCTTTATGGAGAAAAGAATGAAATATTTGAATTTAGGGTTGCGGACCTTTACCACACAGAAGAGTGTAAAGGGGTCGCTATGGAATTTGGTATAGCCAAGACGGATTTAATTAAGAAACTGCGTGCACTTTCTTCTGATACCAATAGGGTACTTATTGCAGAACTTAATATGGGATTAGACCATATAACGCTCCGCAAGGACTTAACCCCTATAACGGTTCTTGAAGTCCTTACGAAATGACCGGCATAAATCAAACTATCAACTCAACGGTAATGAAAATGACATATAATGACATAATCAAAAAGCGTAGCGGCAGGGCTGCCTATAGCATAGAAGAGGAAAAAGGCAGGCAATGGGCATCCTTTATTCCAAACGAGCAGTTCAATGCCGTACTTCGAACCGTGTTGCGTTCGGTGAGAGGTAATGACATTGACTCTCATAAGTCCTTTTGGATTCGTGGTACTTATGGAACCGGAAAGAGCCATGCCGTGGCCGTAATCACCCACCTGCTGTGTGATCCTGTGGAAGAGATTAAAGAGTGGGTTGACTACGAATACAAGGATGAAAAGTTTAAAACCATCCGCGACCAAATATACAGTTTGCGTAAACAAAAGCGTCTGTTGCCCGTCAAAATAGAAGGGCTGTGCGATATGTCGCACGTTGCCGACCTCCCTTTGGTGCTCCAGACTGCCGTTGTTAAAGCACTCAATGAAAATGACCTTGATATAATAGTAGATACAGATTACGATGAGTTGATTAAACACATCGAGGCTAATCCTGTGATATGGGACAATCTTATTTCCCGGTTCGCCGCACTGCGCTCCGTGGCTCCCACTCGTGAGAAACTGATTCAGAAGTTAGCCGGGAAAGATATGGCTACTTATCAGAAGGCAAAGAATGCTCAACGAGAAGCCAGTATCAGCATTGTATTGAGCCAAGAAAACACAGCTTCATGGCTCGTGGATGTACAAGAGAAACTTCGTGCCGAAACCGGCTGTAATGGACTTTTGATACTTTGGGATGAATTTACAGACGTAATGTCTGACACCATAGGTATTTCAGTGTTAAAAGCCCTGCAGACCATCGCACAGAAGTTTGCTAACGAAGAAAACGATAGTTTCCTTTTCTTGATTTCGCATCCATCCGCATTCGACAAGCTGAGTAATGAGCAGGTAAAGCAAACCGATGGGCGTTATCACCGTATGATGTACAACATGGAGCCGGTGTCGGCATTCAAAATAATGTCACGCAAGTTCGAGATAATCGATACTGAACGGCACGAATCCATGCGCAACTACTTTTACACGCTTAACAGCCGGTTGCTCGACCTTTACACGCAGACTTCCAATGATCCTATGGAGACCCGCAACGACCTGCTCAACCTGTTTCCGCTGCACCCCGGCACGGCTAATCTTGCCACCCATTATGCTACGGTAGTCGGTTCGTCGAGTCGATCTGTCTTTGAGTTTATCGGCCAGAACGAAGCGATGGAAAGGTTCCTCGCAAGCGAGGAGGCCTTTGCCAACCGTTACACCGTAACGGCCGATTACCTCTGGGACTTTGTGCTCAAAGTGTTTCAAGACGATGTGGTAAATTACGGTGCGGTCACCGAGCGGTTCAATACCTATCGGCTTCATGTAGAGGAACACGGAGCGGCTGCCTATGCTATTTTCAAAGGCGTGTTGCTCCTTAATGCATTCAACAACATATCCGGAGATAATAACAACGGCCTTGTTACGCCTACCGAGGATAATATTCACAACCTTTTCGTAGGGACTCAATTCGAGAATGAAGTCCAAGCCGTTCTTGACTGGTTCAACGAACAAGGTGTTATCCAACGCACACCGGGCGGTATTTTCTCCGTGCAATTCTCAGCCTTGCCTTCCCACGAAATCGAAGAATTAAAGGAGTCGTTGAAAAATAAGGATTACCGCTATATCGTTAATGTCCTTGAATTTGGTGATACCGCCAAGAGCTACTTTGAGAAAAAGTATGTGCAGAAAATTATTCGCCCATATTCGTTTGATTTTTTCAGCAAAATATCAAACGATTCACTGCTAAAGGATCAGATAAAGAAAGCCAGGCGCAATAAACGTCCGAGCGATCTCTATCTTGCGTTGCTCTTCTCAAAGAATAATGCCGAGATAGCCCGGTTACGCCAGTTTGCCGAAGAGGTTTCGGAGGCATGCTCCACCGGTGACAAAGACCTCGAAGACATTGTTTTCATAGTCTTTGACACACCGTTTGGCGACAAGGAATATACACGGTTTATCGAGTATATGGCAAACTACACCTCGGCTCAGTCGCATGGCTTCTTGGATCAGGTAAATGTGCATCGCGAACACGCCGAAGCTATGATAAAAGAGTGGATGTCGGCAACGCAACGCGGCAACGCAACTGTTTATGTTAACGGGGAGATGCATCAGCTGTCGGTAAAGCACCTTTCTTCGGAACTAAACAATGTTATTGCTCCAAAAGTGTTTCCTTATGGCCCCGATGCAATAGAACAGATACGCTCCAAAGCACCTAACACTTTCTGGAAGCCTCAGGTATCGAAAGAGATCATCCGCTCGTTCATATTCTATACGAGCAAGAGCGAGCTCTCACAGCTTGCCGGACAAATGCGGCCCATCCAGTACCTGATACAAGATGTGCTCGATGAGAACTTCCAGTGGAAGACCGATGCGCCTGTCGGACACCCGTTTAAGGCAGTATATGATTTTATCCAGGACAAAATCAATTATGCCGACAAATCATTGCTCTTTAACTTTACCGAGAAATTCGACGAGTTGCGTAAACCACCTTATGGGCTGAGCGGCAACTATGCATCGGCGGCGATGGTGGCTTTTGCTCTGCGAGGCTGGGCCAGTAAGATATTCGATACCTTGGGCAAGCCCCGTGACACGAACGATTTAGTTAACGACATTGCCGAACTGTTCAACGTATGGGAAAAAGGAAAGAGTTCCAACAGACTCAGTTTCAAATTCCAGACACCCGAAGAAAACAGGCTCTGCAAAGAGTTGGTTAAGACGCTCAGACTCGACAAGCTCAAAGGCTACAATGAGATTTCGAGCCTGAAAGACGCACGCTTCGCCATTACCGGAACGCTTGCCGAAGAAAAGGGCTATCCCGTCTGGTCGCTGAAATACATGGATGAAGACTTCTGCCAGGCACATCCGGCTATCACTGTCAATGATGACATCAAACGTCTGTTTGATAATATTGTGGCTATCTGCGAGCCGAACCAGGATATGAGAAATCCGAAGCTCGTCAACGACACGCTTGGCCTGATAGAACGCTTCCGTGCCGACATTCCGGATATCTTGCAAAAAACCGGAAACTTCCGTAACGGATTTGAGAATTTCCTTTTCTCTCAGCCGGGAATTGGATTGCAGCCTTGCGAGGTTGAGGCCGCCTATGATTATATCAGAAAACATCTGGAGTCTACCGTAGGTTATTGGACCGAAAACGAAGTGCGTAGCACACTCAAAGACTGGCGCATTGCCGAGAACAACCGTATTGCCGACGAGCGTCGCCGTAAAGAAGAAGAGTTGCGGCGTCGTAAGGAGGAAGAGGAGCGCAGGCATCTTGAGGAAGAGGCCCGCAATGCCAAAGACAAGGCCCGTCAGGAACTCAAAGGAGACCCCTCCGTGGTTGCCAGGAAAAAAGTATCCGCTCGCGAGTATATCGACAGTGTCACATCGCCCGATAAGCTTCGTCATATCATCGACCAGATAATCAACCTCGGATATGAGTTTGTCATCGACAAGATTCTTGAAACAACGCCTGAAAATGAATGAGCTATGTATCGATCGTTCAACTCGCTTGACGAACTCTTTGCCCACATAAAGGAGGACAAAGAGTGGACGGGCGCGAATGCGGTCCAGTATAACCGCTATCCTGTCCGTTTCATACTGTTTGACAATTTCTCAGACTTTAACGATTTTATAGTAAATCGCCCTTCGGGAATATACATACGCTCCATTGAAACGCTGATTGGCCAGGATTATCCCGATAGTTTCTTGTCGTACACGGAATTGTCAAAGAGAATACGCGCGTATATCGCGTATACAAAGAAGGTGGAAGACATTATCGTCTGTCCTTTCTCGGAGATGGCCCGTTTCTACGACAACGACGAGCGACATGAATTTGACGCTCTCGTCACCACCATTCGTGGCGGGCAACCCCCGGAAGAAGCACAGAACAAGCATATGCGTCTTTACTTACCCATTGTTGGCATGCAAGGCAAGATGGGCAAGTTTATCAATGACATTAATACATTTGTCTGGGAATATAAGTCGGGGACAGACAAAGGTGTTTACACCCTTGTGCTTACCAAAAAAACCTACGGCGTAAGCGGACTGGAGAAAAACTATACCGTAGTCCGTAATCTTTACGAGTGGCTCGAACTCTGGAAGAAAGGCGATGGCGTGAAGCAGACTATTGTATGCAGTTCGGCTAATATTTATGCAAACGCACACCACGCTCAGCCTGACAATGCTTTTACATACCTCAAATGCAATAATGCATTTCAATTCCTCACTCGGGGTCTTGGACTTGACTTTGGAGTAACCGAAGAGCCGGGCGAAGAAGAGATGTCCTATTGGGAACAGTTTGCTTCAAAGATAGATGTTGCCGCCTTTAATTTTGAAGAGTTTGTCAAGGAACGTTTTGATATGTATACTCTTCAAAATGGTTCCGATTTCATCAAGTCATGGTTAGATTGCGACAGCGATTTCGACCGTTGGCTGCTCACCATCTTCTTTCGCAGAATGTCCGGCGGTAGCAGCTACATCGGCCGCGCCGTCTCACAGTGTGCAAAGTTGAGTAAATCTGAGCTTTTCTCCAATATTGCCACGCTTATTTTCACATGCCTGAATAATGACGAGTTCATTGCTGAACGCCGTGCTGCGATGATCCTTGCAGCGGAACGGGGCGTGAAGATTACCGACGAAGCCCGCCGGAATTTAAAAACACGACTGAGTGCAGTTGCGGCAAATCCACAGGAAAGTTATTGTCAGGCAGTGAAATTGCTTACGCCGCTTACTAACGAGGAATTTCAACTTGCAATTGAGTGGATTGCAAAAGGTCAAATTCGTCTTGATGATATTAAAGCCGTATTTCCCGATTTATACCATTACCTGCAGCCTCTTTCGCCCAACTTGCTCAGTTCCGAGACGCGATGGATCTCGGAATACTTCGATGCCTACCGCATGGCAAAAATCTCCAATAGCGTCAGTCATAGAGTGTCCGGGATTATTGCCGAAAGGAATGCTAATCCCGCCTCATTCCAAAACTGGATTGATAATTTCAAAACGGTCAAGACCATTTTGCACAACCGCAACGATATTGACGTTTTCTATTGGATCGACGGTTTGGGCATAGACTGGATACCCCTCATTCGCAATATCATATCAAGGTATGATAAGGAACATGTATATTTAAACGAAATACATATAGGGATTGCCGATATGCCAACCATTACCTCCAACAATAAGACGAAACTCCAATCGCTCGTATCTGACGGAGGGCAATTGCCCAAGGTGGGGGATCTTGACAGCTTTGCTCACACGGCGAAAAACTATCCTCAATATATCATTGACGAGATAGACATTGTGGAAAAAGCAGTCACGAAAGTGCTTAATGATTATAACGGGAAAAAGATTGCTTTTGTCTCCGATCATGGTCTCACATACCTTTCTCAATTTTATGACGGCATGAAATTGGCCGGCATCAGACCCGACCATGAAGGAAGACTGGCCAGAATTACCGATGGCGGTTTCGGAAAAGATGACAAGTATATTATTCTCGATGACGGAGTTACTGTCTGCTCGCTCACTCATCAGTCCATGACTGATAAGGTGAGCGCCGGTCACGGCGCACATGGAGGATGTACCCCCGAAGAAGTACTTGTGCCAATCGTCATAGTTTCCTGAGGGAGGAAGGCAAACAAATATTCTGTCAATGTGGAGACTGACGATAT
>CAYUIJ010000017.1:0-30425 GCA_964444735.1 uncultured Bacteroides sp. | reverse complement strand
TCCAACAGACGTTTCAAGGAAGCCAGCTTGGCGGTTCTCTTGCTTGCAATATTAAATTCTTCCATATTTGTTATTTTTCAATTGTTTCACATAATCCTCTATCTCATTACCAAAGCTGTCAACAGAGTCATTCAGTTCCTCTATACTGTGCAAACCCTGCCTTGCCGCATTTTTGAGCTTTCTCTTTTGATCTTCAATATCTTCCAATACAGGATTCAATGCTTTTTCACTATCTCCTTTCGTTTTTTTCTTTGCCTTTTCGATAGCGTCAGAAGCGCTTTTCCTGGCATTTGCTCTACCACTATCACCGCTGAACGCATGCGCTATTCCGCCTATTATTCCTCCAGCAACGGTGCCAATAAGAGTACCCACTCCGGGAATTACTGAGCCTATCAAAGCTCCTGTAGCTGCTGTCCCTGCCGTTTTGCCCGTCCATTCTAATACATCATCAAGACTGACATCCAGTTCAGACAATGCTCCACTGAAGTCTATTTCTGAACCAATGCCGGCATTTTCACGGAAACTGATGGGAGCCAGACGAATGCCATCAAGTTCTTTGATTTTCCGTTCTGCTTTATTACTTGCAGATAAAAGCTCCCCACGGACAATGTTTCTTATACGGGTGTCAAGTTCATCTAATAAATCCCTTTGTATAATCTTAACTTGAGCCTCAATGGTCATCACATTGTCGTCTATCAACTTGAAAACATCGTTTTTAAGTCTGCCATATATACGATCTATCGCATTCTTTGACTTATTCTGTATATTCATACGAGCCAAATCAAGATAACCACATACTTCCCCCTCCACTTCTTTCAGTTTGTCTTTCAATCTATTCAGACTATCTTTCTGCTCTTCCACGACATAAGAGATTTTATTGGAGCTCTGATTCGCCAGCGATATCATTTTCTGTTTATTGGCCTCAATAATCTCGGGCTTAAAATTAGACGCTTTCTGCTCTACAAGATTAATCAGAGCCTGGAACTGACTAAATTTCATGATTCTGTCTGAATTCCCGAAATATTTAATCAGCTTTTGTTGGGTTTTGATCAGGTCTTTACGCTGTTTTGAGAATTCCGCCTTAGCAGACATTGCCAAAAGGGCCTGTAAAGTAACATGCCCGGCATATACATCGCCAAATATTTTCTTAAACTCTGTCTGAATGAGTCTTTCGGCTTTCATAAGGCCATCAGTCAGAAGAGTTTCACGCTCTTCCTCTTCATCATAGCTACTGACATCGCCACGCACATTATAAACGGAATATACCTTAACCCAGTCCCCAAGATATTTCTTCATTTTCTTGGCTGTGGCCTCTTCGGGCTTTTTATTATGGCCTTGTATATAAAATATGCAATGAGCCTTATGGAGTGCAGTCTGAATGACATCCTTAAACTCATCCTCATTACCTTCTATGCCAGGCATATCTATCAGTGTAAACTTACAGCCTTTTATAGACATCCTGTATTCTTCGTAGGTTTTGGTAAAATCAGACCTGCCATCTCCTACAATGAGCCCGTCTTCTTTCTGTCTGTCCTTGTCAAACAAGATACGGAAGGTTTCAATAATGGTGCTTTTGCCCGCACCGGTTTCTCCAAAGAATGCGACTACAAAATTGTCCCATACTGTTTCACTTAAAGCCTTTGACAGCTCTTTATCAGCCAACCCTATCTGAGCATTGAGAGCCTCTTCAATAGTATGCTTAATGGTGTTGAAAGAAGAGTCAACTCCTTTCAGTCTCAAAACGTCTTGCCTGGCATTATGCAGGATATCCCTTAATTTATTGTATGCATTCTCAATATCTTTTTGGAGTATTAAATTTTTATCATTAACCGGTCTTTCCATTTTTAGTACACATAAAAAGATTCCATAATTTTAGTTCTATCCGTCCCTTATCCTAAAACAGGCGGCAGGTCTGCCCGCCCCCGGATGTTTCGTCATGCAAAATTAGCGTTTTATTATTACCCCCCCCCGTTTAACATAGTTTAACCTAGATTTTTCAGAAATTTCCTCCTTAAGCCTGCTGACAATCCGCAGCCTGTAAACCCCCGTCATCATTGAGGCCCTTAGCCTTGGCTCCTGCGGGCCATGAACCGGAATGCCGGAAAATTACAGGCCTAAGGAGGATAATCAGTTCCGGTCTCTCAGGCGGCCTGTCAGGTATATCAGTCCGCCTAATGACAGGAGCCACCACATTCCCTTGCCGCCCGACAGCCTGTCTTTGATTGCCGGACTTTCAGTCCCGCACTCCGGACAGGGCATCGGAGCACTGAGCGAGGCGGCGTTCCATTCAACGTCCGGCCCCCTGAATATCCTGCCGCACTTCGGGCATTTGAATTTAGTTGTTCCGCGTATCATTTGTATTTTATTCATGGTTTGACATACGGCAAATATACTCTTGCTGACTGCCAAAACAAGGCAGTGACAAGATTTTTTTCCGCATCAACGATTCCACAAGCCGGAATAACCTCCAAATTCTCCTCAGCCATATATTTCTCCTGCTGCATTGAAAATTTCTTGAAGAAATCATCTGCCATGCAATTTCGCTTATATCAGACCCACGTTTATATTATATTCGTTTTTTGTGCTATAAGTAAAAAAGGTGATTCATAATATTGGCTTATAACATAATATGCTAAACGGTGGACTTGTAATCTGTTGCAGTGAATAAACAGCATGAACAGTGTTGATAAAGAGCTGATTTATCAAATTAATTTAAATTTGTGAATTTCAAAAACATGCTGTACCTTTGAATCTTATTTTCCATATTGATGTGAAAGAACCGAAGTAAATGAATAAAAACTCTTTTTGAGAAACGTTCGTATCTTTTTGATAATGTATTGTTAGATTTTGAGGTGAATGTTTTTTAATTCATTAAAATATAAATCAATGAAAAAACTGATAATAGGCTTTCTGGCAGTTGCTCTTTTTGTGATATTGGGTGATACGTTTGTTTATGCACAAGAAGAAACATCAATTGCCGGTGATTCTGTAATAATAGTAGATTCTCTTTTAAATGAACGGATAGAAATGGACGAGGTGGCTCCTTCTGTAGGATTCCATCAGGTTTTGAAAGAAAAGTTCATAGAAGGCAATGCCGGCTTTATGTCGTTAATAGCTATTGTTCTGGCGTTCGGTCTGGCTCTGTGTATAGAGCGTATTATTTATTTAAGCCTTGCCGATACAGATTCTAAACGTTTATTGGAAAAAATAGAAAAATCACTTCAGGATAAGGATGTAGAAAGAGCAAAAGACTTGTGCCGGAACACACGTGGTCCGGTTGCTTCCATTTGTTATCAGGGACTGTTGAGAATTAATGAACGCATTGATGTGATAGAGCGTTCTATCATGAATTATGGAACAGTACAATCCGGTTATCTGGAGAAAGGCTGTTCGTGGATAACTTTATTCATAACCATAGCTCCTTCATTGGGGTTCTTAGGTACCGTAATAGGTATGGTAATGGCTTTTGACGATATAGAAAGTGCAGGAGAAATGTCATCGGCAATAGTGGCAGGCGGTATGAAGGTGGCATTGATTACTACTATATTCGGATTGATTGTTGCTCTGATATTGCAAATCTTCTATAACTATATTCTGTCAAGAATAGAATCAATAAATGCACAGATGGAAAACGCGGCCATTTCTTTACTGGATATGATTTTAAAATATCATTCAACTTCAAAAGACTGATAACCATGTTACATCCATTCTATAAGATATCTCATACGGTTTTATATGTCCTATTGGGAATCATACTGGTTTCTGTTGCTCTTTTCTATGGAGCAGGGTATAATAATGAACAACCATTATATACGAATGTATTGATTATGCTTGTTTATTGCATGCTTTTCATGGTTTTGCTGGTTACAATGGCTGCTGTTTTCTTTCAGTTTGTTCATGCATGGAAACTTGATAAAAGAAGAACACATCGTTTATTATGGGGAGTTGCCTTGTTTGTGGCACTTTTCGGTGTGGCTTATTTATTGTCTTCTAAAGAGCCGATAATGCTTCAGGGTAAGGTTTATGACAATGTATTTTGGCTGAAGACGGTAGATATGTTGCTTTATGCAGTCTATCTGTTGCTGGGTATAGCCGTGTTGTGTATTATCGGTGCCGTAATCAAGCTCTTTAAACATATTCGTATAAAATAATTGGATTGATTATGTGGAACAGAAAAATAAAACGGGATATTCCTGAAATAAATGCGACATCGACTGCGGATATGGCTTTTATGTTGCTGGTGTTTCTCCTGCTGACAGCATCAATGGAAAAGGAAAAAGTCATTTCAAGAATATTACCTCCTGCCAATGATTCGGTGGTGGTTTCAAAACCGGTTCAGGTAAAGAAAAGGAACTTACTGGAAATAAAAATAGAAACTTCCGGTGAAATATTGTGCAATGGAAAAACCGTTGCCATGAACGACTTGGAACAGACCGTAAAGTTGTTTATAGAAAATCCGGAGAACGATCCTTTTCTCCCGGAAAAACATGTACGTAATATACCTCTTTTAGGTGATGTGGCTGTTACTAACGAACATGTAATAGCTATTCGTTATGGAGAGAATACAGATTATCATTTTTACTTTGAAGTGCAAAATAAAGTGATAAACGTTTATAGGGAATTGCGTGAAACCCTTTGTCATAAAGCTTTTCATTGCAAATATGAAAATGCTGATATGAATGAGAGAGAGGCTTTGAGAGCATATTACCCCCAACGTATATCAGAGTCTATGATAATAAAGGGAGGAAATAAGTAATGGGAATGTTTACGCCAAACAAACGCCGGAGAGTTCCTGGTATCAATATTTCTTCATTGCCGGATTTGATATTTACAATCTTGTTCTTTTTCATGATTGTTACCAATATGCGCGATTCGAATTCGCACATTCCTTTGTCATATCCAAAGGGAAAAGCTCTTGAAAAAAACAGGCATTCCCAATTATCACATTACATATATATAGGACTGAAGAACGGAAACGAATACATACAATTAGACGGAAAGGAAATTCACCTAAATGATTTGGAAGATCGCCTGATAGAAATAGCACGACATACTAAGGCTGATTTGCAGGCACAACTTTCAGTTTCTTTGGGAATAGATGAACATGTGGCAATGGGGATAGTAGAAAAAGTGAGAAACGCAATGAAGAGAAGCGGTATATTACATATAAATTATATTGGTAAAGAAGTAAAAATTAATTGATTGTATTTATATAGTCGTGCAAGAAATGACTGAGCCTGTTTTTTTAGTTTTAAAGGTTAATTTTTAACAATTAGAAGATCAAGATAAAAATTTTAGAAGTATTATTTTGATAGTATATAATGGATGGTTCCTCTGTTTTTAAGCTATAAATGCTATTCTTAGTATGAAATATGCTGCCGAAAAATATTAAAAAGATATTTTTCTCACACTATATAAGGATTGCAGACCGTTATCTTCTTCTTTTTTATTATCTGTTTTAACTATTTAAGTGTTTAACCTGTTTGTTTATGTTTTAAAAGACTTACATTTGTGTCCGTATAAACATTAACTATCAAACAAATATGAAGAAGAGATTATTTTTTCTGTCTTTGTTCTTTATTTGTTTATTGGGATATGCTCAACAGATAAATTGGAATGAAGCTCTGCCTACTGATTCTAAAGTCTTGGTTGGCAAATTACCTAACGGCATGACTTATTATCTTCGCCATAACGAAGAACCTAAAGGAAGTGCAAGTTTTTACATTATCCGTAATGCTGGTGCGTTGTTAGAAAATGAAGAACAGAACGGATTGGCTCACTTTCTTGAACATATGGCTTTTAATGGCAGCAAGAATTTTCCAGGAAATAGTATGATTGCCACATTAGAACGTCATGGCATTTCTTTCGGTGGTAATTTAAATGCTTATACTACTCAAAATGAAACAGTGTACAATATCAGTTCTGTGCCTGTAACGGATGAAGCACTCATTGATACTTGTTTGCTTGTATTGCATGACTGGTCATATTATTTGACTTTGAACGATAAAGAAATAGATGAAGAACGTGGTGTCATCACAGAAGAATGGCGTACCCGTAACAATAGTTCTTCACGTATACGTAATCAAATTATGCCCGTTCTGTTAAAAGGTTCTAAATATGCAGAACGTGATGTTATTGGAGACTTAAATGTAATTCGAAATTTCAAGCCTGAAATTATTCGTGAATTCTATTATAAGTGGTATCGCACGGATTTGCAAGCTATTGCTATTGTGGGAGATTTTGATGTAGCCAAAATGGAACAAAAAATAAAAAATGTTTTTTCTTCTATTCCTGCAATCAAAAATCCGGAAAAACGTCCTTTCTTTGAGATTCCTTCACATGAAGAAACTTATTATGTTTTGGCTACAGATAAGGAGGCTACGAGTTCGGGTATACAATATACGCGCGTGTTCCGTGATAAGGAGAATGACGGTGACGGAACCGTTACCTATCAGGATATCAAAAATGGCTTGACGGCCCAATTCTTTAATTCAATGGTGGGTAGCCGTATTTCTGAAATGATACAGAAAGGAGATGCTCCGTTCTTGAGTGCTTCAATAGGATATGGAGGAATGGCACGCGGATATTCTTCTTACACATTGTCCGCAACCGCAAAACCAAATCAGGAGAAAGAAGCACTGAAAGCTGTTCTCAAGGAAAATGAGCGTGTTATTCAGCACGGATTCACGGAGTCTGAATTGGAGCGTGTCAAGACCAATACCTTGGCGAGCTTGCGTTCAGCATTGAAAAGTGCCGACAAAATAAACAACGAGCAGTATATTAAAAACATACAATCAAATTTCCTTGAAAACGAGGGAATGGTTACTATACAAGACTATGTAGCAGCTGCAGAAAGAATAATTCCATTGATTACCACAGAAGAAGTCGTTGCACAAGTAAAGAAATGGTGGACTCCGGATAACCGCACAATTGTTATTACTGGTCCAAGTGAAGGGATTGTTCATTTGAGCGAAAGCGAAGCGCATGATATCATTGCCGCAACAGAAAGTGTAACTGTAGAGGCTTACAAAGATAATATAGTAAGCGGGAACTTGATTACTGAAGATTTAACGGGTTCTAAGATTGTAGCTGTGAAAGAGCTTCCACAATTTGACGCAGAGGAATGGACTTTGGCAAACGGTTCCAGGGTTGTATTCCGTAAAGCCGATTATGAAAAGGATAATGTTGCTTTAAGTGCATATAGTGCCGGCGGTTCATCTATATATGACGATCTTGGCTTATTGCCTGCTGCCAGTGAAGTTGGCGGGTTTGTTGGTTCATACGGATTGGGAGACTATGATGCAATTTCTTTACGCAAGATACTGACAGGAAAGAATGTCGGATGTTCTGTTTCCATAGGATCTTTGTATGAAACAGTCTCAGGTTCTGCCACACCTCAGGATTTTGAAACAATGATGCAGCTTGTGTACCTTCGTTTCCAGAAGCCGCGTTTTGATTCACAGGCACATGACGTTATTATTGAAAGTAATAGAATTCGTGTAAAGCAGACGGATGGGCAGCCTCAGAAAATGATGCAAGACTCTATATCAATGATTGCCTCTAATTATAATCCCCGTGTGATGTTGTATAACAATGCCTATTTGGATAAACTTACTTTGGACAAAATGGAAAAAGTATATCGTGACCGTATTTGTGACGCAAGCGACTTTACTTTCTTCATTGTCGGAAATATTGACAAAGAAGTTGTTAAACCTATGGTTGAAAAATACATTGGCTCTATTCTGTCATTGAACCGTCATGAGAAATGGATTGACCGTAAAGTCAGAGGTCCAAAAGGTAAAGTAGAGAAAATATTGTACTTTCCACTAGAAAATCCAAAATCAACTGTATTACTGGCATTTAACAAAGAAATGGAATATGATTTGAAAGATGCTTACTGTACTAATATTCTGGGCAATATTCTTACTAATCGTTATACTAAAAGCATTCGTGAGGAGCAAGGTGGTACATATGGTGTTGGTGTATCAGGTTCTGTCTCACGTGAACCGGTAACAACTTACTCAATAGAAATGAACTTTGATTGTGATCCGGAAAAGGCAGCAATATTAAAGCCCTTGTTATATGTCGAAGTAGAGGAGGTAGTGAAGAAAGGTATAACAACCGAAGAATTGGATAAGGTTGTGAAGAATGCATTGAAAGAGAGTGAGCAAACTAAGAATCATAATTCATATTGGATGTCTGTATTGAATAATTATTATCGTACAGGAATCAATATTGCAGACCCGAAGAATTATGAGGACATCCTGAAAACATTGACTCCGGAAGATATTCAAAATTTCGCAAAGAAATTCTTCAAAGATGCAAATGTTATTGATTTGATTCTGGCGCCAGCTTCAGATAAAAAATAATCTCTCTGATTTATAAAAGAGACAGTCCTAAAATCGAATCGCACCCCGGAAGCCGCACAAAACTTCTGGGGTGTGATTTGTTTATGAAGTAAGTTCCCGGGCACCTGAATCTGATCGTTGATCGTGTAAGGCAGGAAAAAACAATGCCTATTTGCCAGAAAAGCATCCTGTCAACAGGACTCAGAATGCGGGATAGACATAGCCTTCCGGCTTGGGGAAACAGCCTCATTGCCGGCCGCATCAGAACTAAAAGAGGAAGCCGTCTGTCTGATATTGAGAAAAGGCGTACCTTTGCCGCCTGTCAGAACAGGCTGCCGTACAGGTAAAGGAACTCCCGGTCTCCAAGTCTGGTAATCCTGATATGACGGATTCCTCACTCTGATCAAGGCTGCAATACCAATGTTATGGCCATCGTAAGTATCCTGCCGGTCATGACATGATTCAGAGTATGCCATGCAAAAGGGAATTATTGTCCTGACAATGCGTTACATGGAATTTCTCCGGGCTGTTAAAACCTGAGACTGTCTATACAAAAAAGTTTAAAAGCACTGAGGCCTTTATAAAGACTTCGGAAAATATATTGACTGTTATAGCAACAAGCAGATGAAGAACCGGTTAAAAGAAAAGAGTCTGATACAAATACCGACTCTTTCCATAACCGGACAAGGCTTAACTGCCCGGTTTTTTGGCACTTCAAAATCTTGACAAACCTCTTGCCTTTAATAGTGCTCCCTTACAAAATCTTTCAAAGTTTCGGCCCGGCAGAAACCAAAGCTTTACCGGCTTCGTTCCCAGTGAACTTAGCGAAGTTCCTGATGAAGCGTCCGGCAAGGTCTTTAGCTTTCTCCTCCCATTGGCAAGCACATTCATAAGTGTCACGCGGATCAAGAATCTTCGGATCAACTCCGGGCAATTCAACAGGAATAACGAAATCAAAGTAAGGAATGGTCTTGGTGGATGCCTTGTTGATAGAACCATTGAGGATAGCATCAATGATACCGCGGGTGTCACGTATAGAGATACGTTTTCCGCTTCCGTTCCACCCAGTGTTAACCAAGTAAGCTTTAGCACCCACTTTTTCCATCTTTTTGACGAGTTCTTCAGCATATTTGGTCGGGTGCAAGCTCAAGAATGCAGCACCGAAACATGCCGAGAATGTCGGAGTCGGCTCAGTGATACCGCGTTCTGTACCGGCCAATTTAGCAGTAAATCCTGACAGAAAGTAGTATTGGGCCTGTTCCGGATTCAAGACAGATACCGGAGGCAATACACCGAACGCATCTGCTGACAGGAAGATTACCTGATGAGCATGAGGACCTTTAGATACAGGTTTAACAATGTTTTCAATGTGGTAGACAGGATAAGAGACACGGGTATTCTCGGTTACGCTCTTATCTGCAAAGTCGATTTTACCGTCAGTGTCAACGGTAACGTTTTCAAGAAGAGCGTCACGTTTGATAGCTGCGTAAATATCCGGCTCGCTTTCTTTATCGAGGTTAATGACTTTAGCGTAGCATCCGCCCTCGTAATTGAATACTCCTTCGTCATCCCATCCGTGTTCGTCATCACCGATAAGTTTACGTTTCGGATCCGTTGACAGAGTGGTTTTGCCTGTACCAGACAAGCCGAAGAAGATTGCGGTGTCGGTGCCTTCCATGTTAGTGTTGGCAGAGCAGTGCATGGAAGCGATTCCGCGCAACGGGTTCAGATAGTTCATGATTGAGAAGATGCCTTTCTTCATTTCACCGCCGTACCAAGTGTTCAGGATTACTTGTTCGTTAGTCTTCAAGTTGAACACGGTTGCAGTTTCCGAGTTCAATCCCAGTTCTTTATAATTGTCAACTTTAGCTTTTGCTGCATTGAATGATACGAAATCGGGTTCACCGTAGCTGGCAAGTTCTTCTTCTGTCGGACGGATAAACATGTTCTTAACGAAGTGTGCCTGCCATGCTACTTCCATAATGAAACGAACTTTCAGACGGGTTGCAGGGTTTGCACCGCAGAAAGTATCCATGACGAACAGACGTTTGTTGCTCAATTGTTTTACGGCTTTAGCTTTCAAGTCAGCCCAAGCTGCTTCTGAGCAAGGCTTGTTGTCGTTTTTGTATTCTTCAGAAGTCCACCATACAGTATTTTCACTCGCTTCGTTCTTTACAAAAAATTTATCTTTAGGAGAACGACCGGTGTAGATACCTGTCATTACGTTCACTGCATCCAATTCAGTTACCTGACCTCTTTCATAACCTTCTAATGAAGCTTTTGTTTCTTCTGCAAACAACACTTCGTAAGAAGGATTGTACAGAATCTCTACGGTATCAGTAATACCGTACTTGGTAAGATCTAAATTTGCCATTTCAGTTGATTTTTAGTTGTAATATAATAATAAAAATCTTCAAATTCCTTTCTTCTCGAAATCGGACTGTTTCACTTTGTTTATCACATGCAAAAATAAGATATCATCTTATGCAAAAAAATTATTAAAGAATAATTTCTTTATATTTATGTTTGTGTAACAGTATTGACAGTTACAGATTGCATTCATTGAGTCTATTCTGCTTATTTGCAATGTATAACATTAAACATAATTATAAGAGTAATTGACTTTAATGATTCGGATACGCCTCCTCAATCACGAACAGTGAAAAGGGATTACACTTCTTGCTAATCATATAAATCCGCAGATTCCTTGCTGCAAGGACAAGGGCACTTGCGGATTTATCAAAGAAAATCATAATCAGTTCATTGAAAATCAATATATTATGACAACTTCCAAAAGACGGATAACTGACAATCCCGATCCGGTTCTTTATTTCAAACCGTCAATCCAGTTCTGAAGCATTTTACGATTGACGGAATTCAATAATTTGCCATCCATCCATTTCAAACCGGGATACGTTCTTTTCAGCATATTCACGCTGTTGCTTATTCCACTTCCCCCAGACGTAGCGAATGGTATCACCACCTTACCTTTCAAATCATGTTTCTCAATAAATGTATTGATTATTCGCGGAGCAAGATTCCACCATACAGGATAACCGATAAAAACGATGTCATAATCCTGCATGTTTTTCTTCTGCCCTTTCAATTCCGGACGTGCTTTTGAATCATTCATCTCTACTGAGCTACGCGACTTTTTGTCGTTCCAGTTAAGGTCGGCATCTGTATAAGGCTTTTCCGGAACTATCTCATAGATATCTCCTTTCGAGACTTCCGCAATTTCATGAGCCACTTTGGCTGTTGTACCGGTTGCCGAAAAATAAGCAACCAAAAACTTTGCCGTTTTCATGTTGTCTTTTTTATTCTGCGCATAGGCTGAAAAACAAGCCATGCAAACGAGTGTAAGTAATACTGAAATCCTGTTCATAATTTTTATCGAATAAAGTTATTAAGTTGATTGGCCGGATTAAGCGGAAGCTGGTCAGACAAAACCAATTGCTTCACCATGTGCAATGTTCCCTGTTTGTATTTCTGAAAATGCTTTGATGAGATATGCCGGTCATAAGCTTCCTTGTTTGCATAGGTTTCAAGAATGGTAATCTGACAAGGATTCTCTTTTCCGGCCATGGCATACATGGTCAGAACCCCAGGTTCTGTACGTAACGAAACTTCTCCTACTTCGGCCGCGTATATCATATACTCATTGAGATATTCCGGATAAACTTCCACTTTCGACAACCGCACAATACCATCGGCCGACATGGAAAGTTTGGCACACATACCCGGCTGTTTGTCCAAGTTCTGAGGTTTTCCAATAATTTCTCCTGCCGCCAGATACGAATCAGGAAATTCGGACAACACTGGTCTCAGTCGTGCATAATCAAGCCTGCCATCCTTGTCAAGTACATCGGGATCCGCATAAGTATTGATTACCGGACACATGAAATTATCAAAACCATCGGTCTCATAAATATCCTCCACATTACACTCCATTGTCAGGGGTGACTTGTCTGGCACCGGTGTCCTGTTTTCTCCAAAATGATAGTCAAATACATCATCGACATATTCTCCGCTCACATTCCCTGCAAGATCCATATCCCGCAGCATCTCACGGCTGACAAGACTGACAGAAAGTTTCTTTGATTTCCGTATTTCCTGATTGATGATACAGTGCCGCTTACTCATACTTACAAGAACCCGGTCATGACCAATGATACCGGTATTGCCTGCCACCACCCAATTTGCCTTTCCATCGGCTTCTGCTCCGATAACGGTCATTGGTTTCGGATAAAGAGCCAACATATTCCCAATGTTTTTCTTTTCCATTTCTGTCATATTTTGCGGGGCCGCATTCTCACGCTTGTTTGTACTACAGGCCAGCATCACAAACAGCAGAAGTATGCCTTGTATATATGCATTCATCCTTTATAATATGTCTTAAATCTACATTTTAGGCATTACAGTCCTTTGTCAGTCTGACTTTGGGCATGGGCAGACCCAATGACCAAGACCTTCGACATTCCGATCTATGCTCCGGAGGCAGCCGGCAAATGACTTTTGTTCATCATCCCACGCAATATTTCCTCTTCATTATCTTTCAGACGAAAATTTACACAGCCGCTCTCGGGGAACGTATGATACCCTCCTGTATCAGAAATTCTACAAAAGAACATGATAACGCCTTGCGATAAAGCACACCCTCGTCTTCGCATAACTCCGTGAAAAATATCTGGCTTGTTTATTCACCATTCTGCATTTTTTGATAATACAAAGTTAACAACACCCAGCGAGCATCCGTAATAATATATGGTATTTTTATGTCTTTTTTACTAATTTTAAGGCAACAACATCTGTCTTTTAATAGCTATATGAATATTGTAAGCATACGGAATGCTATGAGCAAGATTTTGAAGATATAAACGCGGGAAACTACAACTGTCGGCTCGGATAAACGAACCTGTATCCGCCAGTCAGTGTCATTGATTATGCCGAAGTGTCACCTGTGCTCCATGACCTGAACAATTACAGCGTTTACGGCATCTTTTTTCACGACAAAGCGGCCATTGACCTAATCTATGTGACGATCCGGCAGATATCAGTCAAAACCGGATAAACAGGCGGAACAGTTCATGTCCGTTACTGATTTTTGTGCAAAGGTATCTATTTTTCTCTGTCAATGTTGTAATTTTGCGAAAAGGAAAGGGCGCTATGGTAAAAGAAAAGAGTATGTATGTTTGCCGTAATTGCGGCTATGACTCACCCAAATGGATTGGCAAATGTCCATCATGCGGCATGTGGAATACAATTACGGAAGAAATCGTGCACAGAGAGTCTTCAGCGGCAAAACGTTCTTTAAGCGGAACGCGTGATAATGGGAAAAATCAGCCTGTATTGCTTGCTGACATGAAAGGAGGGGAAGATCCCCGCATTGACATGCGTGATGAAGAATTGAATCGTGTTCTGGGCGGAGGACTTGTACCTGGTTCGCTGGTTCTTCTGGGTGGTGAACCTGGAATTGGTAAATCCACATTGATACTGCAGACAGCATTGCGTCTGCCCGGACATAAGATATTGTATGTGTCGGGCGAGGAGAGCGCACGCCAGCTGAAGTTGCGTGCGGACCGTCTACGGCACGCCTCATCCGATTGTATGATAGTGTGTGAGACCTCGTTGGAGCAGATACTTGTTCACATTGAAAATATGCGTTCGGAAATTGTGGTTATTGACTCCATACAGACTATTTATACGGAATATGCCGAGTCATCTCCCGGAAGTATTACTCAGATTCGCGAGTGTGCCGCTTCCTTTTTGAAATTTGCCAAAGAGACCAATATTCCGGTCATTCTAATTGGACATATCAATAAGGAAGGAGGCATTGCCGGCCCAAAAATCCTGGAACACATTGTCGATACCGTGCTTCAGTTTGAAGGCGACCAGCATCATATATACCGTATCTTACGCGGCATAAAGAACCGTTTTGGCAGCACTTCAGAAATTGGCATTTACGAAATGCGTCAGGATGGACTTCGTCAGGTGAACAATCCTTCAGAGCTTTTGCTTTCACCCGATCGCGAAGGAATGAGCGGTGTTGCCATAGCTTGTGCCATAGAGGGTATCCGTCCGTTCCTTATTGAAACGCAGGCATTGGTCAGTTCTGCGGTATATGGTACTCCGCAACGCTCGGCTACCGGTTTTGACATCCGGCGCATGAACATGCTTCTTGCCGTACTTGAGAAACGGGTAGGCTTCAAGCTTGCACAGAAAGATGTGTTTCTGAACATTGCCGGCGGATTGCGTGTGAACGATCCTGCCATTGACTTGGGAGTAATCAGTGCCATTCTTTCGTCCAACATGGATTGTGAGATTGAGTCACGGACATGCATGACCGGCGAAGTAGGGCTTTCAGGCGAAATCCGGCCGGTGAACCGTATAGAGCAACGCATATCCGAAGCCGGGAAACTCGGTTTCAATACCATTCTTGTTCCTCGCCACAATATGCAGGGGATAGATATCTCAAAAGCCGGAATAAAAATTGTTCCCGTCAGGAAGGTGGAAGAAGCCTTTCGCTTTTTGTTTGGATAATAATCAGTCAATTAGGAACATGATAGAAGAATATCAATTAAGGGCATTGCCCGGGCAAGTGATAAATGACGAGGCTGTAAGGCAGTTCACCGCTCGTGACAAAGGACTTGACGCGCGTACCATTAAGGCTGTCCGTATTCTTAAGCGTAGCATTGATGCCCGTCAGCGTACCGTTTATATCAACCTGAAAGTGCGCTGCTATATTAACGAGTTCCCTCAGGATGAGGCTTATCGGAAGACCGATTATCACAATGTGGAGCATGCCCGCCAAGTGGTTGTTGTGGGAACCGGTCCTGGAGGATTGTTTGCGGCGTTGCGTCTCATTGAGCTCGGACTCCGTCCTATTGTGGTTGAGCGCGGAAAGAATGTTCATGAACGCAAGAAAGATATTGCCCGCATTTCTCGCGAGCATAAGGTTGATTTCGAATCGAATTACAGTTTCGGCGAAGGAGGAGCCGGTGCTTATTCTGACGGGAAGCTTTATACCCGAGGTAAAAAGCGTGGCAATGTTGATAAGATTCTGAACATCTTCTGCCAGCATGGAGCCGATACTTCCATTCTGACTGATGCCCATCCGCATATTGGTACCGACAGGTTGCCGGCCGTAATTGAAAACATGCGCAATACCATTCTCAATTGTGGCGGAGAAGTGTATTTTGAAACCCGTGTGGATGAACTCATCATTGAGGGAGATGAGGTGAAAGGCATACGCACCCATAATGGTCATGAGTATTACGGTCCCGTAATTCTTGCTACCGGTCATTCCGCCCGAGATGTATACCGCTGGCTTTATTATAATAAGATAAGAATGGAAGTCAAAGGCATGGCTGTTGGAGTTCGTTTGGAACATCCGTCTCATCTCATTGACCAGATACAGTATCATAACCGTAACGGACGTGGAAAATACCTTCCTGCTGCCGAGTACAGCTTTGTTACCCAAGTTTCCGGACGCGGGGTATATAGTTTTTGCATGTGCCCCGGAGGATTTGTGGTTCCGGCAGCCAGCGGACTCCGTCAGATTGTGGTCAACGGCATGTCGCCTTCCGGACGCAACTCACGCTGGAGCAATTCCGGAATGGTGGTGGAGATCCGTCCCGAAGATTTAGATAACCAGACCCTCAAGCCTGTGCACGGCGAGTTGCACGGAACCCCGTTGTCAATGATGGAATTTCAGGAACAACTCGAAGAACTATGCTGGCAGCAGGGCAACATGCGCCAGACCGCCCCCGCACAGCGTATGCTTGATTTTGTGAAAAGGAAGGTAAGCTGTGACTTGCCCGGTACCTCATACAGTCCGGGAATCTTATCTTCGCCTCTTCATTTATGGATGCCCGGATTTATAACTTCACGGCTGCGTGAAGGATTTGAACGTTTTGGTCATTCTTCGCATGAATTCCTTACCAATGAGGCTGTGATGATTGGAGTTGAGACGCGTACTTCTGCGCCGGTTCGTATCTTGCGTGATGCCGGATCCCTACAGCACGTACGCCTGAGAGGACTGTTCCCCTGCGGTGAAGGAGCAGGTTATGCCGGAGGAATCGTTTCGGCAGGAATAGACGGAGAGCGTTGCGCCGAAGCCGTTGTGTCTTATCTTTCATAACCATGGAAATAACTTATGAATATGCGCCATCCACCCGAAATAGCCATTGTTGAGCCGAACACCCTTACCGCTCTGGGGCTGCGCATCATCCTTGAAGAACTGTTGCCCGAAGCCGTGTTGCGGGTATTCGGTTCGTTTGCCGTTTTCGTGGCCGACACCCCCGACATGTATGCCCATTACTTTGTTTCGTCACAAATCTATTTTGAGCATAGCGCTTATTTCCTTGAACGCCGTCCGCATACCATCGTGTTATCTGCCGGTGAGAATCCATTGCTGAAATCGGTACCGGTGCTGAACATCTGTCTCCCGCAGGACATACTAGTGCAGAGCATCATGAAGTTGCGCAGTCACGGGCATAGTATTGCGCGTAACCATAAGGAAATGTCTCCTGCCGTATTGGCTGACGGGCATGAGCTTACTCCCCGTGAGATAGAAGTATTGGTACTGGTTACACGCGGACTGACAAACAAGGAGATTGCCAGTAAGCTCAACATCGGTCTCACCACCGTTATTTCGCACCGCAAGAACATTACCGGGAAGCTGGGTATCCGCTCGGTATCGGGGCTGGCTATTTATGCCGTAATGCACGGCTATGTAGAGGCTGACAGCGTCTGACTTTCTCAAATCCTAATAAATGAGGATTGACTGTTTCTTGAAAATCCGGTTATTTTGCATTGTAAAATAACAGAGACATGAACATGCTTTTATTTTCAGGACGCTTGATGATTGCTATACAGTCATTGTCTGCCGCTCCGGCAGAACCGGGAGATACAACCAAAGTAGTAGACGTGGAAGAGATTGTTATCGTGGCCTCACCCAAAGAGAACACCAAGTTCTGTCAACAGGCCTTGTCATCGAGCGTGTTTTCGAGTACCCGGATTCATGCCAATCAGATAACCTCTGTCAAGGACATCACCTCACTGGTGCCCAACTTCTATATGCCCGACTATGGCTCTAAGCTGACATCGGCCGTATATATACGGGGCATCGGCTCACGCATAAACACGCCGGCCGTAGGCCTTTATGTCGACAACATTCCTTACCTTGACAAGTCGGCTTTCGATTTCAACCTTTACGACATTGAGCGCATTGATGTGCTTCGCGGTCCGCAGTCTACCCTTTACGGGCGCAATGTCATGGGCGGACTGATGCGTATTTATACCCGTAACCCGTTCCATTATCAGGGCACACAGGCTTCGCTCGGTCTCTCGTTGGGCAACAACGCCTATCGTGTCTCGCTGGTACATTATCACCGCATCAGCGATCGTTTTGCCTTTTCTACAGGAGGCTTTTATGAAGGTGCACGCGGCTTTTTCAGGAATGGCTTGCTCAATAAATATGCCGATCCCTTACAAAGTTGTGGAGGACGTCTGCGCGCCATCTGGCTGCCTGCCGACAGGTGGAAGATTGATTTCACGGCCGGCTATGAATATAGTGACGAGGGAGGATATGCCTATTGCCTTTACAATCCTGAAACAGGCGTGACCGGCCCTGTACGTTCGGGAGAGCAGGGCAAATACCGGCGCGGACTCTTCAATACGGGTGTGGCCGCCTCTTGTCAGGCCGGCAACTTTATATTCAACAGCGTTACCAGCTACCAGTGTCTGAACGACCGCATGTTCATAGACCAGGATTTCTTGCCCGAAGAGAAATATACCCTTGAGCAGAAGCAACATCTCAATGTCTTTGCCGAAGAGATCTCTGTAAAGAGTCTTCCCGGCAAACGTTGGCAGTGGGTAAACGGATTGTTTTCCTCATGGCAAGGACTGCACACACAGAGCCCTGTGTGCTTCCATAAAGACGGGATGGCCATGCTGCAGGATATGATAAACAGCAGCCTCCCCTCAAAGATTCCCATGAGCATTGCTTTCAAAGACGGCACTCTGCCTGTCTGGTCAGATTTCTACACGCCGGTTGCCAGCATGGCATTTTTTCATCAGTCTGTTATTAACAATTTGCTGATTGACAGACTTTCGCTCACTGTAGGATTGCGTCTTGACCACGAGCGTCTTTCTATGGATTACCGTTCGGCGGCATCTTTGGCCTACGACTTCTCCATAAAGATGTTTCCCGTGCAACTGTCAAATACTGCCATGTGCGATTTGCATGGCAGCGTGAGCTACTGTTACACACAGCTTTTGCCTAAATTCTCGCTGAAGTATGATTTTGATGAGCAGAACAACGTCTATGTCACCGTGAGCAAGGGATACCGTTCAGGTGGATACAACATACAGATGTTTTCCGATTTGGCACGTGGCAGTTTGCAGGGAAGCATGATGGCACAGGTAAAGCAGGGATGTTTCGAAAAGATTGACCAGATGGATGCTTCGGGCCTTCTTACTGTGCCTGCCGAAACCATCAAGCAGCTTATTGAGACCAATATGCCGAAAGCTGCCGATCCCGACATACGATCGACTTATTATAAACCCGAATACGGATGGAGTTACGAGGCGGGCACTCACCTTATGTTCTTTGACAGACGCTTGCGGGCCGATGTGTCGGCTTTCCTCATGAATACGCGCGACCAGCAGATAGCTCGCATGGTTGACAGCGGATTAGGGCGTGTCATGGTCAATGCCGGACGCAGTCGCAGTATGGGAGTAGAGGCTGATATATCGGCCAGTATCAATTCACATCTGAATCTCAATGCCTCTTATGGATATACCCGTGCCACTTTCCGCGATTACGATGCGGGGCAGGATGCCGGCAAACAAGCCATCGACTATTCAGGAAACACCGTGCCTTTTGTGCCGCGCCATACGTTGCACGTGGATGCCTCGTACGCTTTCTTCCTGAAAAACGGCTGTTTACACCGGATTGTGCTCCATACCGGATATACGGGAACGGGCGATGTATATTGGTCGGAAGCCAACGACATGAAACAGATCTTTTACGGGCTCTATGACGGCGGTGTGATCTTGCGCATGAAGCATTTTGACATTGACTTTTGGGGCCGCAACATTGCCGGAAAAGACTACCACACTTTCGGCGTGGAAAGTATGGGTCACTGGTTTGTGCAGAAAGGAAAGCCATGCCAGTTCGGGATGGATATCCGTTTCAATATCTGATGGAAGCCTGATGAAAATCACCCGTATCTTTTCCGCCCTGAACTCCTCCACCATCCGTTTGCGCTCCACCGCCAGTGTCCTACCATTGATGCCGCCGCGCTGATTCCCCTGCGGCTGTAGTATCCGGCTATGTTCCTTGCATGGCTGACACTGACGGCATAGATGATCCCCTTCCTGCTATTCGCATATTCCCGGAGGATTTCATACAGGCATCTGATGCCCGGGTGTCTGTTCAGCACCCTGTCCATCTCCCTTGTCCGGTAGTCACCGTTGGCACCCCGCTGCTCCTATTTGCCGGCACGTGTGTCTTGTCCGTGTCGGTGGCATCTGTAGTATCACGCTGCGATGCTCCCGCCATGCCTCCGTGAGGCGGGATTTCGTCTCATCCTGATAGTCGTGCAGACGGACGCTTTCGTCATGACGGTCAGTTTTTGGGGAGGTACTTATAAGTAGGGCAGCGGGCTGTCCCAGAAGGGCCGGGTGTTTTTACGTCACAAAACGGGTCCGGCAAGGTGTCGGTCTTTATTTGTTCTCTGCAAGACATCGGATGCAAAAAGAGATTCATACTGCCGGGCGATGACAGACCATCGATAGCGTCTGCCGGCGATTTCCAGCATCATACGAGCAGTTTCCAAAAGGTCAATAGATGAATCATACAATTTGGCAATCAAATCATCGACAGAGGTAAAATAAACGGCCTTGTTTTCGGTCGTTTCCCTATTGTATACACAGTCATAGGCATATATCGGTTTTACAAAAAACATCGCTTCCACAAGTGACGGATTGGTTCCGCCTGCACTATGACCATGCAGGTATAGCGAGCAATTGCTACGAATCACATTCAGCACATTGAGGTCATAAAGTGCCGAAACAATCTTGATACAATCGGAATTCCCGTATTTATTTGCCAGCGATTTCCCATACATACTTTTTTCCCAGTTTCCGATGAACACCAATTTTTTCTGTGCTTTTTCACAAGCTTCAAGAATCATATGGACATTGTTTTCCGGCTCAATACGGCAAATTGCCAAAGCATAACCATCCTTCTTCAAACCATATTGTTTGAGTACCATCTCGGTCAAACGACTATCCGCATTAGTTATTACATGATCGCCACCGTATGCTATCAGCTCCGAATCCTTCCCATATTCCTGTTTCACATAATCCGTAATACCCTGATTGTCTGTAACGATTACGTCTCCATACCTTACAGCCTGACTTTCAGAAAATTTAAGAAATTTACGCTTCCATTTGCTCCATTTGTCTCTTCGATGCTCCAAACCATCGACATTTATTATAAGACGCTTTCCTGAAAATAGCCTATATATAGGGAGAAATGCACATCCTGACACGCCCAGAATCAGTATCACATCACTTGTTCGCGTTGCTTTTACAAGTGAAACGATGTCATATAATATGCTTTGGATTCCATTGGCGTTTAATCCGATGTACTCTATTTTCGCCCCATGGTAAACCCAGCGGTGTTCATGGTACGATTTCTTACTGCAATAGACCGCGTATTGTAAATCGTTGGACAGATTATGATTTACCAATTGTTCAACCAGTGTCTCAAACCCTCCATAATTCGCCGGTACTCCGACCGTGCCTATAATAGAGACTTTCATTTTTTTGTTTTATGTTAATTTCTTGATAAAACGAGATGGACTCCCAGCCCACAATTCATGTAGAGGAACATCTCTTGTTTCCACACTCCCGGTTCCGATAACTGCCCTGCCTCCTATCGTTATCGGTTTACAGATAATTGTGTTAAGACCAATAAAAACGTCATTGCCTATGGAAACATTCCCCATGGTGAAATGTAGACAACCCATACAGCGTAGCTTCTGTTTATTAATCAGTTACGCCATATATATATTTGATCAATATACAATCCAGAATTAAGATTATTCATTTTGCAACTTTCATACAAAGAATACATGAAAGCTGAATTTTGTGCGGCATCATGACTACCGGTATGCAACTATTTTCTTCTGCCGTTAGCGATATGCCTGAAGTGTCTTTCAATGGAGATGTCATGCGTTTCAATTCTGCCATCGGTGAGGAATAACCAGAATGCCAACCTTTGTCCAGACGCATGATTACAGGTTTTTAGATGCCATTTCTATATAGAACAAATAGTTCGTCAGTTCTACAACTCTCTTCACCCGTTTATCTGAAATGAATGCATCCACGAAATAGTGACGCGCATGAGACCAACAGACGGAACAACGGATTTTGATTCCATATTTATCTTCCATTGACTATCGTTTCATATAATGCGGCACGTAAGATATAAAGATAATAAAACCATAAATTATGAACCGCTTGATTTTTACCGTCAATATCCTGATGAGGCATCTTGTGAGGATGCCCTGTACCGTTTTCGTAAACATCACGGCTTGTTCTGTAGCGAATGCGGCGGTTTACGTCTGAGTCGGAATCCGGGTCACAAGTATTGGACCTGCATGGACTGTAAACATGAGATGCGTCTCCGCTCCGATACGGTCATGCAAGACAGCCACCCGCCTTTGCGTGACTGGTTTGCTGCAATGTTCCTTCTGACGGAGACCAAACGTGCCGTCTCCGCTAAGTAAATCCAGCATCAATTGGGGCGGCGAACTCCCGTCATGCCATCGTTACGGACGGCAAAAAGAATGTCAAGAAAGTCCTGCCTTGGATGCACATTGCCGTCAGCAACGCCAAGAAAACATACCGGACACGTACAATGACATAAAAGCCGAATTCCTTCAGTTGTACCTCAACGAGTCTTGCTATAAGTTTAACGGAAGGCATTTCGATTTCAAGCTCTTTGACAGACTCGAACTTTTCGCATGTACGTATAGGGCGGAGTTCAAACATAGAATTTACCGATTGGCAGCTTGCGGCCATTCATTTACAATGCTATCACCTATAACACCGATTTTAGATCGAGAACTTATAAACGGACATTATGCGGATAGTCATATATTGTCTTATATCCTTTTAAAGTTGCTTCTGCTGTATTTTCCCACTTGAAATTTTCACAAATATGCTTTTTTAAAGAAATATCATAAGGAGTTTCAAAAGCTTGTATAATAGCATTCCTTATTGAATCCAGATTATCTGGTTCGCAATAAAAGGCATAATCTTTAAAGTAATCAAAGGTGTCTCCTTTTTTAGTTACAACTATATTGGTTTTCATCACTCCAGCCTCTAATGAAGAAAGTCCAGGCGTTTCCATCCAGGATGCCAATACATGAACTTTTGCTACTTTATAAAATTGAGGTAATTGTTCGTGTTCTATCCGGCCTAAGAAAAAAACATTATCCCCCGCTATTTTCTTACATTTTTCATAATACTTTTTAAAATTCGCTCCGGCCTGACCTATAAATACAAACTTATAAGGAAGGCCTTTTATAGCTTTTATCACATTTAATTGATTTTTACGTCCTTCTATTCTAGATACACACAAAACACAATCTTTAAAACGATTTATATCATCATTTACCGAAACTGAATCATAGTTAAATTTATCAACATCAACGGCATTAGGAACTGATATATAATTGCATTTTTTTATATTAAAATCAAAAATAACTCTTTCCATTTCTGATTCAGAATTTGGTAAAAACACGTCTGCCATTCGAATTATCTTTTGTTGTAATTTTTTATGGCCATGTAGCAAATACAATAGGGTACCTTTACTAAACTCTTGATTCAATACAGCTCTAGCCAACACTTTCAAATATTCTATTTGAGTTATTGATAAGAATTTATTTATAAATTGTAAAAATCCGCCGCGAGCCTTCTTCTCATACTCAGTATAAGGACCATAAATTGTCGATAAAGCTACTTTTTTCCCGTATTTTTTTGCATTTTCCACCTGCAAATACAAATCTTGAGGTCTCATTAGGTTAAAAACATGTATAATATCATAACCAGACACATCAGGTTGTAGTTCAATACTAACATCTACAGATACCCCTAGCTTCTCTAAAAATTCCCTTGTTTTTAAGACTTGTGTTGTATCTCCTCCAGGAGCAGTAAATAGAGTCCTACGTGATTGAAATAATACTTTCATAATTATAAAATATTATAATTGAGTACTATAAGTTTAATATCTTTATTGCTATGGTCCTATTTTCTGGAAATATATTTGTCTGCTTATATCAGACTCACGTTATATTAATATGAGAATTTAATAAATCCAACATTTCTTTTCTACGATCTGACAAGATACTGTTTACTGACTCCCAATTAATATTCATCTGCAATTGATTGTAGAAATCTTTTGTAGTTGAATAAATCCTATCTTCCAATCGAAATATCTTTAACAAAGTAAAAATTCGATCATTCATGCATTGAAATTCTCCGCATAAAGGAATTACTGAAAAGGGGACATTAAATATTATAGAAAAGACTGTACCATGAAAAGAATTTGTGATAACAAATTTGGCTGAACTAATCAATGACAGAAATTCTTCTATAGATGGAGTAATGGCATCACATGTAGCCTTATGTCCCTGGCTGGCTATATATTTTATATTCCAATCATATTTTAATGAAAAATTATATATCTCACCAATAGAAACAGCACACTGATTACCTAGTAAATAGCATAGTAACATATTACTAGGATATGATATATCTAATGCCAAACTTTTCCATTGACCAGAAGTTAATAATAAAGTAGGATCAAGAGCCAGTAAAGGTGACTTGACCAGACATTTCTCACAAATTGGGATTCCAGATGTTTCCCTTACTGTAACCAACGAAAAGCGTTTCAGTAACGGAGTAATAAATTTACAAAAATCAGTTGAAATATCATTTAAAGAAAAAGAAGCGGCATATGACATCCGTTTTATACTCTCTGAACCAAAATTAAGAAAATAAACATTTGCCCAATTTTTTAATTTATAAAACGATTTTGATGGAAAATGCCATACTTGATCACTACCAACTATATATACATCAGCTAAAGGAGGATCCGTTTTTAGTTCTTCATATGTGGTATATAATTTAGAAAAGTTTAAATATCGATCACGAAACATTGAAAAGTTTCGCAAATCATCTTCTGCAAATTCAATTTTTCGATTAATAATTTTCTTTATACTGCATCGCAATAGTAATATATCTTTTAAAATGTGTATTCTCGCTTTCAATGAATGGTCTACATCACTTCTTCTATCATACTTTATTATAAAGGGATCATGTCCCATTTCTCTCAACACCGTCTGCAAGCCGTATGCCTGTAACAACTGCCCATAATTATCATTAGTCCACCAAAATGTAACGACTCCAATCCTCATTTGCAATATTCATTAATGCATTATTATTAAGAAAATGTTTGTCTATCCCCCAATTACCGTTATTATAAAATGTAAAGACATGACTGCTGGAAACCTTAATTGACACTTCAGAAGAAAGCTAAAATAAAATCAAAACAGTTTCTATATTCGATTGATTTTTAACTGTTGGCATACGGCCAAGTCTATATTTTGCGGTGCCATACTCAAAAAATCTCTGCAACCGTAAAAATTTCCGGTAAAAATTTGCCAGGATATTTCCATGCGGACCTGCTTTGCAGCTTCACCGTGCTGAATGCTTTGATATACGGCGGCAGTCTCCGCACCGTTGCTTCCGAAGTGCAGGGAGTTCTTCCGTTTTGCAGTAAAGGAACGCACCGCCCGTCCGCAAGACTGATTGTTCGAGACCGGATAACGGCCGTCCTTTATAATAAGTGAAGGCTTCCTTCCAGAACTTGTGAAGATAATTCAAGGCTTTCCGCATATAACAACTTTTCTGCTCCTCCTCCCCCCCCCCCGCTTTTCGACTCCTGCAAAAGATTCGCCCGCAGATTTATCATCGCCTCCATGGCCGGCAAATCCTGCTGTCGCCGGGTACGCTCCACATCGGGACTCATCTCCCTGTCGTACTCCATTTCATAACGGAAGAGACGGTTCTTATTGTCAAGGAACACATCAGTCCTCTTGTCGTCACCCTCCCCCCCATCCGGGCCTTCACGAACCTCGCCCTCACTGCCTGGCATAATTTGTAAATTTTAGTTCGCAGCGAAGACAGATATTTCATTTTTTGATCCCTAATTTGACGGGCTTACGCACAATCCTTTTAATCTGTCAGTTTTAGGAAGAACAGAAAGAGTCGGTTTTATAGTATGTAGCACATACATCAAAAACGGAAATACAATAGCATAAGCTCCTCTAAAAAACAAATCAAAAACTAAAGGAATTGCTATATATATGCTAAAATAAACAAGATAAATATATTTGAAATCTAAGTTACGCTTACGATATTTTAAGCCTTTTCTGAATAAGCTCCTAATTGCTCCAAGATAACAAAATAGGCCGACCAAACCATATTTCAGAATCAAGTGGTTCACAAAAACATGAGGATGATAATATATGCCACTCGATAACTCAGATTCTGAATATGACTTTAAATCCAGATCATAACTAAATGGTAACGGATACGAATCAAAAGTAAAATACCCGCATAATCCTCTTCCCATAACAAGTTCCCATGGATTTTCCTTCAATTGATCAAATATATTCAAAAATTCATAAAATCTTACCAATCCAGAATCTGACACACCGGCATCATCTCCCCCAAATGTAAAATCCTCTAATTTCCACAAGAAAAAGTCATATAGTCTTTCATTTAATAATGCCATTATATAGAATAAAAATAATACTGCAATAACGCTTTTTATAATGTTAAAGAATAAATTTTTAGTAACTCCAGTAAGGATAACATACAAAACAAAACAACAAATAAACATAGCTATATGTGTTCGGCTAGGAGTAAGTACAGACATAAAAAAAACAGGGACTAAAAACACATTAAAAACAAATCTATTTCTAAGTGAAATTAAAGAAAAAACAATTGCATAACAAAGCGTAGCTGATATCCCCAAATCCAATGAAGGCGTTTTTTCATATAAGCTCATAATTAAAAAAAACGGGATACGACAACACATTATTAATCCTGATATTAAAAAAATATCTCTTAAAAAATCACATAAAAAATCCCGGCCTTTAACCCCTATAATATATGCTAAAGAAAAACATCCTAATAATACATATAGAGGGAAACGCATGGTGGTAATCACCTCTCTAAAAAGAAAAGAAGCAGGATTTAACAGTGTATAAATTAGTGTTGTTATAAAAGGATAAAGAACAAGCAAAAAGGATACGTTGAATAATCTCGTAGATATTAATATTCTCTTTTTTATTATTAAGATGAAAAAGGATAAAAGAAAAAACATAGTCAGCCACTGTATCATGCTTATTCCCAAAAAAGGCATTGATGATATAGTATTATAAACTGTCAGCTTCTTTACTAGAAGAGCGTCATAAACATCTAATATATTTCTAGGAAGAGTTGGTATGGTAAAAAATATAATTATAAACCATTTAAAAGAGAATATTATATTTTTAAAAATCCCGATAGATAACGCAAAAAAAATAAAATAAGAAAACAGTACACCGATATGATTTAAAGAAAAAAAATCTATATACAGTGCAGTAAATAAAGAGAGTAATAATAGTTTCAAAAATTTATATTTCCCGAGACTGTGCAGTATATCTATTTTAACGTGATTTGGGTATAAGCAGATAAATATTTTTCTGAAAATTAGGGACATAGATTGCAATAAAGATATTAAATTTATAATACTCAATTATAATGTTTAACCGATTGTCACTATATTCTCAGAGCTCAAGGTTACAGAGACTTCATTGTACGGCAGATGATTTGGGAAACGTATGATTGAAGACAGAATGCATCCCCGCCGTAACAAGCCGAACCGTATGAGTGATGCAGGAATTATGGTTATTCTTGTCCTGTCCTGTTCGGGTGGTTCCAGATATTTCAAGCATTATCAGGAATATGTCTGCAAACATCTGGTACATCTGTTCCCCAAACGTGTGTCCTACAACCGCTTTGTGGAATTTGAAAAGGAGGTGCTGCCTTCACTGGCCGTTTTTATCAAAAAAGTCCGGCCGGACGGCCGCATGGGGATCAGTTTTTGCCGATTCGGATCCCTTAGGCATCTGCTGTAGCCAACGGATACTGCCCATAAGACCTTTTGACGGATTTGCCGGGTATGGAAAATGTTCCATGTGATGGTTCTTTGGTTTAAACTTCACCTGATAATCAATGACAGGGGGGGAATAGCAAATTCATTTCCGATGATCTTTCTGCAATTGCAGCTTACTGCTTTTTTTGAAAAGAAGCCTGCCATTGATGTGCGTTTCGTCAATGGCCGGCAACTGAAAATCTTTTCTCGAACTCACGTCATTCTAATCACGATTTTCTTTTACATGAATATAATAATCCGGCCAAATAACCCCGTACCTGATAAAAATAAAATTTATAGCACAAAGCTAATCCTTGTGAATGTATCAATGGATAAATAGGGATAACCAAACTGAATAATCTGAATAGATAACGCGATTTATACAAATGCAACATTCCTTCTCCATAACCATACGCATATATTTTCTTTCTAAGATCATTTTCGTCTTTTGCTATTTTCCAATAAACAATAGCTTTAGGCGCTCTAAGCATTTTATATTTCTTATCAATCAATTTCAAATCAAAAAAAGTATCTTCAGCTGTATACGTTTCTTCTGGATATCCCCCAACCGCTTCCCAACATTCTTTTTTAAAGGCAAAGCTTCTAGACGATGGTAAAAAGTTATCATTTTTAGGAAGAAATATTTTTGAATATTTCCGATCAAAATCATTCTCGACTAATATGGAATAATAGCCACAAACTAATTCGGCTCCTTTATAAAACGGTTTTGTTATTTCTTCAAACCATCTTTTTTCCAACAAGCACCCGGCATCTGTAACAACTATATAATCACTTGACTTAGATGTATTTGATATCGCAATATTCCTTCCTTTAGCAATAGCCCCTTTGGATACTTTTTTAGAACATTTCTCATCTACAATAATATTTATATTTAGAAACGGATATGTCTTGGAAAATTCCTTTAGTATGAGTACGGTATTGTCAGTGGATCCTCCGTCTAATATTACAAACTCGTCAGCATAGACTGTCTGATTCAAATATGAAGATAAAAAATTTCTAATATTTGATTCTTCATTATAGACTGTTGTTACTAAAGCGAATTTCATTTCATTTTACTATTAAGAAAAGAAAGTATACGTTCACAAGATTTCCCGTCACCATAAGGATTTATAGCTCTGCTCATCTTCTCATAAGATGATTGATTCTCTATCAATTCTGACAATTCACAAACTATTTTGTCATAATCGGTTCCTACAAGTTTAACTGTGCCAGCTTCAAGTGCTTCCGGACGCTCTGTCGTATCACGCATTACCAAAACCGGTTTACCCAATGCCGGAGCTTCTTCCTGTATCCCTCCGCTATCCGTCAAAATAGCGGTGGATTTTTCCATTAAATAAACAAAAGAAAAATATTCTAAAGGTTCAATAAAAAACATATTCCCCAAATTAGACAAATCTTCTCCAAACACGTCATGAATAGGACAACGGACATTAGGATTTAAATGCATTGGATAAACGTAATCAATATTTGGATATTTTTTAGCTAATGTCTTTATTGCCTTGCACATAGAAATAAAACCATCTCCAAAGTTTTCCCGACGATGCCCCGTAATCAAAATCAGCTTCCTGCCATTATCCAATCGGATTGCATCATATCCCGATTCGGTCAGCCTTTTTTGAAGTTTAGTATCCAACTCTTTATTTTTCTTGATTTTATCAACTGTCATATAAAGGGCATCAATCACAGTATTCCCTGTAACGGTAATAAAGTCATCTTTTATCCCCTCATCCAGCAGATTTTGTTTACTCAACAAAGTCGGAGCAAAATGATAAGTTGTAATACGTCCGGTTAGTTGTCGGTTCATTTCTTCAGGCCAAGGACTATAAATATCATGAGTTCGTAATCCGGCTTCTATGTGCCCTACTGGAATTTGTTGATAATAGGCGGCTAAAGCCGCGGTTACTGAAGTAGTTGTATCGCCATGCACCAATACAATATCAGGACAACAGTCTTTTAAGACATCACGCATACCAATCAAGACACGTGCCGTTACATCATACAAATCTTGCCCTTGCCTCATTATATTCAAATCATAATCTGGTTTTATGTCAAATAACAGAAGCACTTGGTCGAGCATTTCACGATGCTGCCCTGTTACACATACAAACACTTCAAAATCATTTGATTGTTTTTGAAGTTCCTTTACCAAAGGCGCCATTTTTATTGCTTCAGGACGAGTGCCAAAAACCAAAAGAATCTTCTTCATTTTTTAATATTGTAACTATTGTAAACACTCAATTTAGGGCATATCCTCTAATTAAAGCTCTTTACAGTATCCTGAATTGAGTTATGTTAAATAATTAGTTTTGAAATTAACATTGGCTTGTGACCAAAGTGATTTCCCCTGTCTTCTCATAGAGATCAAAGACGCTCTGGAATTCTTCATTACTTGACATAACCTTAAAAAGCTATTGAGTGCTTACATACGGATTTCACACCTTTGGTCAGAACAGTTTATAAGAGACATCATAATAATCCCGGCTTTCATTGCTTTCGTGACGTTTCCTTTTCGATATTTTGCCGTCCGTTTGCACGATTGATCGCCCTCCGCACGGCAACATCAACGCGTTATTCTTTCTGCAAAATATGCTTAGCTATAATCACGCCTTTTTCTCCGATCATCTGTCTGGCCATCTGTATTGATTTGCCCATGATATTGGCCTTAAGATTCAAAATAGCTTTCAGGGCGTCGCTCTCGTCCTTGCTGTGGGTGAAGACCTCGAACAGCATCGGCCTGCCGGTCATTTCCGGGATGAGGAAACGTTCATACA
>CAYUIJ010000016.1:28693-30458 GCA_964444735.1 uncultured Bacteroides sp. | reverse complement strand
CCACCGTGGAATTTACCTGTTTCGACAACGCCAAGCAACTTACTCGCCATCAAGGCTTTCCGCCAACTTACCGACAATCCGGTACGTCAGTCAATGACAAAGGTCACATTAACCAGAACGGGGATTCCGCCCTAAGAAGAAGTTAGTTTTATGTGGCGGTGTTATCGTCACTCTAATACGATACCGAATACAAGGTGCGTTCCGACCGTTTGCGATTTGATGACAAGCCCGGCAAGGTGGCGAAATATGGATTCTATGCGTTCTATCCGCTGCATTTGTATGCTCTGACTTTAATTCTCAGACAGATTTTTCTGTGACTTTACAAACTTTCAACGGAGATGTCATTTTCTTCAAGTATGGTCAGCACATTTTGTATTTTTTCTTTGATGTAATTCTTAAATTTATCTAGGTTTGTGAGAATATCCGATAGTGTTCTTATGTTCCAATATCGATATGGCTCTAAATAAGCATATCCGTTTGGCCAATGTTCGTTTGGATTAGCAAATTCTTTTAAGTCTTTAAATTGGTAATTGGTATCTTTTGCGTCTTTAAATCCAAAGCCATATCCTTATGTTATTTACGTAACTAACCACGGGATAATCCGACAGATTCAGCAAATTTTGCCTGTCCTGTTTTTTATTACTTCAAATATTTTATAAGTATTTGTTTTACAGTTGTTTACATAATTTACTTGTTTAGAATTATTCTTTTGGGTAACACCCCAAAGAATTGCCAATGGGCGGTTCAGCAATCATAGGCAGCCCCAGTGCAAAGTGAACACAGTGAGGGCTACAGCTTGGAGGCTTCAGAAAATTTCCGGACTAGTAGATGATGGCAATATCCTGATTGACAACGTGATAGTCAAACAGTTTGTCCTGTACTTTCCGGGGTGATACCAGGGGTGCGACAAAAAAAGGAACTGATGCAGAAGAGCGGAGGAATAACGGCTGACCTCTTCGGGGAGAATAACAACCGACACCGGAAACCGGAACAGAATGGAACTTCGCCGTATTGAAAGCCGGCAGCATTGAGCGGACGCGATCCAAAAGCAGGAAAGAAACAGAAAGTCCGGCTGATGCACGAGCAGACCGATATTCACAGGAATGTCTTCAAGACCAGCAGAAAACAAAATCCGTGAACGCTTTTTATTATGTTTTAATATTTTGATTATCAATTAAATGGAATGCAACATGGCATATCTGGAACGTGCAGCCGCCGTTTGAATCAGTTGCCCCAATCGAAATCGAGTAGGAGGTGAACGATCAAAGTCTGTGTCCGCCGCATATCGGTTGTCTTGGCTGATTATCTCCGCTGCCTTTGCCAGTGCCTTCCTCCCTCCTTTGCGAGGCCGGAAACCGTAGCTTCCCCTGCTGAACTGACGCTCATAGACTGGGGCCAATACTTGGGCAATAGCCTGTCGGATTACGCGGTCTGCGACCGTAGGTATTCCTAACCGGCGTTTCTTGCCGTTGTCCTTGGGTATCTCTACTCTGCGGACGGGATCCGGTCCGTATGTCCGTTGGCGAATACTCTCTGTCAGCTGCTCTCCGTGCTCTTTCAGATAATCGGGCCGCCGCCGCGCCCGTGAGACCTCCCCGGTTAAGAGCGTAATCTTTCACGCTTATGCCTGCTTGATTCACGCCACCCGTTCCGGATAGCTACCGGGCTTGGACTTCTTTTGCAGTCTTGCCCGCGAGCAAACGCCTTGGTGTCAAGTTTCTGTACGTCAGGCCAGTGCTTTGCCGCCGACTTCCTTCACACCCAA
>CAYUIJ010000016.1:1748-28683 GCA_964444735.1 uncultured Bacteroides sp. | reverse complement strand
TACGCTTGCCGCTATTGGGCCGCGTCAGGGACTTGCACCCATTAGATTATACCCTTGTCGGGCGAACAGAAAAAGGAGTCATGCCCGCCGGCATGACTCCTTTTTGTTTATCCGCACCGCAGAAAACGGGACAGAGGAAGCTGTGCGGATAAGAAATATCGCCACGAAAGACGCCTATTGCATGAGTAACGGCAGCAACAGTCCTGCCGAGAGCAGCACTCCAAAAAGGAAGATGTTGCGTGCCGTCTTTCCCAATACCCCGTTCAGTGCCTTCCCTTGACGGATATCCACCATGCGGTTCCATGTCCTGAAATGCGGGATGAGGTAAAGCTGAGGCAGTATGGCAGCCCATATATGTCCGCCGAAGGCCAGAGTCAGACAGCCGATACAGGGAATGAATCCCAGCAGCAGGTATCCGATGCTTCCGGCCTTGACACCAAAGCGCACCACGATAGTCTGCTTGCCGCTGATACGGTCCTGCTCACGGTCACGGAAATTATTTACCATGAGCAGTGTATCGATGACAAGTCCGCAGGCAAGGGCCGTAACGGTGGTTTCCCAGTTCCAGTATCCGGTCTGTATATAAAAGGTGAATCCCGTGGGAATCAGTCCGAAGAAGACCAGTACCAGCAGGTCTCCCCATCCGCGATAGGAAAGTGTCAGCGTATAGAGAAAGGCGAAGATAACGCATATCAGTCCGATGGCTACAAGTTCCGGCCCTGAGTAATAAAGTAACGGCAGTCCGGCTCCGCAGGCCAGCATGGTGGTAAGCAGGATGCCGCGCTTCATGGCCGCCACCTGTATCCATCCTTCAGCGCAGGCACGCCGCGGACCCAGCCGGTCTCCGCGGTCGCTTTTTTTCCTGTAATCGAAATAATCGTTTATAAAGTTGGCATCAATCTGCATGATAAAGGCAAACAGGAAACAAAACAGGCAGGGAGTCCACAGGAAGCCCTCGCGCAGGGTGGCGGCGGCAAGAGCCGATCCTGCCATTACGGGGACAGCGGCGGCAGACAGTGTCTTTGGACGCGCCGCCAGCAGCCATGCACGCATGGAGTTGGTTTTTACTTCTTTCATAGGCAGAACACTTATTGAAGTTACAATTGAAAGCAAAACTTTCGTGCAAAGATAAGCATAATATTATTGTCCCCGTACATTGTTTTCCAGTATTCCGGCTGCCGTATTGTTTCTTCTTATCGAGCCATAGACAACTCAGTGGTATAAGCCTCAAAGTCGTTGGTTGAGTTGTTGGTATCGACCAGCCTGCCATCGGCCGATTTGCGGCGTACACCTTTTCCGTAACGATCCTTATCATCGCTGTTAAGAGAACAGTATGTAAAGCCTGCGTCAATGCTGCTGTCGAAAGGAGATATCTTGTAACCTTCCTTGGTGCCGAGGGCTACCCCGTCGAGAATCCAGTCGTTTGGAATAATTTTTTCCTTTATCGGGAAGGAAAAATCATTCTCCCCACTGCTCCAGCTCTCTTCAGCTTCCCATAAATAGGCTTCGTCAGAAAGATAATCGTCTTTGCTGACAGCCGGAGGCAATTGTGCGATAACATATCCTTTATAGCCTCTATCATGCAATACCCATACTGACAAAGTATTGGCTATCCATATATCAAGATTCGGGACATCAGGATTGTCTGTATCCAGCATACTTGTTACCGTTGATTCATTATACCATTCGAAATCAGCATTTGAAAGGTCGAAAGAGTCCGGGTTAGCGGCTTTATGGTTTTGGGCATTGTTGGCAATGATGACTGATTGATGCGCCTTAAGCGGATACCGGCTCCCGTCTCCGGGAATGACATATATGGCCTGTACGGGAGCGGCTTCCGGGCGGATGTCCGGATCATAATTATACATAGAACCAGAGGTAGTGATGTAAGACTCTGCAATGATGGTACCATCGATATAAAGGGTCTCGTCAGTATTGTTGGTCAGGCGGAAATACTGGTCGCCATGTGCTTTGTCCGGACTGCCTGTCGATGCAATAAGATTTCCTGTACAGAATATCTCTTCAATGAGCAGCTCGCCCGGCTCTATGTTTCGCCAGCTTTGTGTAATATTCAGAGTCGCCAGTCTCTCTCCATCGGGATCATAAACCAAGATTTCCGCATCGCGATATTCCGTACCGTTGTTTGTTTCAAACGTCAGGATTACGCTATCATCCTTACGCTCCTTTACGGATATCCAATTTATGCCGGACGGGACCCGAACCTCGTATCCGTCATTTTCAGGAAGAAGAATTTCCTTATCGCCGCCTTTAGCCCGAATGGCAATATTCTGGCTGGCAGGGTCATCCGGACTGACAAGATAAGTCTGTGTAATGGCGAGGAAAACGGAAGATCCGCCACAGCGAACGGTAAGGAGCGCGCTCCGGCCGGCTTCGGCCTCAAAAGCATCTGTAGTAACGGTAACTTCAGCAGTTCCGCTGCCGCTTAGGGGAGTTACACTGTACCATGTCTGGCCATCGGTTTCTATGTTCCAGTCTCCATCAGCCTGAACCGTGAATACCGATTTGCCCCCACGCGCGTCGAATCTGACTTCGTTGCCGGCTTTACTATCGACAGAGAGGGCTAATTTGGATTCATTTGAATCATCGCTGCAAGCAATGACGCTGATAAACAGCATCGTAAACAAAAAAAGATTTTTTAAGCAATTCATAATAAAAACATTTTTAGGTTATTAATATTTTTCAAAAACAAAGTCCGGCCGCCACCTGTAAACAGTCAGCCCCATAGCCTCCGGTGCCGGTATGCTTCTGGTATCCGGCAGTGACAAACAGGGCGCTTGCGCGCGACAGTCTTTTCTGTATGCGCATTTCCGTATACAAGCGGGCGCGGTTACAAGTGTATTGCCCGTAATTATAGCTGAGCATGCTGAGTATGCGCTCATCGGTGAGATTGTCTGTCACATTCAGGACACCGCTTATATTTCCTTCATACACGCCTCCCGCGCAGAGTCTGAACAGCCAGTCTTTGCATGTGCCGGTATATGATGCATCAGCTCCAACATGAAACAGCGAATATCTCATCTTCCGTTTGGGAAAGAGATACGTTTCGTCTGAGTAACGGAATCCTGCGGCAGGCAGCACAGCCCAGCTATGGCTTTTCCCTTTCCATTCCATGACTCCCTCAAGAGCCGCATGGACCGCATGGCTTGTATACATAGTCTGTTCGCCTAATGGAAGATTATCGTGATTGCCGCCGCTTCCTAAAATATATTCAGTACCTTGACGCAATTCATAATTTCCCTTGAGAGAGATCCCCCGGTTCAGGGTCTTGCCCTCGTGCCGGTAAGCCCATTCGGCAACAAGCCGCTGCGTGAATAAACCGGTAAGCGTCACCATATTGATATCCGCTAATTTACGGTCTGTATCCAATGTCTCATAGGCAAATGCGGCATACCATCCGCTGCCGTGCAAAGGAAGAACTGTTATTGCCGACAAAAAGCCTTTGCCCCGATACCGGTAACCGGTATTGTCCGTTCCTGAATACCGGACATAGAACGTACCTAAGCCAGTCATCAGAAGTTCGGATGTATTGGCTCCGTCATCGCTATAGAAAGCTACGTTTTGTGTCTGCTTGTATATACGCGCGCCTGCCGACAGACTCACCACATAGTTTCTGAATTGATACCCTCCAGACAGACTTGCGGATAAGTCGGCCGTTATATTGCGCGGGCGCGGGTCGACCTGACGGTATTCGTGCAGTGCACGGTAGGAAGCATTGATTCCATAATGGAAGCGCCTGTCCCGATGACAATACCCTCCGTAAAACCGATAGGTCTCATGTTGCAGGTCACCTCCTATGGAATCGGCCTGTATGTAAGGATAAAGCAAGATGTAGTCGGAAGCAGAGTTCCAGCATACATTGCTTTTCTTTCCGTTTGCATAAGAAACCCCGGCAAAAGCCACGGAGTTATTACCGAGCATAATGTGCGAGCGCACCCGGAAAGCTCCTTCCCTGTTGCCATCGCCTTCGGCCTGAAGAAAAGCCTTGCTTTCACTGCGGAGATTCATTCCGGCCCCGAGTTCCGTGAACGATTCGGAAAACCGGAATACAGCATTGGCCGCCGCGTATTGATAAACGGAACCGCCAATGTTTCCGATTGCCGATATTTGTTCCAGCGTGCGATTGTTTACATCGGTCTGAGCACTTTTCTTCTGCCCGCAAAGCAATGTGCAGACAGGTGTAATGAACAAAAAGCAAATGAATGGACGTATGCTCATAGAACGTTTCAATTAATCTGTGTCAGATACAATTCAATGGTTTCGTAATCATCGAGCAATTCCACCGCTGTCTCGGCAGTGGAATAGCCTGAACAACGCACGCGGGCCGTTGTGCCATCGGCAAAGACGGCATCGGCCTCAAACGCCATCAGATAAATTCCCTTTTGCAGTCTCACGCTGCCGTAATTGTTTATAAACAGCGGATATTCATAATCCATTCTGTTATTGATATTACGCAGATAAGTGCCGTCAAGCGTTTCGTCTACTTCCATGCGTACAATGGATCGTCCGTCTGTCAGTCTGGCTATCATGGTCACTTGGGTGTAGATGTCCTGATCCGCATCTTTTTCGCATGAAGCGCACAGACCTGTACTTGCCGCCATAGCGGCCATCCATATAAGTATGTTATGCATTCCTTTCATATAGTCCGGGTTTTAAAGTTTAAAGTTCAGTTCCATTCCAAAATAGGGCTGTACTTCTCTGCGTACGGTTGTTCCGTAACGGGATTTGTACGACGGAGTGTAATCAAGAATCTTGTTGGCAAAGACAGCCAAGGCTATTTTGTCACGATAAAGTGTTTTGGTAATTTTCAAGTTTACATTCATGCTGAACGGGACACGGATATAGTCGTAAATGACAGAATTATAGCTACGGATCAGGTAGGACAATACCGCATCGGAGGCAGATTCTTTGGTAAACGGATGCCGTTCGTTGTTCTTGTCAATATATTCCATCGGATAGGGATTTTGCCAGTTGTTTTTGCTTCCGGTAAACCACAGGCATTGGAAAGAACTGGAGAAGATGAGGCCAAGACGGGGGATCTGCGTATCGGCTGTAAAGTTGGTATTGAACATCTCACGCACGTATCCGTCTTCATCGGCATAATACCCGATGTAGGGATAAGCCTTGCCGTTGACAACCGTTGAAGGTGAATAATATTCGGGAAGGCTGTTGCTGTACACCGTACGAAACCATGCCCCTGTAACGGTAAATCCGGTGCGTAACAGCCTGATGCGCGGTGTGGTGAGCGTAAACTCAACGCCTTTTTTCTGAGTGCGGCTTCCGTTGGTAGTATATGAATAAGTAGTAAGGAGCGTATCCGGCACATACGGTATTGATTCCAAAGAGGGCTGTCCGGTGAGGGTGCTTCCGTCAATGGCCTGTTCATTATAATTTTTATATACCATAGTCACAGGTTGTGAACTGGAACGGAATCCGTTTTTCAAGTCTTCCTTGAAACAGGTTACAGAAAGGGCCCAGTCAGCCCATTCGATTTGTGTCCGTATTTCCCATTTTAAATTACGGGCGGCAAGCAGCGAATAGTTGGCGGGGTTTATCTTGAACACACGCACATTGACGCGTCTTTTTGATTCATCGTCAGGCCAGTAGTTCAACTGGGTAATATCGTAGTATATCATATCGGGATACAGCTGATCCATTGTGGGGAACTTAGTGTGCCATCCTACTCCGCCTCCAATGCCTAAACGCATTTCTTTACCCAGCAAGCTGAAACGTGGCAGGTCAAGGCGCAGGTTGAAGCGGGGGTCAATGTATATCTTTCCGCTGACAGCGTACTCACCGCCTATGTTGAACAGGCTTTGCGCGCGTATTCCAGCCATCCATTCCAATGCGAAGCGTCCGAGTTTGATCCGGGTTTCATTTTCAAGGAATAAAGCTCCCTGATGCTGGGCAGGTATGACATTGAAAGCACGCGGACGGACATTCATATCGACGGAGAACGGATGTTCCTCATCGAACAAGATACCTTTACCATAATTCTTGCTCATAGACCATCCGGCTCCGATTTTAAATTTCCATGAATTGCCGATACCGGACAGGTTTTCAAAAGAGGCAGTCGTACGCGCGAAAGCATAAAAGGGCCTTCCGTCGACCTGTAGTACAGCCTCGTATGATGACGGTACTACGGTTACGTCATATTCGCCTTCCAGAAGATTGGTCGACAAGGGAACTGTGCTGCTCATTGCCACATATTTCCATCGGTCTATAAGGCTTTTTTCGTAAGTGGCGGATAATGTCGCCTCTAATCCGCGGAAAAAAGTCTGTTTTTTTGAACGCATGCGGAAATTTCCGTTCAGGCCAATACGGTTGTAACTTGATTTATAGGTCTCTATCGGGCCGTTGCTTCCGTTGTCGAGGTCCCTGTCGGACTTCCGATTGTCAAAAGAGCCGGTATAGTCAATACTTCCACCCAGCGCATAGTAATATTTCGAGGAGCCTTTCCACTCTTTGTTTATGCGGATGCTTCCGGTAAAACGGCTGTAGTTCTGGCGTGTGTTGCGCGGGTCGGCTTGTGCATCCAGATAATTGACGCCCGTATTTAATGCAAGCGGGTTGGAGGAATTCCATTCGAAGGCTTTTCCCGCATAAAACAGCTTGCTGTCCATATCGGATTTGAAACGGGCATCGAAACTGTTTCCTCCCTGTTTACGCTTGATTTTTACGAGTCCGCTGGTCAGGTCGCCATACTCTACGGATGGGATGCCGCGTACTATTTCTACCGATTCAATGTCATCAGTGGAGATAGATCGCATATCGGCCCCGCTGTTGACGAAACTGCTCCCATAGTTACTGCTTGCAGGAGTAGACTGCAAGTTGGCATCGTTACTAATGGGCACGCCATCCATTACGAATTGCGTCCCTAAAGAGGACGTATCGTAGTTTGTACTACTGACGGGATCCGCTTCGCGTAAACGGATGGTCTGCGGACTGCTAAAATCGGGGTCGGATGAGCGTCCTCCCGGAAGGAACTCCAGCAGGTCGGCAATGCTTGACGGCTGGATATGGCGTATAGCCTCCTTTCCGATTTCAGAAGACGTGGAAAGCGACTTTGATTCGGATGCCGTAACAATGACTTCTCCTATATTGACAGGGCTATAGCTTACACTTATATGAAGGATTGACTGCTTTTCTGAATTTATAACCTGGTTGGGAATACGGAATGTCTGCCCCATATAGAAGATTCGCACCTGATAGATTCCTGACGGAACGCTTTCATAAAAAAGACATTGCCCTTCTTCATCGGCCGTCTTAGTAAAAGAGCGCTTTGCAATGCTGTCAGCCGGGTTCAGGCTGCATACGGCATAAGCCATGGGCTCATTGCTTCCTTTTTCGGTAATGACAATGGTGAAAGCAGGCGAGTGCGATCTTTCGCTTTGCCCTAAAACCTCTTTGCCATGTAAAAAAAGGAAAATGAGAGTGAGGAATACCAGTATTTTATGTTTAGAAACCATATCTTTTTCTTGCAAAGATAGGAAGAGCATGGAGTGCGGTCAATCGCCATTTATAGGTATATCTTACAGTCTGTAATAACTATAAATAGGTATATGATAAAGCACAAAAGCAGGCACGCCCCGCGCTGACGAACATATCCGGGATGTGCCTGCCAATTACAAGCCGTTATGAAAAAACTGCCTGTTATCGCTGCCTGGCAATACAAGGATTATAAACGCGGGCGGACATACTGGTCATAAGGTGAAGTAAAACTCAGTCCGGGGATCTCCTTGCTTTCAGAAGGTATTTCATATTGTTTCAAGAGACTGAAATCTGAAGATCTGACACCATAGTAAACGGTGCTTTCAGGTGATGCTATCTTTACAGTCCAATCAAACATGTTGCCGAATATGGTTATATCATCCTGTTCCGGATTGTATTGGGGCACGCCCGTGAGGACAATTTTGCCGTCGGCCATGATTGCATACAGCTTATGATTCGTATCGGTGAGAAATCCCAGCATCTTCCGGTCTCTGAATTCGGTAATGAATACGTGGGCAGGCTTTATACTGCGGGGAACAGGCAACGCCTTTACATAGGGAAGTCCTCTGGTGCATTTCAGGTGGAAAAGCTTTCCTTTGTCATCAATGAGAAGGTATCCGTTGTCATATTCCTTCATGACAGAAGGATTGCCTGAGACCTCTCTTGGAGGGAAGCAGAAACCTTTATCTGAAAGCATTCGGGTAAACTTACGGCTCTTTTCTTCATTGATGGTGTCAGAGTCCATGTTGATGAACTCTATCCTTTTCCGATTGAAACGGAAAGCATCATCGGGCATTTCAAGGTCAACACGGGATGGCATGGATTCAAGGAGAAAATAAATGCCGGTTTTGGGAGTATTGACAGCCGAAGGACGGGTACGGAAATTGAAAGAGGTTAGCTGTATTTCTTTCGGGCTTACCGGAATACCCATAATACTGTCCGGGAAACGCTCATCGGCGACAAGCTGACGCATATAGAACGCAGGAAGCAGGCTGTCGGTCTGTTCTGTGGTATACTGGTTGCCGGCAGGGTCACGGTGCTTTATGCTGTCTTTGTCTTTATCATATTCTGTTATGATAAAATCGCGCAGCAATGAACTGTACATGACAAAGCGGCCTGGTTCAGCCTTCGTGGCAAGGAAAGCATAGCACCATGGCAATTGCCAGACGAGCAGGATGACGATGGTAAACCATAATAGTATTTTGCTGAATCGGTTCATAAGCGCATGTGTTTAGCAGTTAATCTTGTCTGCCGGCCTTAAAGCGTCTGATGGAAATGAATGAAAGCGTTGCCAGCAGAACGGTATAGACCGACAGATAAGGAAGAAAATTATTGTAAGACTGTGGAACAACAGCCAGGAAATAGACGCGCAAGGCGGTTACCGCAATGACAGAATTGAGAATACGGCGTTTCCATGCCGGTTCCAGACAAATCCATGATGCAAACAGATATCCGGCAAAGCCTGACAGATACCAGGGAGCTGCCGCTGACAGAATGTTTTTTGTAAGCTCGTAAGGAAGCACAGCGGGAAGGCAGGTTATGGCAACCAACAGATTGGCCAGATAACATCCTGACAGTGCCGCCACGCCTGCGGCAAGCATGGTAATAGTCATTTTTTGCTGAGAACAGGGAAGGTGGAGCGTGAGTTTGAGACACTTATGCTGCATCTCAGGAATGAACTGCATCAGGGCTGCCACAATGCCAATGACAAGTGGAATATATTGCAGCAAATCAATGAAGACTACATTCTTAAGAGCCATTACCTCCCAGATGTGAGCCGCGCCTTTCAGCTTAATGGCACGGTTGATGCCGAGCATGCAGTAAATCACCATGCCGTTGCTGACAATGAATGCCAGCAGAAAATACCAGCGGATCTTGAGCCATTCCTTGTAAAATATAGCTTTTGTCATAATTTGAATATTCTTGTCGGGTTAATACTTTCCTGTCAGTCCGATGAATGCGTCTTCCAGGCCTACGTGTCCGAAGCTGAGATTGCGATACGGTATGCCGTGTCTCTTCAGTTCTTCCCCGGCTTCGGGAGGTGACAGAAACGAACATGTCTCAAGCTTTTCTCTTATAACCGACGGATGATAGAACGTTTCAGGAAGTTGAGGCTCATATCCCTCAGGCACCTGCCAGGTGTACCGGTACAGGCCGGACAGCAGTTCCTTGACCGGTTTCTGGGTGAGGATACGTCCGTAGTCCATGATGATGCAGTCATCGATAAGGCGTTCCATATCCTGGATAATGTGTGAGGTGAGAAATACAGTCTTATTCCCGGTCCGGGCATAATCTCTCAGGTAATCGGAGAAAAGACGGCGGTATCCGGGATCAAGCCCGAGCGAGAAATCATCGAGTATAAGCAAATCGGGGTCTTGTGCCAGTACCAGTCCCAGTGCTACTTGCGAGCGCTGTCCGTTTGACATGCGTGCGATGACTTGTCCGGGGGCGACTTTCAGCTTATTCATCAGTTCATAATATGCTTCTTTTTTCCACTGTCCCGGATAAAAGGATGAATAAAACTTTTCTATCTGTACGATATTCATGAAGTGATATTGTACGTGGCCTTCGAGAAGAAGTCCTATCTTGCGCCGCATACGCGGCGGCATGGTACGGACATTCTCTCCGAAAATGAGGCATTCGCCTTCGCGTGGCTCAAGATATCCGCTGAGAATGTTGATGGTTGTGGTCTTTCCTGTACCGTTTTTCCCTAAAAGGCCCAGTATGCGTCCTTGGGGGACATTGAAACTCAGGTCTTCATATATCCTGCGTTTCCCATAATAATGGGTCAGATGCTTGCATTCAAGTATTGCGCTCATTTTGAATAGTATTGTAAAAAACGTTAAGTACATAACGGATGCCGCCTTTGGCGGGGAGAACATTCGTAATGTCCTTGTTGAATCAAAGCAATAAGAATGAAATGGGGATGAGTCTCTGCCAGCGGTTCTGTTCCGCCGCGGTCCCCATAATCATTTGGAACCTTTCCTTTTACCTCAACAGCCGGGTTGACGCATTTGCCGTAGAACGAACCTGACCGGCATGCCTCGACACGTATGCTCATGGTATCGTCACTCCCCATCAAAAATATCATGGAAGCCCCGTGCCTGCATGCATGTGCACATATACCCCGTAAAGCAACTTCTTTTCCTGTCAGTGAACCGGCATCGGCCGGGATATCATCAATGCCGGGAACTACAGGACCGGGAGCTTCCGCCACTTGCCGGACACCGCTTTTTTTATTACCGGAACAAGCGCCGGATGTGAGTGCGGGAAATGCCATAAAGGCGACTGGCAAACTTCTTGTTTCCATCTTTTTTTGGTTAAGACTGTTTTTTTTGTAAAGGTAGCCTGACAACAGGCTCCGGTCAATACCTTAAACTATGTATTTTTGCGCTTGCAAAAGCACTGCAGGTAATTATTTTTAGGTATATTGCAAAAACCATACTGTTGTTTTTTTTACTAACTTTTGCCGTATGAAAAACCATGTTTTACCGCTCTTGCTTGTGATCCTGATGACTTCGTGCGCATCATTGGCGAAATATCCCGGTATTGGCAGAACAAAAGTCTATAATTATTCACACCCTCAGGTCCCGGAAGCCTTTGAAGGCTTTCGCATTGCCTTTATCTCGGACTTGCACTATCCGAGCAAATTTGGAAAGAAGCGGCTGAGGAATCTGGTGCGTGCCTTGAATGCCTTACAGCCCGATTTGCTGCTGATGGGCGGTGACTATCAGGAGGGGTGTGAGCATGTGGACGAGTTGTTCTCGAACTTGTCGGAAGCGGATATTCCCTACGGGACGGCCGGAGTACTGGGCAATAATGATTATGAGCGCTGTACAGACGAAATCCGCACGCTGATGGAGAAACACGGAATGCATGTGCTTGAACACCGTAACGATACTGTATGCAAAGACGGAGCGTTCATTATAGTCAGCGGAGTGAAAAATCCTTTTGATTTGAAGCAGAACGGTATATCACCCTCAAATATGCTGCATGAGGACGACTTTGTAATTTTGCTTACCCATACGCCTGATTACGTGGAAGAAGCAGACATCAAGCATGCGGATTTGGCCTTGGCCGGACATACGCATGGCGGGCAGATTTCCTTTTTCAGGCTGTGGACTCCGAAAACAGGCTCACATTATGGCAGGAGACTGCTTACCGGAAAGAAAACCAGCAGCAAAGGGCTGCCGGTGATTGTAACTAACGGTCTGGGAACCTCGCGTATTAAAATGCGTATGTGCGCGCCGAGTGAGATTGTTGAGATTATATTGCATCGGGAATAAGGCGCAATATGTACTTATTTTCTGCGTTGCTTTTCGTTATCAAACCATTTTCCTACGAAAATCTTTTCTTGTGTTCCGAAAAGGGCGCCATATCCATTACGAATGTTATGTTTGTATTGGCCGTACCAGAACTGGCCGTCATGCCAGTAATAAATGCCGTATCCGTGCCGTTTTCCCTGATATGTCTCGCCTACGTACCGATCACCGTTAGCATAAGTCAGTGATTCGAAACGGTAATCTTTGGCGGTATTGGGATCGGGTGTGACAGGTCCGTCAGGGGTCTGTATGCGCAACAGGTTTCCTGTTGTGAGATCATATAAGGCATAGAACTCCTTGGAACCGACATTGGCAGTCTGATCGTTCATCAGTATACCGAATATACATTCTCCGCCACGGAACTGTCCGACCCATTGATTCCCGTTATTATTGATAAATATGCCGTATCCGTAAAGAGAACCGTCGGTCATCTGTCCCCAATATTGTCCGCTTTTTGTATTCATGATACCGGTTATGGATAGTGAGGAGGCATCAATGAAAGCTTCCTGAAAGCTGTCGGGAATGCGATCATATTTGCAGAGTTCGTTCCATTGCGCATGCAGGTTTAAAGAACAAAGCAACAAAGCAATGATTGGAAATGTCGTTTTTTTCATAAGTACCATTTTTCTTGTTTGATTTTTAAATAAACCGCCTCAGGCAAAAAGAAGCGGATATCTTTTCCTTTACGCAGGCTTTCGCGGATAAAAGTAGAACTGACATCAAACAGCGGCGCCCTGACCAGACGAACCTGATCCGGCAATTCGCCGGGATTGAGCCCGTATCCGGGACGCGGATATACTATCAGTCTGTTTTCGGCAATCAGTTTTTCAGGCTCATGCCATAAATCAAAGACTTTCCAGTTGTCACTTCCTATAATCAAATGAAATTCATTTTCAGGGAATGCCTCTTTCAGCGCTTTTAAGGTATTGTATGTGTATGAGGGGCGCGGAAGACGAAACTCGAAATCGGGAACACGAAACTTCTCATATCCCATAATGGCAAGTTGAGCCAGCTCCAGCCGTGACTGATCATCCAGAAGGCCATAATGCTGTTTTAACGGGTTTTGCGGGCTGACAAGAAACCATACGCCGTCCAGTCCGCCATATTCACAAAGGTAATTCGCCAGTGCCAGATGGCCGATATGTATAGGATTGAAAGATCCTCCGAAAATGCCAATCCTTTTCTTATTGTTTTCTTTGCCCATTGCCTGATTTACGTTGAGGATGATATTTCAGCAGATTCATTACTTGCAGTGCAATGACAAAAAACATGGCAAAGGCTATGACGTATTCTTCCTTTATCAGCGCACATACGCCTACAGCCAGTGCCACTACAGCTATAACGATAAAGGTGACGCGCATAATGGGCTAATCTTGAGTGCCGATAAAATCGTTTACCAGCTCATATACCTGCCGACATGCCTCTTGCAGATTGTCGTTTATCACGACTTTATCAAAGCGGGGAGCAAAGGCAAGCTCATATTCAGCCTTGGCAATTCTGCCTTCTATTACTTCCGTGGTTTCCGTTTCACGGCTATTCAGTCTTTTCCGTAATTCTTCCACCGAGGGCGGCTGGATGAATATGGACAATGCGCGATTCCCATAGAAGTCTTTTATATTGCATCCGCCCGCAACATCCACATCAAAGACGATGTTCTTCCCTGTTTCCAGACGCTTTTCAACCTGTGATCTTAAAGTTCCGTAAAAACAGTCAGGATAAACTTCTTCATATTCAAGAAACTCATTGTTTGCAATGCGGCTGCGGAATTCTTCCGGAGTAAGGAAGAAATATTCAATTCCGTCCTTTTCCTGTCTACGCGGAGGACGGCTTGTGGCCGATATGGAAAAACACAAGTCCGGCTGCCGCTGCAGCAGATAGTTGATAATTGTTGATTTGCCTGATCCGGATGGTGCGGAAAATATAATAAGTCTCCCCTTGTTCATGTTATTGGTTTTGATTGTTTGTATTTTGTATATTGTCTGTTACATGACATTCAGTACCTGTTCCTTTATTTGCTCCAGCTCGTCTTTCATCCGCACGACAATCTTTTGCATTTCCGCATGATTTGATTTACTGCCGGCCGTGTTGATTTCACGTCCCATTTCCTGTGCAATGAATCCAAGTTTCTTGCCTTGCCTGTGCCCGTCGCTCATTGTCTCACGGAAATATTCCAGATGATTGGCCAGACGCTGTTTTTCTTCGTTTATATCCAGTTTCTCAATATAATAGATTAGTTCCTGTTCCAGTCTGTTTTTATCATAATCGACTCCGATAATTTTTTCCAAGGCATCTGTTATGCGTTGCTTGATCCGCTGCACGCGTTCCTCCTCATAGCATTTGACAGATTCAAGCAAGGCCGCAATGTTATCCAGCTTTTCGTTAAACTTCTTTTCAAGAGCGATTCCTTCCTGAACGCGGAAATCTATCAGATGATTCAAGGCTTCATGTATGGTGCTGTCTACTACTTTCCACTCTTCACCGGAAAGTTCTTGCATCTCTACTTTGTTTAAGACGTCAGGAAGCCGTAACAGAGCGGGGAACCAGTCACATGGCAAAGGAATGCCTGTAGTATTGGAAACGGACAGAATTTGTCTATAATAACTTTCCAATATGGCAGCATTGATTGGGGTAGCGGAATCAGAGGCTTTTTTTTCAACCCAAAGCATGAAATCAACCTTGCCCCGCTCCAGTTTTTGTGACAGCAGGTTGCATATATCCATTTCCTTTTCACGGTAAAGAGGAGCTATATGTGTTGATAGGTCAAAAGCCTTGCTGTTAAGTGACTTGATTTCTACATTTATTTTTTTCCCCTCAAATACGGATGTAGCCTTGCCGTATCCGGTCATTGATTGTATCATAGCTGTTTGTATTTTCTGCAAAAGTAATGCTTTCCAAATAAACTTGCAAAGCGGTATTCCAAGAATTGCGCCATGTCAGGCGGCGTACTGGCATAAAATTATGATTTTTACAGTTAACTTGACAACTTTTTATTGTCTCCATGTTTGTGAAGGCATTGCCTGTTGTGATAAAAATCCTTATTTTGCAGAAAAAATGAGTTTTACTTATTCATTTGTATGGCATTTAAAATTGAAAAGTATACCTTTGCACCTGAATATTATAGCAATGACTGTTAATCCATGCCTTGTATTTTACATATAGAAACCTCTACAGAAGTATGTTCTGTAGCCGTTAGCGAGGACGGGCAGTGTATATTTTCAAAGACAGATTTGAAAGGTCCTTCCCATGCGGCCGCATTGGGCGTATATGCTGATGAGGCCTTGTCGTTTACAGAGAATCATGCAATTCATCTTGATGCTGTGGCTGTGAGCTGCGGGCCTGGTTCCTATACCGGGTTACGTATAGGAGTGTCAATGGGCAAAGGAATTTGTTATGGACGCAATATCCCGTTAATAGGACTACCCACTTTAAAAGTAATGTGCGTTCCTTTGTTGCTGGGAGATGAACTGGCAGAGAACGCTTTGTTCTGTCCGATGATTGATGCCCGCAGAATGGAAGTCTATGCGGCTGTTTATGACAGAGCTTTACGTCCGGTTCGTGAGGTTTCGGCAGATATTATAGACGGGCATTCCTATGAGGATCTGCTTGATAAAAGCCCTGTCTGTTTTTTCGGGAACGGATCCGCAAAGTGCAGGGAAAAGATTCAGCATGCCAACGCGCGTTTCATAGACGGTATCCATCCTTTGGCCGAGTGGATGTTTCCGTTAGCTGAAAGAGCCTATGCGGAAGGCAGATTTGAAGATATTGCTTATTTTGAACCTTTTTATTTGAAAGAGTTTGTAGCGTCGACTCCTAAAAAATTATTATGAACATAATTCCGGAACACAAAAAATGACTCAAAGTTATAATTACAACACCCAGAGAAAGAAGATGGCACTTCCTGAATATGGAAGGAGTGTGCAGAATATGGTTGATTATGCAATGACCATCAAAGACAGAGCCGAACGCCAGCGCTGTGCCAATACAATTGTGAATATCATGGGGAGCATGTTCCCCCATTTACGGGACATTCCGGATTTCAAACATAAATTATGGGATCATTTGGCCATTATGTCTGACTTTAGACTGGATATTGATTATCCTTATGAGATTGTAAAGCCTGATAATCTGACAATAAAGCCGGAACGGATTCCTTATTCTGCCGGTCATATACGTTACAGGCATTATGGCCGGGCAATTGAGTTGCTGATACAGAAAGCCGCAGAGCTTCCTGATGGGAATGGAAAAAGCCAGCTGATACGGATGATTGCCAGTCACATGAAAAAAGATTATATTACTTGGAACAAAGACACGGTAGAGGATCAGAAGATATTTGATGATATCCGTGAGATGTCAGAAGGAAAAATATGCCTGAACGGGAACGATCTTCATCTGGATATCAGCGTGCCGCAGCAACAGCGGCAGTTTGCCCAGCGTAAACGCGCAAACAATAATTCCAACAATCAGAAGAGAAAACATTAGGCAACTTATAAACCGGTATACCAATGGCAGCATTTGTGATAGAAGGCGGGCATCGCTTGCATGGAGATATTATTCCTCAAGGCGCAAAGAATGAAGTCCTTCAAATTCTTTGTGCGACATTATTGACAGAGGAAAAGGTGACAATTCATAATATACCCAGCATATTGGATGTGAATAATTTCATACAGTTGCTTCGGGATATGGGAGTAAAGGTGGCTAAGGAAGGGCCCGGCTCATACAGCTTTCAGGCAGATGACATAGATATGGATTACGCCGGAAGTGACGCTTTCTTGAAAAAGTGCGCCAAATGGCGCGGTTCCGTAATGCTTATAGGATCTATGTTGGGAAGATTCGGAAGGGCTGTATATTCCAAGCCGGGCGGGGATCAGATAGGGCGCCGCCGATTGGATACGCATTTTTTCGGTTTTCAGAAGCTGGGGGCCAGGTTTGTTTATGATTCTGAGCTGAAAGCCTATGTCATTACAGCCGATGAGTTGAAAGGCACGTATATGCTGCTTGATGAGGCATCGGTTACCGGTACGGCCAATATAATTATGGCTTCGGTGATGGCTCATGGCACAACGATGATATATAACGCCGCTTGTGAGCCTTATTTGCAGCAGCTTTGCAAAATGCTGAACCGGATGGGAGCCAAGATTGGCGGTATAGCTTCCAATCTATTGACTATAGAAGGAGTAGAATCCCTTCATGGATGTGAGCATACCATTCTTCCCGATATGATTGAAGTGGGAAGCTTCATCGGAATGGCGGCGATGACACAGAGTGAAATAACCATTAAAGGTGTGTCGTATGACAATCTGGGCATTATCCCGGAAAGTTTCAAAAGGTTAGGCATCAATCTGGAACAGCGGGGAGATGATATATTCGTGCCCGAACAGGAGCATTATGTGATAGAATCGTTTATGGATGGTTCGATCTTGACTTTGGCTGATGCTCCATGGCCGGGATTGACACCCGACTTGCTGAGCGTATTGCTGGTTGTTGCGACCCAGGCAAAAGGATGTGTGCTGATTCATCAGAAGATGTTTGAAAGCCGTCTGTTCTTTGTAGATAAACTGATTGATATGGGGGCACAGATAATCTTGTGTGATCCTCATCGTGCTGTCGTTATCGGACACGACCGCAAGTTCCGCCTGCATGGAGGGAATATGGCTTCGCCCGATATCCGTGCGGGCATTGCATTGCTGATAGCGGCGATGAGTGCTGATGACATAAGCCGTATCAGTAATATTGAACAGATTGACCGGGGCTATCAGAATATAGAACAACGCTTGAATGATTTGGGAGCCGGTATAACTCGTATTGCATGATAAGAAAAGAAGAAGTATATAAAATAGGCATGCTGACCAGGCCGCATGGGGTAAAGGGAGAGATTGCCTTTTTTTTTACAGATGATATATTTGACCGTGTAGACTGTGATTATCTTATTTGCATGATGGAGGGCATTCTTGTACCGTTCTTTATTGAGGAATACAGATTTAAGTCAGATAATGTGGCGTTAGTCAGATTTGAAGGGATTGATACAGCAGAACAGGCACGGCGTTTTACCAATATAGAAGTCTATTTTCCGGTACATTTGGCAAAAGAAAAACCGGAAGGCGGTTTTTCGTGGAGCTATTTTATTGGTTTTGCTGTAGAAGACGTGAGTCACGGTTGTCTGGGAGTCATTGAGCATGTGGATGATTCCACGATGAATGTATTGTTTGTCATAAAACGTGAGAATGATGAGATTCTGGTGCCCGCGCATGAGGAGTTTATAGTAGAATTGAATCATGAAAGGCGTTTTATGTTACTGGATCTTCCGGAAGGCTTGCTGGATTTTGATTCTTTGGACGGTTAGCGCTTGATTAAAGGAATACAATGGCTATGGGAATACGCTTTTTTGGGAAGAGTTTCAGGTTTAAGTATGAACTGACGGTAATTGGCGGAAATACGTTGGAAGAAGTACCGGGGTCTTGCGTCTCAAAACCGAACGGCTTATCGGTACTTTCGTCTGTTTTTGCCGTTTTGCTTCTTATAGCTGCGCTGATTGTTTCTTTTGTTCCTCTTCGTAATTGTTTGCCGGGCTATATGAGTAGCGAGGCGCGAAAACAGGCTGTCGTTGATGCATTAAGAGCCGGTTCGCCGGATCTGCTGTTGAGACGGCAGTGCTTATATATTATGAACATACGAGATATTATAAAAGGCGAAGTGAGACTGAACCCGGTTCATTCAGTGGATCCGCTTGCCGTACAATGCCCTGGGGATTGCTGGATGAAGAAGCCTTTCGCAATGAGTATGAAGAGCGGGAGAAATGTAATCTGTCGGATTATAAACGGGGTAATGTAATGAACGGCGTTGTTTTTTATCGTTCTGCACATAGGCCGATCCCGGCCGGTTCTGATCCCCGGAACAGACATTCCGGGGTAGATATTGCGGCCGATCCCGATGAAAGCATACTGGCAGCCTTAGATGGCGCCGTAATCTTTAGCGGATGTACTTCAGATGATGTTCAATTGCGGCATACAGGGAGTTTTTTGAAAAGCACGGATTACAAGGTAAAGGCCGGAGAGGCTATCGCGCCGGTTGGAAATACCGGCGGACAGCCGGGTACAGGGACTCATCCTCATTTTGAGCTTTGGCACAGAGGCGGGCCTTTGAATACCCGGCAATATATAGAATTTTTACAGACCAAGATTTGAATAGACAATATGAAGAAGCGGATAGCAATATTAGGTTCTACGGGTTCTATTGGCACGCAGGCACTTCAGGTGATAGAGGAGCATCCGGATTTGTATGAGGCTTATGTGCTGACGGCCAATAATAAAGTAGGACTTCTTATACAACAGGCACGTAAGTTCATGCCGGAGGCTGTGGTTATAGCCAATCCGCAGAAATACGGTGAGTTGAAAGAGGCCTTGAAGGGTTTGCCTGTCAGGGTTTACGCAGGTGAGGATGCGTTATGTCAGGTGGTGGGGGAGACTCCTGTTGATATGGTGCTGACTGCCATTGTGGGATATGCCGGACTGAGGCCTACCATAAATGCCATTAAGGCCGGGAAAGTCATTGCAATGGCAAATAAAGAAACATTGGTTGTGGCAGGTGACCTTATCAAAAAAATGGCCGGTAGGTACAATACCGTCATTCTGCCTGTCGATTCAGAGCACTCGGCAGTGTTTCAGTGCTTGTCGGGCGAACATGACAATAAGGTAGAGAAGATAATTCTTACCGCATCGGGAGGGCCTTTCCGTCATTATACAAAGAAACAGCTGGCAACAGTCAGCAAAAAGCAGGCTTTGAAACACCCGAACTGGAAAATGGGAGCAAAGATTACCATTGACTCGGCCTCAATGATGAACAAGGGGTTTGAAGTCATAGAAGCCAGATGGCTTTTCGATGTACGTCCGGAGCAGATTGAGGTAGTGGTTCATCCGCAGTCGGTCATTCACTCCATGGTGCAGTTTGAGGACGGCGCCGTGATGGCCCAGCTGGGTGTGCCCGACATGCGTCTGCCCATTCAGTATGCATTCTCTTACCCCGGACGTGTCCATTCCTCTTTTGAGCGTCTTGACTTTACCAAGACGGGAAGTCTTACATTTGAGAAACCCGATGCCGGACGTTTCCGTAATTTGGGCCTGGCTTATGAAGCCCTGCATCGCGGAGGAAACATGCCTTGTATCGTAAATGCCGCCAACGAAGTGGTTGTGGCCGCATTCTTGCATGACCGGATTTCATTCACGGGCATGAGTGACGTGATTGAAAAAGCCATGCAAAAGGCTACCTTTGTGCAGGATTCCACATACGACGATTATGTGCAGACCGATGCCGAGGTGCGGCATCTGGCGGAGGAAATGATTAAATAGTAATTTTTTAATTTTGAGGTGTATAATGGAAACTTTTCTGATTCGTGCGCTACAGTTGATGATGTCTTTGTCATTGCTGGTTATTATCCATGAGGGAGGACATTATCTTTTTGCGCGTTTGTTTAAAATACGTGTAGAGAAATTCTATCTGTTTTTTGATCCATGGTTTGCCCTGTTTCGGTATAAGCCAAAAAACAGCCATACGGAGTATGGAGTAGGATGGCTGCCTTTGGGAGGATATGTGAAAATAGCCGGAATGATAGACGAGTCGATGGACAAGGAACAGATGGCACAGCCTCCCAAGCCGTGGGAGTTCCGTTCCAAGCCTGCATGGCAGCGCTTGCTGGTTATGATTGGAGGCGTGCTGTTCAACTTCCTGCTGGCACTGTTCATCTATTCTATGGTTCTTTTCAAGTGGGGCGATCAGTATTATGCTCTTTCTGAGATGAGTTATGGAATGAAATTCAACGAACGTGCCAGGGGAATAGGGTTCCGTGACGGAGATATCCTGTTGCGTGCCGATGACAAGGCCTTTGAACGTTATGGAATGGATATGATCCGTGACATCGTAGACGCCAAGGTCGTGACGGTAATGCGCGATGGCAAGGAGGCCCTTGTATATATTCCGGCCGATTTGAGCCTGCTTACGGCAGGTAAGGAAGTGCCGGTCTTCGTTGATGTGCTGATTCCCGCAAAGGTTGATTCCGTATTGCCCGGCTCTGTGGCTGCGCTTGCCGGATTGCAGAAAGGCGACAGTCTGATTGCTCTGAACGGACAGCCTGTGAATTCATGGAATGATTTTCAGTCCGGACTGGCATCCTTGAAAAACAAGGCTGCAATGAACACGGCAAATATGGCAGAGTATCAGCAGGTGACCTTGAGTGTGGTTCGAAACGGAATGGCCGATACTTTACAGATGAGGCTTGATTCAACCTTTATTGCCGGCGTAGCGGCTTGTCCTGTGTCATCATATTATAAACTTCATAAGACGGAATACGGTTTTCTGGCTTCTTTCCCTGCGGGAATTAGTCACGGTATCAATGTGCTGAAAGGCTATGTAAGTGACATGAAGTATGTGTTCAGCAAGGAGGGGGCTTCAAGTCTGGGAGGTTTTGGAACGATAGGAAGCATATTCCCTTCCGAATGGGACTGGCTCCGTTTCTGGGAGATGACCGCATTCCTCTCTATCATTCTCGCCTTTATGAACATCCTGCCTATCCCGGCCCTTGATGGCGGGCATGTGCTGTTTCTTATCTATGAGATTGTGGCGCGCCGTAAGCCGAGCGATAAGTTCATGGAACGTGCCCAGATGGTGGGAATGTCCGCTTTATTCCTGTTGCTGATTTGGGCAAACTTCAATGACATCATGAGATTTCTGTTTTAAGGCGATACCGGATCCTGGCCGGATCAGACAAGGGAATGCAGTTGATGTGATACGTTCATTGTTTTCCGGACAGGCCGGTGATGAATAGGAGATACTGTCTTATGTCCGGAACATTGTCACGTTTGCAAGACTATGGCAGGGAAAGGAGGCGGATTATGACTTTTTTAAAGAAAGTTCTTGGTTTGGTATTAAGACAATCAATAAAAAGCACTATTTTTGCAGTCTGATAATTATCCTATTAAAATTGTTTATGGAGCTTGATATTCTTACGGCTATTTCACCGATTGACGGACGTTACAGAAGCAAAGCGGGAGTCTTGGCTTCTTATTTCTCAGAATATGCGCTTATAAAATACCGCGTGCAGGTTGAAATAGAATACTTTATTGCATTATGCGAGCTGCCTCTTCCGCAATTGAAAGGAGTAGACCGTCAGATGTTTGAGACTTTCCGCAACATATACAGAAATTTCTCTGAGGCAGACGCCGTGCGTGTAAAGGAAATTGAGAGCGTGACCAATCATGACGTGAAAGCTGTCGAATATTTCATTAAAGAGCGGTTTGACAAGACTGGCGGACTGGAAGCCTATAAGGAATTCATTCATTTTGGGCTGACCTCGCAAGATATCAACAATACATCCGTTCCTTTGTCAATCAAGGATGCCCTGAAAGAGGTATATTATCCTCAGATTGAAGAACTGATTGCACAGTTGGGTATTTATGCCGAGGAGTGGGCCAGTGTCCCCATGCTGGCAAAAACACACGGACAACCTGCTTCTCCTACCCGTTTGGGAAAAGAGATTATGGTGTTTGTATACCGCTTGGAGCGTCAGCTCGAGGTGTTGAAAAATTGTCCGGTTACCGCCAAATTCGGAGGCGCAACCGGTAACCTGAACGCACATCACGTGGCTTATCCCGAATATGACTGGAAAGCTTTCGGAAACAAGTTTGTAACCGAAAAGCTCGGATTGGAACGTGAGCAGTATACTACCCAGATTTCAAACTACGACTGTCTGGGAGCCGTCTTTGACGCAATGAAGCGTATCAATACCATCATGATTGACATGAACCGTGACTTCTGGATGTATATTTCAATGGAATATTTCAAGCAGAAAATTAAGGCCGGGGAGGTGGGCTCAAGTGCCATGCCCCATAAGGTCAATCCGATTGACTTTGAGAATGCCGAAGGCAACTTGGGTATGGCCAATGCCATTTTCGGGCACTTGGCGGCCAAACTTCCGGTTTCGCGTCTGCAGCGTGACTTGACCGATTCTACCGTGCTCCGTAACATAGGCGTCCCTTTCGGACATACTTGCATTGCGATACAAAGCTCGTTGAAAGGATTGCGTAAGTTACTATTGAACGAGGATGCCATTAACCGTGATTTGGATAATTGCTGGAGTGTGGTGGCCGAAGCCATTCAGACCATTCTTCGCCGTGAGGCGTATCCTCATCCGTATGAGGCCTTAAAGACTTTGACCAGGACAAACCAGACAATAACAGAGAAATCAATAAAAGACTTTATAGAACAACTGAATGTGAGTGAAGACATCAAGATGGCACTTCGTGCCATCACTCCTCGCAATTATACAGGAATGTAAGGAATCATCCCGCTTAGGGAGAGAATAAAATTATGATAATATAAATACTAAGACTCATGAGTACAGATGTTGAAAAATGGCAGGAGAATTCGGGAGAGAATGCAAATGCCGATCGTGAAGAATCACGTGTTTTTAATAGAGAGTATAGAAAGGTGAATCACAATCGCGAGGATGGTTCAGAGAACCGTTCACGTCTTTCTTCAAGCCGTTATAATAACAGCGGCGGAACCTATAATCGCGATGAGCGCCCTCGTCGTCCGCGTTTTGTGCGCTCTGCCAATAACGAATCTGGCAATGGGGAAGCTGAATCCCGTCCTCGTAATCCGCGCATGGGAGGTGGAAGCGATTCACCTGTATATCACAGTGATGGCAATTCCGGTTATCGCGGAGGAGATCGTTATGGCGGAGGATACCGTAACAACCAGCGTAGCTATAAACCTAATTTCCGTAATAACAGTCATGAACAGCGTCAGTGGCGTCCGGACAATCATGACAGAGATTATAATGAGCCGGACGGGAACCGTTGGGATAATGGTGATGAGCGTCCGCGCCGGAATTACTTTCGCCAGAACAACGGCGGTTATAATAACGGCCGTGGAAACTCATACGGCCAGGGATCAGGCTATCGCCAGCAAGGAGGTAATGCGCGTCCTCGCCGCACTGCCGACTATGATCCCAATGCAAAATACAGCAAGAAGAAACAGTTTGAATATAAAGACGTACTCACCGACCCGAACGAACCGATTCGTCTGAACAAGTTCCTTGCCAATGCCGGAGTATGCTCACGCCGTGAGGCTGATGAATTCATCACTGCCGGAGCGGTAAGTGTAAACGGTATGGTAGTTACCGGACTTGGAACAAAAATCAAACGGAGTGATGAGGTGAGGTTCCGTGACAAGCCGGTAAGCATTGAGCGTAAGGTATATGTGCTGCTCAATAAGCCGAAGAATTGCGTTACTACGTCTGATGATCCGGGCGAGCGCAAAACAGTGATGGATTGTGTGAAGGACGCATGCAAGGAACGCATCTATCCGGTAGGACGTCTTGACCGCAATACGACCGGCGTGCTGTTGCTTACAAATGATGGCGAGCTGGCTTCAAAGCTTACTCATCCGAAGTATCTGAAAAAGAAGATATACCATGTGTTTTGTGACAAGGATGTGACAAAAGCCGATATGGATCAGATTGCAAACGGCATTACGTTTGAGGATGGCGAGGTTCATGCAGATGAAATCAGCTATGTCTCTGATACCGACAAGTCACAGGTGGGCATTGAGATCCATTCCGGAAAGAACCGTATTGTACGCCGTATTTTTGAATCGTTGGGCTATAAGGTAATAAGACTTGACCGCGTGTTCTTCGCCGGACTGACAAAGAAGAATCTTCGTCGCGGACAATGGAGATATCTGACCGAGAAAGAAGTAAATATGCTTCGCATGGGAGCATTTGAATAAACCGGAACTAACACCTGTTATAAATGGAGAACATTCGTAGAACAAAAGTCGCGGACCTTTTGAAACGTACCGATGTCTGTGCTAAGGTCAATGTGAAAGGATGGGTACGCACTCGCCGCGGTAGCAGACAAGTCAATTTTGTGGCTATAAATGACGGATCTACTATCTATAATGTGCAAGTGGTGGTAGATGTCGGGAAGTTCGGTACAGAGCTGCTGAAGCAAATAACTACCGGAGCCTGCCTGAGTGTGAACGGAATTCTGGCAGAGTCTGTAGGCTCGGGGCAGGCTGTGGAGATACAGGCAACGGAAATTGAAATCCTGGGTACATGTGATAACTCTTATCCATTGCAAAAGAAAGGGCACTCTATGGAATTTCTTCGTGAGATTGCGCATCTGCGTCCACGTACAAATACCTTTGGGGCAGTATTCCGTATCCGCCATAACATGGCTTATGCCATTCATAAATATTTTCATGACAAAGGCTTCTTCTGTTTCCATACTCCGCTTATCACAGCTTCCGATTGTGAGGGCGCCGGTCAGATGTTTCAGGTTACCACACTGAACCTCTATGACTTGAAAAAGGATGAGAATGGATCAATTATTTATGATGATGATTTTTTCGGGAAACAGGCCAGTCTGACTGTTTCCGGCCAGCTCGAAGGTGAACTGGCCGCAACCTCGTTGGGGGCTGTCTATACCTTTGGCCCTACGTTCCGTGCCGAGAATTCCAATACCCCGCGTCATCTTGCCGAATTCTGGATGATAGAACCCGAAGTGGCATTCAATGACATTACCGACAATATGGATTTGGCCGAGGATTTCATAAAATATTGTGTACGCTGGGCTCTTGACAATTGTTATGATGATGTGAGGTTCCTGAACGACATGTTTGACAAAGGTCTGATTGAGCGTCTGCAAGGAGTATTGAAAGATGATTTTGTACGTTTGTCTTATATAGAAGGCATTAGGATTCTTGAAGAAGCCGCAGCCAAAGGCCACAAGTTCGAGTTCCCGGTGTATTGGGGAGTTGATTTGGCCTCAGAGCATGAGCGTTTCCTCGTGGAGGATCACTTCAGGCGTCCGGTGATTCTGACCGATTATCCGAAAGAGATCAAGGCTTTTTATATGAAGCAGAATGAAGATGGGAAAACAGTCCGCGCTATGGATGTACTGTTCCCGAAGATCGGTGAAATCATTGGAGGATCAGAGCGTGAGGCTGATTATGACAAGTTGCTGGATCGTATCAAAGAATTGAATATCCCGATGAAAGACATGTGGTGGTATTTGGATACCCGTAAGTACGGTTCGTGCCCACATTCAGGATTTGGCTTGGGATTTGAGCGTTTGCTGCTCTTTGTGACAGGCATGACCAATATACGTGACGTCATACCTTTCCCACGCACTCCTCATAATGCAGAGTTCTGATAGGCACTGCAAGAAAAAGGGGCATTGGTAATGTTGCATGGATGCCATATTCTTTTAGCCATCGGATAGTCAGTCTGAGAAATGTCTCCGTTGTTCCTGTGCTTATAGAGTAACATCCTGTGTTTATCGGAACCGGAGGAGGGGATGTCTGATGCCCGAATCATGGCATTCAGCCTGCCGTATCTTTCGGCCGTGCAGGTTCCCGCCTTGGTTTGAGCCGGCCTGTCTCATAGTCCGGACAGACGGGATCGTCTTCAAGGCACGGGATAACGGAAAGATTATAAACGGTACCGTCAAGCCTCTGTGCGGCCTGAAACAGGGCAGCCTGAAGGAAGTCTTCGGCATGTGGGTAGGAAAACTTGAAAGCTCCTCGTTTTGGATGGGTGTTCTGACCGGTTTGAAAGCCCGTGAAGTGATGACGTCCGGATTGCCTGTACCGGTAATCCGAACGGATTTACAGATGCCATCTTCCGGGCACTGTTTTTCGGGAAAAGCTTCCCCCCCCTGCATGAAAGTGCCGTGCGGGCTCTTTGGAACTGCGCACAATCATTTTCCGCCTTTGATCCGGTTGCAATTCCGGCAAAGCATCTGGCAGTTCTCAGGCACGGTAGTGCCGCCTTCTTTCCAAGGCCTGATGTGGTCGGCTTCCATTTCTTCCAGTTCGAAGTGTTTGCCGCAATGCACACAAATGCCTTTCTGGCGTTCGTAGGCCTCGCGCTTCTGCTTCTTGTCGAAAGTGCGGAAACTCAGGTCCTGCAGGTTCCCGCTCAAGACATAACGATAAATGCCTGCTTTCTTTATGATTTCATCGTCTTCCATCAGGGCGCTGATCCGCTCCTCCAGCATGGCGGTGTCATACGTGCCGTCGCTGAATTCGTCGTACATCCCGCCCCAGTCCAG
>CAYUIJ010000016.1:0-1738 GCA_964444735.1 uncultured Bacteroides sp. | reverse complement strand
CTGCTCTATGGCAACGCCGTTCAGGAGGTCACTCCCGAGCTTGTAGGCCGGGCATCCTTTCTTCGAGAAATAGCGGCGCGCGTCCGTCACAAACGGCCCGGCATAGACGGCATTGAGAAGCTCCTGTTCAAGCAGTTTTTCCCCTGCGATATTGATGACCCTGAACCAGTCCAGTTTTTCCTTGTCGGTACCCTTGCAGAAATACACCATCAGGTCATAGTCCAAGAACTTTTCCTGTTCTTCATTGGTCAGGGTTCCGAAGTAGCGCGTGCGACGCTCCTCGTCTTCTATGCTGAAATCATGGGTGTAAAACCCGCAGACAGACAAGGTGCGCTGCTGCCCGTCGATCATCTCGTACTTGCCGTCTTCCCCTGCGCTCCAATACATGCTGTTAAGGGGAAAACGTTTCATAACGGTATGAATGACAGCTTGCTGCTGCTTCGTATCATACCGGAACTCCCGCTGGTAGGGCGGACGTATGTCGAGCCGTCCGCCGTATCCGGTGACTCCCTTGTCGGGGTCGTTGACGTACCCGTCAACCAAGTCACGTATCTTTACCGGTTTCAAATCTATCTCCATGACTGTCGTTTTTTGATTAGAATGCGACTGTAACATATCCGCAGTCTGCCGTCTGCGTCACGGTAGCAGAGCTTTCCGCGCCGGAAGCCTTTGTTCTCCGCAAACAGCGCGGAGCATTCCTCTTTCGTAAGGGACGCGCCTACTCCGTATGACACGCCCCTGTCGCCGCCGTCAATCCCTAGTATCTCAAACTGCGCGGGGTTGTACTTGTCCAAGAACGTGATCGGCACGCCCATCACGCCGTCATAGTCGCAGGGGATATCCGCCGTGCGGGATACCTCTATGGCATTGTAATTGTCGTACTTGGGATACTCCTCCGGAGTGTAACACCTGAAGAGGATCAGCTCCTCGTGCCGCTTCCGGATGTCAAGGTTGGTGAACCAGCAGGCCATGATATGTTTCAGCCGGATGCCGTTGACAATCTTTTCATACGGCTGGTCATCGGGGACGCGCATCCAGAAGTCGGAATTGACGGACCGGTGGCCTATCCATATCCTGTTTTCCTTGATGAGCGGGAATACCTCCTTGTATATAATGGCGTTCTTGTTGCCGATAATCAGGAACTTCTTGCCGTACTCAACCAGCTGCGCCACATACTCCCTGAAGAGGCTGAACGGCGGGTTGGTCACCACGATGTCGGCCTCCCTGAGGAGCTCCACGCACTCCGGGCTGCGGAAGTCGCCGTCTCCCTTTAGGGGCCTCACGCCGATCTCCTCCGCGTCCGGCACGCGGTTCCCGTTCCTGTCTCCATCGTAAACCAGGTACACCGCCCGCTCCGAGTCGTTCCGGCTGAACAGATCCATATTTCGGTTCTTGTAGCATGTGGTAACCAGCCGCTTCAGGCCGAGAAACTCAAAGTTGTACGCGAAGTACCGGAAGAAGTTGCTTACGCGCGGGTCGTCGCAGTTGCACAGCACGGTCTTTCCCCTGAAATGCTCCCGGTAATGCGCCAGCTCGCGCTCGATGTCTTCCAGACGGGTGTAGAACTCATCGTTCTTGGCCGCCTTGGCCCTGTTCAGATTCTTGTTTGCCATGTGTGTTGTATTATAGGTTATGCCGCAAAGATACGTTTTTTCCCGCGGTTTGTTTTGCGTTTTAAAGTTTTTGCCTATCTTTGCCGCACGAACCGTAATGACAGGCCTACTATCTTCATACTTTT
>CAYUIJ010000015.1:17115-33288 GCA_964444735.1 uncultured Bacteroides sp. | reverse complement strand
AGAGAAGTATCGTTTTGCTCAACAAAACGGGACGTGCAAGCCTCTGCCTGTACGGTTTGCTTGTAAAACCTGTGGGCTTTTCAAAATAATCCTCTTGCTGACGTGCCAGTGTGTTTTGGTATTGTAAAAATAGAGAGCGATGTTGAAAAATGTTAACCATTCATTTGGATGAGGAGGGTTGTCTTCCCTTGTCCACTACGGTTCACTCTATGGAGTCCAGAGGATTTCTTCCTGCGGTGTCTGTCCGTGACCATAAGATAAAATGCGAAAAATAGAACAGTTCAGAGCACAACTTAGAGGAGTTAATGTCTTTCTTGTATAGACTAATTAAAATTTATGTATAAACCCGTAAAAATTACGGTGATTCGTGACAGCTTTTCATCAGGAATATTCCTTGTTGCATAAAAGGGAAGTTGCATTGCCATATGAGTTTTCCGGCGTTCTTTGGTGGCACCTTTCTTCTACAAACAGCAGGGCCGGCGGAACAGGCGGAGGTTCCCTTCAATGCTTCCGTGATTTTTCTGTGTGAGGAGAACCCGCTGTAGTTGTCCTTTGTCATGGTCTTCACCCCGTCTCCCTGTACGGCAGCACCAGCCTGACTGCGTTTCTCGCTGGTTACCCGCTTTCGTCCGCCCGCACGTACCGGTATGTCAGTCCGTGTCATGGACATTTGGTGAGCCTTATTCCACAGGTACTTCCCGCTTCCGGTACTGTCGCGCCTGAGTCTGCGGGAGAGGGCTGGCTGACTTACGCACACTGACGAGGCGGTTTCTTTTCTTGCCGTCTTCTTTTGCGACGGCACAAAAATTTGCGGCCTTTGTTCCGGAGTTACTTGGTAGTGCATTGCAACACAAGATCAGTATTTCAGAGGGATTCGAACCTCTTTTTTCTTTTTTTGTATTGTCAGTTGCTCTTGGCGGGGATGGATTGGATTTTTGCGCTTTGATTTTGGATCTAAGAAATTGCCTGTAACTCCCTCTTAGAGGTACAAGATGTATTATCCTGTCCTAATGTAAGGCATAAAAACCCGACATGGGAACAGATGCCGTTTATTATTTGCTGAAGATAATATCAGAGTGTCAGTTCAATTCTTTTGTGAGGAAGCTTTCAAGCTCTTCCGCAGAAAGGAGCAGATGGAATTCTCCTTTATATGCTATGGATATTCCTCCTGTTTCTTCCGATACAACTACAGCTAATGCATCTGTTTGTTGAGATATTCCCAATGCTGCGCGGTGGCGTAATCCGAGTTTTTTTGGGATATCAAGGCTGTGTGATACCGGTAATATACAACCTGCGGAAGTAATGCGCATATGACGGATTATCATAGCTCCGTCATGCAGAGGACTGTTTTTGAAAAATATGTTCTCAATTAGGCGCTGATTCATGTTCGCATTGATTTCATCACCGGTAAGAATGATCTCATTGAGGGAAATTGTTCTTTCAAAGACCATGAGTGCTCCTACTTTTTGTTTACTCATACTGAGACAGGCCATTACGATAGGCATGATTTCAGAGCGGTCTATCTCTTGTTTCTTACTGTTTCCAGTCAATAGACGGAATAGGCGGTTTGCTTTTTCATGGGAACCTAAGGCTTGCAGGAAACGGCGCACATCATCCTGAAACAGGATAATGAGGGCGATAGCGCCTACTTTGACCAGTTGGTCAAAGATGGCACCCAAAAGCCTCATTTCAAGTATCTGTGCCACCAATAACCAAAGCAGTACAAATATCAATACTCCTGTAAAAACCTTTACAGAACCTGATTCTTTCATGAATTTGTAAGCATAATAAAGCAGCAGGGCTACTGAGAGGATGTCAATGATATCTTTTATTCCTATATTGAATTGCATTTTGTAGTATAATATGGTTTTATATTATTTGGCGTTCAATGCTGTTACGATTCTTACTGTTTCTACAGCTTCTTTTACATCGTGTACTCTTAATATATTAGCTCCTTTTAGTAAGGCTATCGTATTTAAAGCTGTCGTTCCGTTCAGTGCTTCCGGCGGGGTGTTTCCCAGTAATCTGCATATCATGGACTTTCTTGATATACCCACAAGTACAGGCAGGTTAAACAAACTGAATTCTTCGAGATGGTTCATCAGTTCATAATTGTTCTCTAGTGTTTTGCCAAAACCGAATCCCGGATCAAGAATGAGATCATTTACTCCCATTTCGTGAAGTTTGTATATTTTTTCGGAGAAATACATGAAGATTTCTTTCATCAGGCTGGTATATTGAGGGTTTTTCTGCATGTCCTGTGGCGTACCTTTCATATGCATCATGATGTATGGCACCTGCAGGTTGGCAACAGTATTGAACATTTTTTTGTCCATTTCTCCTGCCGATATATCGTTGATGATATTTACATTGTATTCCTTTACGCACATCTCGGCAATGTCGGCGCGGAATGTATCGACAGAAACTAAAGAATCGGGATATTCATTGCGTAGTATTTCCAGGCCAAAACGCAGACGCCTTTTTTCCTCTTCCGCCGAAATATGTTCAGCACCGGGGCGTGAAGAATATGCGCCTATATCAATGATGTCTCCTCCTTCTTTGTTAATTTCCCGACAGCGAGATTTTATATCTTCTTCTGTCTGTTTCCTGCTCCCGGTATAAAAAGAATCAGGAGTGACATTTAATATCCCCATAACCTTTGGAGAGGATAATTCATATAGGTTGCCGTTTAAGTTAAGGGAAAACCGGTTCATCTGAATGCTTGTTTTATATTACAAAAGTACATACAATAATTGATTTTAGAACGTTTTTGTTTCTGTTTTTTGCCTTATCTTTGTATGTAATTAGTGTAAATGGGCTTTTATGGAAATATCATCCTTATATCATATATACCGGCAATATCCGGTTATTACTACCGATAGCCGCCATTGCCTGCCAAATTCTTTGTTCTTTGCATTGAAAGGTGCCAATTTTAATGGAAACGCTTTTGCAAAGTCTGCTTTAGATCAAGGATGTGCCTATGCCATAGTAGAAGAGGAAGAATATTGTGAAGCTCAGGATAAGCGGTTTATTTTGGTTGATGACGTGCTTAAAACCCTGCAGCGTCTGGCAAATTACCATCGAAGGAAGTTGGGTATCCGAATTATCGGTATTACCGGTACAAACGGTAAGACTACGACAAAAGAGCTTATTGCACATGTCTTAATGAAAAAATATCATGTGCTGTATACGCAAGGCAATCTGAATAATCATATAGGTGTGCCTTTAACATTGTTGCGTCTGACTGCAGAAGATGAAATAGCTGTAATTGAAATTGGAGCCAGTCACCCTGGAGATATTCGTGAACTTGTAAACATAGTGGAACCCGATTATGGAATTATTACGAATGTTGGCAAGGCTCATCTGGAAGGATTCGGATCTTTGGCAGGAGTGATAAAGGAAAAAGGTGAGCTGTATGATTATTTACGTACAAAGCCTAAGTCAGTCGTTTTCCTGCATAATGACAATAAATGCCTGAATGAGATATCCGATGGATTGGCCGTTGTTCGTTATGGCAGCCCTAAGGATGGAGCTATCTTGAATGTGTGTGGTGAGGTGGTTGAGTGCGATCCTTATCTGCATTTTCATTGGTGTCATGGAAATTCCATGTGGCATGAAGTGGCAACACATCTGATAGGTTCATACAATATGGATAATATGCTGGCTGCCGTGACCACAGGGCTATATTTCGGAGTGCCGTCACAGCAGATTGATGCAGCTCTGACCGAATATGTACCTACGAACAACCGTTCACAGTTGGAAGACACGGTCAATAATCATTTGATAATTGATGCATACAATGCCAATCCGACAAGTATGGTTGCGGCCTTGAAGAATTTTCAGACAATGAAAGTTGCACCTAAAATGGTTGTTCTGGGTGATATGAAAGAGTTGGGGGCTCATAGTGCAGAAGAGCATCAGAAAATAGTGGATATGCTTGATGAGTGTACCTTTGACAAAGTGTGGTTGGTGGGTAGTGAATTTGGCATCACCCGTCATTCACAACATACTTTTGATAATGTCGATGATTTAATAACAGTTTTGAAAGCAGAAGCCCCCCAAGGATATTATATACTGATAAAGGGTTCTAACAGTATGAAGCTTGCGGCAATAGTGCCTTATTTATGATTTGTTTACAGGCATTCGTTCCCATATAAATCTATGAATAAGTGTCATATTGCTACTATCATACAATATTTCCAGTCAATAGAGACAACTCGTTTGTGATTATTGACAGCATGATAATATGGTTTGTCAACTTTCCCGGTTTCATTAGCAGGAGGAAGTTGCTTGTTTTTTTAAGATCCATGTCTATAAATTCCAGACGAATATCGGTGAATGCTATGCCCAAACGCTTCGTGTGGCGACAGGTTGCGACAAAGCTTGTATGGTAAGTATTCTGATAACATTTGGTTGCAGAGCAGAAAGGTACGGCTTCCAGTCGGTAATGGAACTATTACTGCGATATGTCCGTTTTGTTTCTGTTCTTTTGTTCTTTAAAATATAGTTGAAAACGGTTGTTATCATGCTGGTAAAACTTTCAACGTTTGTGCATGTTGTGTTCAGTTCAGTTTGAATATCAAGTCCTGAAAGTATTATCCCCCTCTGTTTCCCTGATTGATTCTTATTGTCATTCTCACTGAAGAGTACATATACCAATAACCTTTGTACATACTCTGCCAGAATCCGGCAGGCTGAGTCTTTCCAGAAGCTATGCCCGGCACGCAATCCCTGCTTCCATGTTGGCATTGATACATAAAAGCACTGTTTTTCCTATCCGCCGGCACCGGCATCCTCGCCTGCCAGATGTTTTTCAAACGATGACAATCTTTTTCATTGCAGTGAAATGAATAATAAATGAAAACCAAGAAATGGTTTGTAAGGGGCGGGCTCTTCCGGATTATATAACCACTTTGTATTTTCTTTATTTCAATGCGCCCAATGCCTCTTTGATACGGTGCATGGCTTCAATAATGTTCTCGTTAGAAGTAGCGTAACTCATTCTGATGCATTCAGGTGCTCCGAAAGCATCTCCGCCTACGCAGGCTACATGCCCTGTTTCAAGAAGATACATTGTCAGGTCTGCAGCATTTTCTATTTTGCGTTCTCCGTATGACTTTCCGAAATAGTCATCGCATTTCGGGAACAAATAGAAAGCGCCTTGCGGAACGTTAACCTCGAATCCCGGAATTTCTTTTGCAAGTTTCACAATCAGATCCCGGCGATGTTTAAAAGCCTGTTTCATTTTTCTTACTTCTTCCTGTGAACCGTTGTATGCTGCTTCGGCTGCTTTTTGTGAAACAGAACATGGGCCGGAGGTATATTGTCCCTGTAGCTTGTTGCATCCTTTGATTATCCATTCCGGACCGGCTGCAAAACCGATTCTCCATCCTGTCATGGCATATGCTTTTGACACGCCATTGATGATTATTACACGGTTATGAACTTCGGGAAATTGGGCGATACTTTCGTGCTTGCCTATATAGTTGATGTGTTCGTAGATTTCATCAGCTATAATATATACGTGCGGATGACGGGCCAATACTTCGGCAAGTCCTTTTAACTCGTCTTTGCTGTAAACAGAACCCGTAGGGTTTGACGGGGAGCAAAGAATCAGTGCTTTGGTCTTTGGAGTAATAGCTGCCTCCAGTTGATCCGGTGTGATTTTGAAGTTTTGTTCAATGCCTGCACGTACGATAACGGGAGTTCCATCGGCCAGTTTTACCATTTCAGGGTAACTTACCCAATACGGAGCTGGTATGATGACTTCGTCTTCGGCATCTACAAGTGTCATAACAACATTGCATACGCATTGTTTTGCGCCATTGGAGCAGCTGATCTGGCTGGCTGTATAATCCAGATTGTTTTCTTTTTTCAACTTTTCTACAATGGTGTTTCTCAGTCCATGATATCCGGCAACAGGAGAGTAATGTGAATAGTTCTCGTCAATGGCTTTCTTGGCAGCTTCCTTAATATGTTCGGGAGTATTAAAATCTGGTTCTCCCACGCTCAGGTTGATAACATCAATACCTTGTGCCTTAAGCTCATTGCTCTTTTGTGACATTGCCAAAGTCTCCGATGGGGACAGTCTGTTCAGACGATCTGATAGTTGATTCATATTTGTTTGCATTTAAAATTGTATACACTTAGTTCCTTCTGTTTCCTAAAAAGCGCAGTAAATAAAGAAACAAATTGATGAAGTCAAGATAAAGAGTCAGTGAACCCAGCAGGGCTGTCTTTTTGGTGGAATCATTGACTTCCGTTCTTTCTGTAAACAACATCTGTTTGATTTTTTGAGTATCGTATGCTGTTAATCCTACAAAGACGAGTACGCCAATACCTGATATGACAAGACTCATCATGTTGTTTTGGAGGAAAATGTTTACAATACCTGCAATGATAAGGCCGATGACTGCCATCAGGCAGATGTTGCCGATGGAAGTAAGGTCACGCTTTGCAAGATAGCCATATACACACATCACTCCGAATGTGCATGCAGTAACAAAGAATGTAGAGGCAATGGATGATGCTGTATAAAGTACGAATATACTTGAAAGCACGGCTCCGTTTAGCATCGAATAGAAAATAAACATCAAAGTAGCCGTGGTAAAAGACATTCGCCGGATGCGTGCGGACAAATACCAGACTAATGCCAGCTCTGCAATTATCAGGCCGAAAAATGTCAGTTTACTGCTGAATATCATGCCAAGCAAAGCTGGAGATCCCGCTACAAGCAGGGCCATGAATCCGGTAATGGCCAAAGCCATTGCCATCCAAAGATATATCTGACGAAACAGTGACAGTTGAGCAGAGTGTTCATAAGAACGAGTAATTGAATCCATAATCGTAATGTTTTTAAAAAATGTTATTTATTGAAATGAAGTGTATGTCCCATTCTTTCTTTTTTTGTGTGCAGATAATGCTCGTTGTATGGGTTGGGAGTAACCTCTACCGGAACGTTTTCTACAATTTGCAGTCCATATGCTTCCAGACCCACGCGTTTAACGGGATTGTTTGTAATGAGCCGCATTTTGCGAATGCCTATTTCGCGCAATATTTGCGCACCTACACCGTAATCGCGTTCATCGGCTTTGTGTCCCAGAAAAATGTTGGCATCAACGGTGTCCATGCCGTTTTCCTGCAGTTTATAGGCTTTTATTTTCTCCATGAGTCCGATACCTCTACCTTCCTGATTCAGATAAACAACTGCTCCTTTGCCAGCTTCTTCTATCATTCGCAGAGCCTTGTGTAGTTGTTCGCTACAATCACAACGATACGATCCGAAAATATCCCCGGTAGCGCACGAAGAATGCACGCGCACCAATGCGGGCTCATTTTCGGTAAATGTTCCTTTGATGATTGCGATGTGCTCCAGTCCGTTGCTTTTTTGTCTGAACGGAATGAGGCGGAAGTGCCCGTATTCGGTAGGCATATCTACCTCAACTCCTTTTTCTACGATAGATTCTTCTTTGAGTCGATAAGCAATAAGGTCGGCTATTGAAATGAGTTTCAAGTCATATTTATCGGCAAACTTGCGTAATTCAGGCAGCCTGGCCATGGTGCCGTCTTCATTCATGATTTCCATTAAGGCTGCAGCCGGATACAGACCTGCCAGACATGCCATGTCTATGCATGCTTCGGTATGTCCGGCACGTCGGAGGACTCCTTTTTCCTGTGCATATAGCGGATTGACATGTCCTGGCCGTCCAAATGTTTCAGGTTTTGACTTTGGATCGGCCAGAGCCCGTATAGTGGCTGCTCTGTCGGCTGCCGACACTCCGGTGCTGCATCCTTCAAGTTTGTCAATAGTTATAGTAAAAGGAGTTCCAAGCATTGATGTGTTTTCGTCCACTTGATGAGGAAGATCCAGTTCTTTACAACGTGATATGGTAATTGGAGCACAAAGTACTCCACGTGCATGCTTAAGCATGAAGTTGACTTTTTCTGCGGTTATTTTTTCTGCAGCAATTATCAAGTCGCCTTCGTTTTCACGATCTTCATCGTCAACAACGACTACAAACTTTCCTTGGTGAAAGTCTTTGACGGCTTCTTCTATTGAATTGAGTCTGATTTTGTCCATGGTCATTTTATTTGAGATTTTTTGAGTGTATATATTCCTGAAGCTCCCGACTGGTTACTATTATTTGCTGCAAATCTCTGTTCAGACGGATTCTGAACATACAAATACGTACATATATGAATATACCGGCAGGAAGTATTATTCCTGTCAGAATGTTGAGCCATTCTTTTTTGAACGGGCTTAAGTGAGATCCTGTTGTCAGGATAGGATAATTGCCGGTTATTTGCAGAACTTTAAAATCTTTGGCATTACCCAATTCCTCGACCAAAGCTTCTAGTTTGTTGCTCAGGTCGCGCACAAAAGTATCGGTTCCGTTATTCAGATATATTTCGATGTAGTTGGGGAGTTTGGTCAATCGCTGGTTATTGGCATATTCTTCGCATGTCTTGCACATTCCGTCAAGATCGCCGCTTATTCTTTCATAGTCAGGATCTTCAATAATAACTTCTTTTTTGAACAGATGGCGCGGGGTTCTGATTCCGAAAATCTTTCTGATAACTGCCATATAGAGATCGGCATTGAATACACTTGAATCCTTGTTTGCCTTGTATGTAAAGAATATCCCCAGAGATGCAGTGACAAAGGTGCTTACCCACATGCCGGACCACATGTTCCAATCACCGTTCTTGGCAGCTCGTTCTCCCATGCTGTTTATAATAAAGTAAATCAGGAATATGATGACGGAAATAACCACAGGCATACCCAATCCTCCTTTACGGATTATGGCTCCTAATGGAGCCCCGATAAAGAAGAATATGATACAGGCAAGTGAAAGGGTGAATTTCTTGTATAATTCAACTTTATGTTTGCGAATGGAACTGTTACCTTCTTTTATGGTCAATGTTTTGATATACATGTCACTGCTGGCGTTTTCTATGAGACGTTTTGCTTTTGAGTAAATGTCATTCAGGCTTGTCTGACTTGATACAGCCAGCAGACTGTCCATATTTAGGGATGTTATTTGAGCCTTTGTTCTTTGTATGGAATCGTATTGTGTCATTTCAATGACAGCATAAGTGTGCTTTACGGCATCTTTATAATACTTACGGCCTATGCTGTCATACCGTTGTGTCAGTGAGTCAATGCTGTTACGCAACTGTGAAATGTTTTTGCTGGGGGCCTGTGAGCTCAGGAAACTTCCGTCTTGCATACTGAAGTCGGAGTCAAATTCAATGAGCGTTTGTTTGTCATGAAAAGATTCTCTTCGATATGGAACATTCTGTGACATATTGCTTTGTTGACGCAGATTCTCGAATTGTTCGCCATTGTATAGATACAGGTAGAGATGCTTTTTATCGGCTGTAGTCTCAAGTTTGCCTGAATCTGCTATAATAATATGTGCATTTTCAAATCCATCGGAAAAGTTGTATATTATTACATTATATAGCATTCCGTTTTTTTTGTTTTTTTTACGTACATATAAGTTGTATTTAACCCCCTTTTCGTTTTCTCCCAGTTGATAGAAAGAACTTTCAGGGATGTCCAATTCCGGTGAGGTCTGCGTCATGGAGTAAAGCAGAGTATAGAGTTTTACTTGTGCGTTGGGCCCTGTGACATTTTGAAAATAGAATGAGATGCATGCAATGAATGTAATGAATATGATCAGCGGACGCATAACCTTTGTCAAAGGTATGCCGGCGGCTTTCATGGCCAATAATTCAAATCTTTCTCCAAAATTGCCAAACGTGATCAGTGAGGCTAGTAAAACAGCCAATGGCGCGGATGTAGGCCACAATGCAAGTGCCGAATAATAAAAGAATTTGGATAAAACTATAATATTCAATCCTTTACCAACCATCTCATCTACATGTTTCCACAAGAATTGCATCATGAAAATAAAGAGGCAGATAAAAGAGGTGCCTATGAATAATAGTATAAAACTTTTTATGACAAATATATCTAACTTTTTTATGCGTAGCATATTTTATCTGCAAAGGAATTACCAGTATGCAAAATTAGCATAAAAAAGATAGTATATAAGATGTTTTGAAGATTTTTATTATTATGCGCCATGGTCGACTGGCAAGTGCAAGAATAGAAAAAACGTCTGAAGGACTCACGTTTCGGTGTTGGGAAAATGAGTTGCGTTTGGCCTTGCGTTTGTCCTGGCCTGTACTCTTTTCAGGAAGAAATTGCCCGGATTGCTTAGAGTCCGTTTCTTCCGGCCCGTATTGCCTTATGAGTTTTCCGGCGTTCTTTGGTGGCACCTTTCTGCCACGAACAGCAGGGGGCCGGCGGAACAGGCGGAGGTTCCCTTCAATGCTTCCGTGATTAAAAATTTTATAGACAAGAAAAGCCGCAAGTTGTAAATTCTTGAACTTGCGGCTTTTTATGGAGTAAAAACAAATTCGTTTTTTATCTTCCGGCTTCAGCTTCTTGAATCATTTGCTGGCTGGCATACATATATACTTCTACACGACGGTTTTGTGCCTGTCCTTCCTTTGTCGCATTGCTGGCAACAGGATTGCTTTCGCCTAATCCTTCAACCGATTTTATTTGTGATGAAAAAACTCCGCAATTCAGCAGATAAGTAGATACACTTTGCGCGCGTTGTTGTGATAAGGTAATATTTTTTTGTGCACTTTGCTCTGCCGTGCTGTTTTTCCATCCCTGATTGTCTGTATATCCTTTAATTGAGATATCCATAGTTGAGTTAGGTTTCAGGACATTGTTGGCAAATTGGCTTAAAGAACTTTGAGCTGACGCACTTAACACCGAGCTGCTGGTATTGAACAGAATTCCTGACTCAAATGTAACTTTTACGGCTTGCAATCCGTTGGCATCCGTTATCTGTTCTACCTGAGCTCCTTCAACCTGGCGAGCTGCTTCGGCTGCCTTGTCCATTTTCTTGCCGATAATGACACCCGCGCCAGCACCTACGGCCGTACCTATAGCCGCACCGATGGCCGCGCCTTTCCCGTTTCCGGCGATACTGCCGATAATGGCTCCTAATGCAGCACCCCCTCCGGCTCCTAACAGACCGCCTTTGGTAGTATTATTCATATTGTTACAACTTCCCAGCAAGAATAATCCGCTTAATAATAATGATGTCGCTTTTAATTCTTTCATAGCTTTTCGTGTTATTTTATTTAATTATTGAGACAAATATAGTTTATAAAATCAATATATTGATAATAAAAATGTTTTTTTTATTTATATTTAAGTGCTCGTTGGAAACCCGCAGAGTCAACTGGCAAGTGTAAAATCAGGAGGGAAGAGACTATCAGCCTCCTTTCTTTAATAAATATGTGATAGTATGTCTAAGCTTAACGCGCGATCGGTGCCGTTTTCCCTTTCAACCATGTGCGATGATCTTCATCAAGTACGGGCGAGAGTTTTTTGTAAACATGGTGATGATAGTCGTTGAGCCAAGTCACTTCCTCATCGTTGAGCATTTCTACTATAACAGGACGTATGTCTATAGGGCAGAGAGTGAGCGGCTCGAAAGTATAAAATTCACCGTATTCTGTCTTTTTATAAGGAACTACAAGCAGGGTGTTTTCCGTGCGTATGCCGTAACGGCCTGTTTGATAGATGCCCGGTTCATCGGTAACCGTCATGCCCGGCTGTAATGGAGTAGGGACGTAGTTCATTCGTATCTGATGAGGCCCTTCGTGTACATTCAGGTATGAGCCTACGCCGTGACCTGTACCGTGCAAATAGTTGATACCCTCACGCCACATGGCCGCACGTGCCAGTATGTCAAGCTGAGTGCCGCAGGTGCCTTTCGGAAAGCATGCGCGTGAAAGCTGGATGTGTCCTTTCAATACCAATGTGTAATTTATCTTCTCGTCATCGGTCAATGCTCCCAATGCAACGGTACGTGTGATATCGGTGGTTCCGTCAACATATTGCGCTCCGCTGTCAAGCAGAAGCAGGCCTTCGGGAGTCAGCGGCTTGTCAGTTTCGGGGGTCGCTTCATAATGTACAATGGCTCCGTGTTCCTTATATCCGGCAATGGTGTCGAAACTGATGTCCTTGAACAGCGGCTGTTCAGCGCGCAGGCTGTAAAGTTTGTCTGATACTGAAATTTCCGTTTGTCCGCCTTGTGGAACGGCTTCTTCGAGCCATTTCAGGAATTTTACCATTGCCACTCCATCACGCAGCATGGCTTGGCGGAATCCTTTTATCTCGCTTTTATTCTTTACAGCCTTAAGCATGGCAACCGGTGAAGTACAACGTATCAGCCGGGTCTGTGGATTAAGAAGTCGCGCAATGGCGTAGCTTGTGTGTGTACTGTCTGCAGCCAATGTCTTGTAAGGATAGTCTTTCAGAAAATCCCTGATGGCTGTATAGCTCTCGGTATCAATTTTCTGTTCTTTCAGTGTCGATTTGAGTTCGGGGGTTAGCTTGTCGGGGTCAATGAAAAGGACGGTTTCTTCATAAGTGATGAGCAGATAGCTTACGAAAACCGGATTGCAATGTACATCGTTCCCGCGCAGGTTCAAGGTCCAGGCTATTTCATCGAGTGAAGAGAGCAGTACTCCGTCTGCCTCATATTGCACAAGTGCGTCAAGAATCATACCTATTTTGTCTGTGCGGCTAATGCCTGCATATTCAAGCGGCTGCTCGCAGACCGGTTCTTTTGAAAGCATCGGACGATCATTCCATATTTCGTCAATGGGGGTATGGGTGGCATCAAGCACAATGCCTCCTTGCATCAGCTCATTACTGAGCGTTTCGGTCTCGGAAATGGAGTTCACCCATCCGTCAATACCTACAACGGCACCCGGATAAAGTGTATTCGTCAGCCATTCGCTGATGCTTGGCGTATCGGCCGTTTGTTCTTTCTTCAGCTTAATGCCGGTGCCTTCAAGCTGTTCGGTTGCCTGAAGGAAGTAGCGTGAATCGGTCCATAGCGCGGCATCTTCATTGGTTATGACAACAGTGCCTGCACTTCCTGTAAATCCTGAAATCCATTCGCGTACTTTCCAATGATCGGGAGTGTATTCGCTTGTATGCGGATCTGTACCGGGTATGATAAATGCAGAAAGTTCGTTTTCGGCCATATAAGAGCGCAATAACTCTATCCGGCGGATGATTTGCTCTTTCATATATCCTGACTGGTTTATAAATGAGTAAAAAGTGTTTGAACAAGTAATAAGTGTACCTTTTCTTTTGTCAAGGCGCAGAGGACACATGCAAATATACAAAAGTTGTTGACAATTAATAGAGGGGATCGTAAAATAAAGCAGGTGTGATTTATAGTTTATTAAATATTTGAAAATTTGAATATTCAAATTAATGGTTAATTTTGCATTTAGAAAATTCATTAAGTAATCAAAAATAGACAGACTATGAACTTCATAACAAACGAAAAACTTACAATTGTCGGTGCAGCCGGTATGATTGGATCGAACATGGCTCAGACTGCCATTATGATGGGCTTGACTCCTAACATCTGTTTGTATGATCCATATGTTCCAGGCTTGGAAGGCGTGGCTGAAGAGTTGTTTCATTGTGGTTTTGAAGGTGTGAGCATCACTTTCACTTCTGACATTGAAGAGGCTCTGACTGGTGCAAAATATATTGTAAATTCAGGAGGTGCTGCCCGCAAAGCAGGTATGACCCGTGAGGATCTTATGAAAGGCAACGCTGCTATCGCAGAAGAGTTCGGTAAAAATGTAAAAGCTTACTGCCCGGATGTAAAACATATCGTTATTATCTTTAATCCGGCAGATATTACAGGCTTGATTACGTTGCTTTATTCCGGATTGAAGCCTTCACAGGTTACTACACTTGCCGCTTTGGATTCAACCCGTTTGCGCAGCGAGCTGGCAAAACATTTTGGCGTGGCAATGGATGCTGTTGAAAACTGCCGTACTTATGGCGGACATGGCGAACAGATGGCTGTATTTGCTTCGACTGCAAAAGTTGACGGTAAAGCACTTCTTGATCTTATCGGTACTGATGCTCTTTCTAAAGAACAATGGGCCGAAATTCAGCGAAGAGTGACAAAGGGCGGGGCCAACATCATCAACCTTCGCGGGCGTTCTTCATTCCAAAGTCCCGCATACGTTTCTATCGAAATGATTGCTGCGGCTATGGGTGGTAAGGCGTTCCGTTGGCCGGCTGGAACTTATGTTTCTAATGAAAGGTATGATCACATCATGATGGCGTGGGAAACTTCAATTTCTGCTGACGGATGCCATTGCGCGACTTTGAACGGAACCGCAGAAGAACAGGCTGCTCTTGACAAGAGCTATGCTCACTTGTGCGAATTGCGTGATGAAGTGATCGCTATGGGCATCCTTCCTGCTATTTTTGAATGGAACAGGCTGAATCCTAATATCAGGTAATAAGTAGTGTGATGCATCGAAAATAGAAAGACGCATATAAAAAGTTCCTGTCATAAAAAATAAACTACAGGAACTTTTTTGTTAAAACTTGAAGAAAGTTTTGTGAATAGGTAAAGTATGCGTAATTTTGTGTCTGGTTGGATTATATTATATTTATTAACTTAATTCTATAAAATAAAACAAAATGATTGTAGTTCCTGTAAAAGAAGGCGAAAACATTGAAAAAGCACTGAAGAAGTTTAAAAGAAAATTTGAAAAAACTGGTGTTATCAAAGAACTTAGAAACAGACAACAGTTTGACAAACCGTCTGTTATCAAAAGACTTAAAAAAGAACATGCGGTATATGTTCAGAAACTTCAGCAAATAGAAGATTAATTATTTCGCAATTTTTCTTGAATTTGTTGTTGAATTTCCATATATTCGTTGCCGGATTATAGAAGTGGCGATTCTATGTTGATAGATTTTTTTTTAGAATATCTTCGGGTAGAAAGGAATTATTCTTCAAAGACGCTTGTGAGTTACAAAAACGATTTGAAGCAGTTTGAAGAGTTCTTTTTAAGAAAAGATGCAGAGTTGTCATGGCAGACCGTAGATGCCGACATTGTCCGTCAATGGGTAATGCAAATGATGAGTGAGAAATATACGGCGGCTTCCGTCAACAGGAAGCTAAGTGCTTTGCGTTCTTTCTTCCGATATCTCTTTCTTCGGAAACAAATAAAAAATAGTCCGATGGTGAATGTCAGAGGTCCTAAAAAGAAAAAGCCGCTCCCCGTATTCGTAAGAGAACGGGATATGGATAAGTTGATTGATGATGCAGAGCCGGCCGGTTTTGAGCCGGCGCGTGATAGAATGATTCTTGAGGTCTTTTATGAGACGGGAATACGTCTTTCAGAACTGATTGGCTTGAATGATGCGGATGTAGATTTTGGCATGTCGGTAATCAAGGTGACAGGAAAAAGGAATAAACAGCGTATTATTCCGTTTGGTGAAGAGCTCGCAAAAGACTTGGCGATGTATATTCAACTTAGGAATGAAGAGCTTCCTGTCCGGGATTCTGATGCATTGTTTGTGAGAGTGAAGAACGGTAAAAGAATGTATCCCGTGCTGGTCTATGATTTGGTGAAGAAAGGCTTGTCAAAAGTAGTCGCGCTGAAAAAGCGAAGCCCTCACGTCTTGCGCCATTCGTTTGCAACTTCCATGTTGAATCATGATGCGAATCTGGAAGGGGTAAAAGAATTGTTAGGACATGATAGCCTGGCCGCAACGGAAGTTTATACACATACTACTTTTGAAGAACTAAAACAGGTTTATAAACAGGCTCATCCCAGGGCTTTTAAAAAAGGAGGTCTATATGGAAATTAGGATTCAATCAATTCATTTTGATGCTTCAGAACAGTTGCAGGCATTTATTCAGAAAAAAGCCGCTAAATTGGAGAGGTATTGCGATGAAATAAGAAAAGTAGAGGTGTCATTGAAGGTCGTAAAGCCGGAAACAGCCAAAAACAAGGAGGCAGGCATTAAAGTATATGTTCCAAATACGGATTTATATGCAGAGAAAGTATGCGACACATTTGAAGAAGCAGTAGACTTAAGTTTAGATGCGTTGGCTAAACAACTTGAAAAGTTTAAAAAAAGAACGATGTGGTAAGTAAAAAAGTTTACAAAAACTTTTGCGATTAAAAATAAATGGCTAAATTTGCAGCCGTTTCGCATTTTTTTTGGTGAAACGGCTGCAAAAAGCCTCTTTAGCTCAGTTGGCCAGAGCACGTGATTTGTAATCTCGGGGTCGTTGG
>CAYUIJ010000015.1:13054-17105 GCA_964444735.1 uncultured Bacteroides sp. | reverse complement strand
AGCATTAGCCTTCCAAGCTGAGGGTCGCGGGTTTGAGTCCCGTCTTCCGCTCTTATTTTTTGCTTTTGCTGTTATAGCTCAGTGGTAGAGCACTTCCTTGGTAAGGAAGAGGTCACGAGTTCAAGTCTCGTTAACAGCTCGAGTGATATGGAATAATTACTAATCGAAAAAATAATAAAGCTATGGCTAAAGAGAAATTTGTACGTTCAAAACCACATGTCAACATTGGCACAATTGGCCACGTTGACCACGGGAAAACTACTTTGACTGCTGCTATTACTACAGTGTTGGCAAAGAAAGGACTTTCAGAAGTCAAGTCTTTCGATCAGATTGACAATGCTCCTGAAGAAAAAGAAAGAGGCATAACTATCAATACTGCTCACGTAGAATATCAAACGGAGAAACGTCACTATGCGCACGTTGACTGTCCGGGACACGCTGACTATGTAAAGAATATGGTAACCGGTGCCGCCCAGATGGATGGCGCTATCATTGTAGTCGCTGCAACTGACGGCCCGATGCCTCAGACTCGCGAACATATCTTGCTGGCTCGTCAGGTAAACGTTCCTCGTCTGGTTGTATTCTTGAACAAATGCGATATGGTAGACGATGAAGAAATGCTGGAACTGGTAGAAATGGAAATGCGTGAATTGCTTTCGTTCTATGGTTTCGAAGATGAAACGCCGATTATCCGCGGTTCGGCCTTGGGCGCTCTGAACGGTGATCCGGAGTGGGAAGCGAAAGTGTTGGAGTTGATGGATGCTGTGGATGAATGGATTCCTGTGCCTCAGCGTGATAAAGACAAACCTTTCCTGATGCCTGTTGAGGACGTATTTTCTATCACGGGCCGTGGTACTGTCGCAACGGGCCGTATTGAGACAGGCGTTGTGAAGGTGAATGATGCGGTTGATATTATCGGTCTGGGGGCCGAGGGCGAAAGCTCTGTCGTGACAGGAGTTGAAATGTTCCGTAAGATTCTGGACGAAGGCGAAGCTGGTGATAATGTGGGTCTGTTGCTGCGTGGCATTGACAAGGACGAAGTCAGACGCGGTATGGTTATCTGCCATCCGGGTCAGATTGAGCCCCACTCCAGATTCAAGGCGGAAGTCTATATTCTGAAGAAAGAGGAGGGAGGTCGCCACACTCCGTTCCATAACCACTATCGTCCGCAGTTCTATATCCGTACTATGGACTGTACAGGCGAAATTTCTTTGCCTGCCGGAGTTGAAATGGTAATGCCGGGTGACAATGTGACTATCAACGTTGAGTTGATCTATCCGGTTGCATTGAACGTAGGCCTCCGTTTTGCTATCCGTGAAGGCGGACGTACTGTAGGCGCGGGTCAGATTACCGAGCTTCTGGACTAATGATAAAGTCTGGTTTCCGGCTTGAAAGAGCCGGAAACTTTTTACGGGAATAGCTCAGTTGGTAGAGCACCGGTCTCCAAAACCGGGTGTCGGGAGTTCGAGTCTCTCTTCCCGTGCTAATATAGAATGTATATGTTTAAGAGTATAGTGAATTATTGTAAGGAATCTTATAATGAACTTGTTCATAAAGTTTCTTGGCCAACTCGTTCAGAACTTATAAACAGTGCGGTAGTTGTTTTGTATGCTTCCCTGCTTATCGCATTGGTAGTTTTGGCTATGGATTCTGTTTTCCGAGGGATTATGAAATGGGTCTATCCTCATTAATCTTGAAAAGTTATGTCTGAGATTGAAAAGAAGTGGTACGTATTACGTGCTGTTAGCGGAAAGGAAGCCAAGGTAAAAGAATATCTTGAGGCTGATATAAAGAACAGTGACCTTGGTGAGTATGTGTCTCAGGTATTGATTCCGACCGAAAAAGTATATCAGGTCCGCAAGGGGAAGAAGATTGTGAAAGAAAGAAGCTATCTTCCGGGTTACGTTTTGGTGGAAGCGGTATTAGTGGGTGAAGTCGCCCATCACTTGAGGAATACTCCGAACGTTATAGGCTTTCTTGGCGGATTGGACAATCCTACTCCTTTAAGAGCTTCTGAGGTAAACCGGATATTGGGCGTTGTTGACGGATTTCCTGAGATGGATGACAATATACCTTATGAAGTAGGTGATGTTGTGAAAGTAACTGAAGGCCCTTTCAGCGGCTTTACCGGATTGATTGAAGAAGTAAATGGCGAAAAGAAGAAACTGAAAGTTATGGTTAAGATTTTCGGAAGGAAAACTCCTCTCGAATTAGGTTTTATGCAAGTTGAAAAAGAGTAATGTGTTTTGTTACGCATGTTATTCTTTGCGATAGATAAATTAATCAATTAATTTAATAAGAAATGGCTAAAGAAGTTGCTGGACTAATCAAATTACAAATTAAAGGAGGTGCAGCAAATCCATCACCTCCCGTAGGACCTGCTCTCGGGTCCAAGGGTATTAATATTATGGAGTTTTGCAAGCAATTCAACGCCAGGACGCAGGACAAGGCAGGTAAGGTACTGCCTGTGATTATCACCTATTATACGGATAAATCTTTTGATTTCGTAATCAAGACTCCTCCTGTGGCTATTCAATTGCTTGAGGCTGCTAAAGTAAAGGGCGGTTCTGCCGAGTCTAACCGTAAAAAAGTTGCGGAGTTGACTTGGGAGCAAATCCGTGCCATCGCTCAGGATAAACTTGTTGACTTGAACTGTTTTACTGTTGAAGCTGCTATGAGAATGGTTGCCGGCACCGCGAGAAGTATGGGTATCACAATAAAAGGGGAATTTCCTGGTAATAATTAATAAACTTCAATTACAATGGGAAAACTTACTAAAAATCAGAAGTTGGTTGCTGCGAAAATTGAAGCAGGGAAGGTATATTCTCTGAGAGAGGCCTCTGAATTGGTTAAAGAAGTTACTTTTACTAAATTCGATGCGTCTGTAGATATTGATGTGCGCTTAGGTGTTGACCCGCGTAAGTCAGATCAGATGGTGAGAGGCGTTGTCTCACTTCCCCACGGAACTGGAAAAGTTACCAGGGTACTTGTTCTCTGTACTCCAGATGCTGAGACTGCTGCAAAAGAAGCGGGTGCTGACTATGTGGGTCTTGATGAATATATTGAAAAGATCAAAGGTGGATGGACTGATGTTGATGTTGTCATCTCTATGCCGTCTGTCATGGGAAAAATCGGTGTTATAGCCCGTGTGCTTGGCCCTCGTGGATTGATGCCGAATCCTAAGAGTGGTACCGTAACTATGGATGTTGCCAAAGCTGTAAAAGAAGTTAAGCAAGGTAAGATTGACTTTAAGGTGGATAAGGGTGGTATCGTTCACGCATCTGTCGGCAAAATTTCTTTCTCTGCTGACGCCATTCGCGAGAATGCTAAAGAATTCTTGGCCACAGTTGTCAAATTGAAGCCGTCTGCAGCTAAAGGTACATATATCAAGAGTATTTATCTTTCTAGTACAATGAGTCCGGGTATCAAGGTTGACCCGAAATCAATAGAGGAAAATTAATAAATTAAGGAGGAATCATGAGAAAGGAAGATAAAAGTCTGATTATATCTCGGCTGGCTGAAACTGTAAAGGGATATGCTCATTTCTATTTGGTTGATGTGACTGCAATGAATGCAGCTCAGACTTCAGCCCTAAGAGCAGAATGCTACAAGCAGGAAATCAAAATGGTTCTGGCTAAGAATTCGTTGCTTCACAAAGCTTTTGAAAGCTTGGAAGTTGATTATTCTTCTTTGTATGATTGTTTAAAAGGCACTACGGCTGTATTGTTTGCCAATGTGGCTAATGCGCCTGCTAAATTAATCAAGAAAGTAGCAAAGGAAGGCATTCCGGGTTTGAAAGCAGCTTATGCCGAGGAAAGCTTCTACATTGGAGCAAACCAATTGGATACTCTTATCAATATCAAGAGCAAGAACGAAGTTATTGCAGAGATTATTGCATTGCTCCACTCTCCTGTGAAGAATGTCGTTTCAGCTCTTCAATCAGGTGGCAATACCCTTCACGGAGTGCTTAAAACTCTTGGTGAGAGACCAGAATAAATATTAAAATCAATCAATTAGTAATAAACAATTAAAATCATACAAAAATGGCAGA
>CAYUIJ010000015.1:0-13044 GCA_964444735.1 uncultured Bacteroides sp. | reverse complement strand
GATTTGAAAGCTTTTGCAGAACAATTGGTTAACTTGACAGTAAAAGAAGTTAATGAACTTGCAACTATCCTTAAAGAAGAATATGGTATTGAGCCTGCTGCAGCAGCTGTAGCTGTTGCGGCTCCTGTTACAGACGGCGCGGCAGTTGCTGAAGAAAAAACTTCTTTTGATGTAGTATTAAAGAGTGCTGGTACAGCTAAATTACAGGTTATCAAAGCTGTGAAAGAAGCTTGTGGCTTAAGCTTGAAAGAAGCTAAAGACTTGGTAGACAGTGCTCCTAACACAATTAAAGCTGGTCTTGCTAAAGATGAAGCTGAGTCTTTGAAGAAAACTTTGGAAGAAGTTGGAGCTGAAATTGAACTTAAATAAGAATAGCTTGAGTAATCAGGTAAATATGGTTAAGAATCTCTGCTAACGAGATTCTTAACCTTTTTGTGTCTATAATTAAATTAAGTTCTTCTAATTTATTAACAAATGTCTTCAAATACTGTAAATCAACGAGTTAATTTTGCTTCTATTAAAAATCCGATGCCATATCCGGATTTCTTGGAAGTACAATTGAAGTCATTTCGTGACTTTTTACAATTGGATACGCCGCCGGAAATGCGTAAGAATGATGGCTTGTATAAGGTCTTTGCGGAAAACTTCCCTATTGCTGACACAAGAAATAATTTCGTTCTTGAGTTTTTGGACTATTATATAGATCCGCCCCGCTATTCTATAGCGGAATGTCTTGAGCGCGGATTAACATACAGTGTCCCTTTAAAAGCGAAGTTAAAATTGTATTGTACTGATCCGGATCATGAAGATTTTGATACGGTAATTCAGGATGTCTTTTTAGGGCCTATTCCATATATGACAGACAATGGCACATTCATTATAAATGGTGCTGAACGTGTTGTTGTATCACAGTTACACCGGTCTCCGGGCGTATTCTTCGGACAGAGTGTACATGCCAATGGTACTCAGCTTTATTCTGCCAGAATTATTTCGTTTAAAGGGCCATGGATTGAATTCACGACAGATATCAATAATGTAATGTATGCTTACATTGACCGTAAGAAAAAATTACCTGTTACCACATTGTTGAGAGCTATCGGATTTGAGAATGATAAGGATATTCTTGAAATCTTTAACTTGGCAGAAGAGGTTAAGGCTACTAAGACTAATCTGAAGAAATGTGTAGGACGCAAATTGGCAGCTCGTGTATTGAAAACATGGATCGAGGATTTTGTTGATGAAGATACAGGAGAAGTTGTGTCTATTGAGCGTAATGAGGTTATTATTGACCGTGAAACTGTGCTCGAAGCAGAACATATTGATGAAATAATTGAATCTGGAGTTCAGAATATATTGATTCACAGAGAAGAGGCAAATCAGTCAGATTATTCTGTTATATTCAATACTCTTCAAAAAGACCCGAGTAACTCAGAAAAAGAAGCTGTTTTATATATCTACAGGCAGTTGCGTAATGCCGATCCCGCTGATGATACGAGTGCTCGTGAGGTTATTAACAATCTGTTCTTCTCTGATAAACGGTATGATTTGGGCGATGTAGGCCGCTATAGGATAAACCGTAAGTTGAATCTTACTACTGATATGAATGTAAGAGTACTTACCAAAGAAGATATTATCGAAATCATCAAATACTTGATTGAACTGGTTAATTCTAAAGCCATTGTTGATGATATCGATCATTTGAGTAACCGTCGTGTGCGTACGGTTGGCGAACAGTTGTCAAATCAGTTTGCTATTGGCTTGGCGCGTATGTCGCGTACGATTCGTGAACGTATGAACGTTCGTGACAATGAAGTGTTTACTCCGACAGATTTGATCAATGCCAAGACAATTTCTTCGGTAATCAATTCATTCTTCGGAACGAATGCATTGTCACAATTTATGGATCAAACAAATCCGTTGGCTGAAATTACCCACAAGAGGCGTTTGTCAGCATTGGGGCCTGGCGGATTATCACGAGACCGTGCCGGGTTTGAAGTGCGTGACGTGCACTATACTCACTATGGCCGTTTGTGTCCTATTGAAACCCCGGAAGGGCCGAATATCGGTTTGATCTCATCTTTGTGTGTATATGCAAAAATTAATGATTTGGGATTCATTGAAACTCCTTACCGCAAGGTTGAAAATGCTGTTGTTGATTTGAATAATGATCATATTTTGTATTTGACAGCAGAGGAGGAAGAAAATAAAGTCATTGCGCAAGGCAATGCTCCTTTGAACAATGATGGAACATTTGTCCGTTCAAAAGTAAAGGCTCGTCAGGATGCAGATTATCCGGTTGTTGAGCCAGGACAAGTAGAGCTGATGGATGTGTCTCCGCAGCAAATTGCGTCAATTGCTGCTTCATTGATTCCTTTCTTGGAACATGACGATGCTAACCGTGCATTGATGGGTTCAAACATGATGCGTCAGGCTGTCCCGTTGTTGAGGACCGAAGCCCCTGTTGTGGGTACAGGTATCGAAAAACAGTTGTGTGAAGATTCCCGTACGCAAATTACCGCAGAAGGTGATGGCGTTATTGAATTTGTTGATGCTACAACAATCAAGATATTGTATGACAGAACAGAAGATGAGAAATTCGTAAGCTTTGAACCTGCTTTGAAAGAATATACGATCCCTAAATTCCGTCGTACAAACCAGAATATGACAATAGACCTTCGTCCTGTATGTCATAAAGGACAGCGTGTTAAGAAAGGTGATATTTTGACAGAAGGCTATTCTACTGAAAAAGGTGAGCTTGCTCTTGGTAAGAACCTGCTTGTGGCATACATGCCGTGGAAAGGATACAACTATGAGGATGCTATTGTATTGAATGAGCGGGTTGTTCGTGAAGATATACTGACTTCCGTGCATGTTGAAGAGTTCTCTTTGGAAGTCCGTGAGACTAAGCGCGGAATGGAAGAGCTGACTTCTGATATTCCTAATGTGAGCGAGGATGCTACCAAAGACTTGGATGAAAACGGTATTATACGTATTGGTGCAGGTGTTCAGCCGGGTGATATTCTGATTGGCAAGATCACTCCTAAAGGCGAGTCAGATCCTTCTCCGGAAGAAAAACTGCTCCGTGCTATCTTTGGCGATAAGGCTGGTGACGTGAAAGACGCCTCATTGAAAGCATCTCCTTCTTTGAATGGTGTGGTAATAGGCAAACGTCTGTTCTCTCGCGCTATCAAGACACGTAGCTCTAAGATGGCTGATAAGGCTCTGCTGCTGAAGATCGATGAGGAATTCAATATAAAGATGGCAGAACTCAGGAATATTCTTATTGATAAGTTACTTGTATTGACTGAAGGACTTGTTTCACAAGGCGTAAGGGATTATCTCGGAACTGAGGTTATTGCAAAAGGAAGTAAGTTTATCAGACGTGATCTTGAAGACTTGGATTATGCTTCTGTACAGCTAAGTGACTGGACATCGGATACACATAAGAATGATATGATCCGTATCCTGATTATTAACTTCTTGAAGAAGTATAAAGAACTGGATGCTGAACTTAAACGTAAGAAGATTGCTATAACTATTGGGGATGAGCTTCCTGCAGGAATTGTTCAGATGGCTAAGGTTTATGTTGCAAAGAAACGTAAAATTGGAGTGGGTGATAAGATGGCCGGACGTCACGGTAATAAGGGTATTGTTTCTCGCGTGGTCCGTCAGGAAGATATGCCGTTCTTGGCCGACGGAACACCGGTTGATATCGTATTGAATCCGCTGGGTGTGCCTTCACGTATGAATATCGGACAGATCTTTGAAGCTGTTCTGGGACATGCCGGAAAACAATTGGGTGTGAAGTTTGCAACGCCTATCTTCGATGGAGCGGCTTTGGATGATTTGAATGAATGGACTGACAAGGCCGGGCTCCCACGATATGGTAAGACAACTTTGTATGATGGTTGTACCGGTGAGGCGTTTGACCAGCAGGCTACTGTAGGTGTTACTTATATGTTGAAGCTGGGTCACATGGTTGAAGATAAGATGCATGCTCGTTCTATCGGTCCGTATTCTTTGATTACTCAGCAACCTTTGGGAGGTAAGGCCCAGTTCGGAGGCCAGCGTTTCGGAGAAATGGAGGTTTGGGCTCTTGAGGCATTCGGTGCCGCTCATATTCTGCAAGAGATCCTGACTATCAAATCAGATGATGTGGTTGGACGTTCTAAAGCTTATGAGGCTATTGTGAAAGGTGATCCGATGCCAACACCGGGTATCCCTGAATCGCTGAACGTATTATTGCATGAATTGAGAGGACTTGCTTTAAGTATAAATCTGGAATAAACATATTTGCAGGTTGAGAGGCGGGAAGATTCTAATTTTCGGTTCTTGACTTTCTATATAACAACTCTTTACATCATTATAAAAAATAAAGTATGGCTTTCAGAAAAGAAACAAAGATAAAGAGTAACTTTACTAAAATCTCTATCGGTCTGGCTTCACCAGAAGAGATTCTTGAGAATTCAAGCGGTGAAGTGCTGAAACCTGAAACTATTAATTACCGTACTTATAAACCGGAACGCGATGGCTTGTTCTGTGAACGTATATTTGGTCCGGTAAAAGATTATGAGTGCCATTGCGGTAAGTATAAACGTATCCGTTATAAGGGAATCGTGTGCGATCGTTGTGGAGTGGAAGTTACAGAGAAGAAAGTGCGCCGTGAACGTATGGGACATATTCAGCTCGTAGTTCCTGTTGCACATATCTGGTATTTCCGTTCTTTACCTAATAAAATAGGTTATTTGCTTGGCTTGCCTACCAAGGAACTTGATTCCATTATTTATTATGAGCGTTATGTCGTTATTCAGCCGGGTATTAAAGCCGAAGACGGCGTAAATAAATATGACTTGTTGTCGGAAGAAAAATATCTTGATATACTTGATACTCTTCCGAGAGACAATCAACTGTTAGACGATACAGATCCAAACAAGTTTATTGCAAAGACGGGTGCTGAGGCAATCTATGATTTGCTTGCGACCTTAGATGTAGATGCTTTGTCTTATGAATTAAGAGACAGGGCTGGTAGTGATTCTTCTCAACAACGCAAAACTGAAGCTCTGAAACGCCTGCAAGTGGTAGAGTCGTTCCGTGCTTCACGTGGACGCAACAAACCCGAATGGATGATTCTTCGTATTATTCCTGTTATCCCTCCCGAGCTGCGTCCGTTGATTCCGTTGGATGGGGGCCGTTTTGCGACATCCGATTTGAACGACTTGTACCGTCGTGTTATTATCCGTAATAACCGTTTGAAGAGATTGATAGAAATCAAGGCTCCGGAAGTAATCTTACGTAATGAAAAACGTATGCTCCAGGAAGCTGTGGATTCCTTGTTTGACAACTCCCGCAAAGCAAGTGCTGTCAAGACTGAAGCCAACCGTCCGTTGAAATCTTTGTCAGACAACTTGAAAGGTAAGCAAGGGCGTTTCCGTCAGAACTTGTTGGGTAAACGTGTTGACTATTCTGCACGTTCTGTAATCGTTGTCGGACCGGAATTGAAAATGGGCGAGTGCGGCATTCCTAAACTGATGGCTGCCGAACTTTATAAACCGTTTATCATCCGTAAACTGATAGAACGCGGTATTGTTAAGACCGTAAAATCTGCAAAGAAGATTGTAGACCGCAAAGAACCGGTTATCTGGGATATCCTTGAGTATGTAATGAAAGGCCATCCGGTATTGTTGAACCGTGCGCCGACATTGCACCGTTTAGGTATTCAGGCATTCCAGCCTAAGATGATTGAAGGTAAGGCCATTCAGTTGCACCCGTTGGCATGTACCGCATTTAATGCCGACTTTGACGGTGACCAGATGGCTGTACACTTGCCTTTGAGCAATGAGGCTATCCTTGAGGCTCAGATGCTGATGTTACAGTCACACAATATATTGAATCCGGCTAATGGCGCGCCTATTACCGTGCCTGCTCAGGATATGGTGCTTGGTCTGTACTATATTACCAAACTTAGAAAAGGCGCTAAGGGTGAGGGACTGACATTCTACGGTCCGGAAGAAGCTTTGATTGCATACAATGAAAGTAAAGTAGATATACATGCTTTGGTAAAGGTTGTCGTAGATGACCTTGATGAAAACGGCAATATTGTGAAAGTGATGCGCGAGACCTCTGTAGGACGTGTTATTTTCAATGAAATTGTACCTGCTGAAGCCGGATATATCAATACGGTTATTTCTAAGAAATCATTGCGTGACATCATCAGTGACGTGATCAAGAAAGTGGGAGTGGCTCGTGCTGCCGAATTCCTTGACGGTATCAAGAACTTGGGATACTATATGGCATTCAAAGGAGGATTGTCTTTCAACTTGGAAGACATCATTATCCCGAAAGAGAAAGAAGAGCTGGTTAAACGAGGAAATGAAGAGATAGAGCAAATCATGATGAACTACAATATGGGATTCATTACCGATAACGAGCGCTACAATCAGGTTATTGATACATGGACTCACGTAAACAACGATTTGTCGAACATTCTGATGAATACTATTTCGACTGATGATCAAGGATTCAACTCTGTGTTCATGATGTTGGATTCCGGAGCTCGTGGCTCTAAGGAGCAGATTCGTCAGTTGTCAGGTATGCGTGGTTTGATAGCGAAGCCGCAAAAAGCAGGTGCTGAAAGCGCACAGATTATTGAGGATCCTATCCTTTCTAACTTTAAGGAAGGCTTGTCTGTGCTTGAGTATTTTATCTCTACTCATGGTGCCCGTAAAGGTTTGGCTGATACAGCGTTGAAGACTGCCGATGCCGGATACCTTACACGTCGTCTTGTTGACGTCTCACATGATGTGATTGTCAATGAAGAAGACTGTGGTACACTTCGCGGATTGGTTTGTACCGCATTGAAGAACAATGATGAAGTAATCGCCACGCTTTACGAGCGTATCTTGGGGCGTGTTTCTGTTCATGACATCATACATCCGAATACCGGAGAGTTGCTTGTGGCTGCCGGTGAAGAAATCACAGAAGAAATTGCGGAAAAGATTGAAGATTCACCAATTGAAAGCGTTGAAATACGTTCTGTATTGACTTGTGAATCGAAGAGAGGTGTTTGTGCAAAGTGTTACGGACGTAACTTGGCTACCAGCCGTATGGTAAACAAGGGCGAGGCTGTAGGTGTTATTGCTGCACAGTCTATCGGTGAGCCGGGTACTCAGTTGACATTGCGTACTTTTCATGCCGGAGGTATTGCCGGTAACTTGACTGCCAATGCCAACATTGTCGCAAAGCATGATGCACGTCTTGAATTCGAAGAGTTGCGAACGGTTGATTCTGTGGAAGAAACCGGTGAGGCCGTGAAGATTGTAGTAGGCCGTCTGGCTGAAGTTCGTTTCATTGATGTCAATACGGGTATTGTATTTTCAACTCACAACGTGCCTTACGGTTCTAAACTTTATGCCGATGACGGTGACATTGTTGAGAAAAACAAGCTCATTGCAAAATGGGATCCGTTCAATGCCGTTATCATTACCGAAATTGCAGGTAGAATTGAGTTTGAATCAGTTATCGAGAATGTAACTTACAAGATTGAGTCTGATGAGGCAACCGGCTTGCATGAAATCATTATAACCGAATCGAAAGATAAGGCTAAGATTCCTTCTATTCGAATTATGTCTGAGGAAGGCTCTCTGATTCGTACATACAACTTGCCGGTAGGTGGTCACGTTGTAGTGGAAAACAACCAGAAAGTAAAACCGGGAGACATATTGGTTAAGATACCTCGTGCTGTTGGCAAGGCTGGTGATATCACCGGTGGTCTTCCACGTGTTACTGAGCTGTTTGAGGCACGTAACCCGTCTAATCCGGCAGTTGTATCTGAAATCGATGGTGAAATCGCCATGGGTAAAGTTAAGCATGGTAACCGTGAAATCATTGTGACTTCTAAGGTGGGGGATGTTCGTAAATACCTCGTTCCGTTGTCAAAACAAATTCTTGTACAGGAAAATGACTACGTACGTGCCGGTACTCCGTTGTCCGATGGTGCTATCACTCCGTCTGATATTCTGGCAATCAAGGGTCCTACGGCTGTTCAGGAATATATTGTAAACGAAATACAAGACGTATACCGTCTGCAAGGTGTGAAGATCAATGACAAGCATTTTGAAATTATCGTGCGTCAGATGATGCGTAAGGTTGAAATCAATGATCCGGGTGATACACGCTTCCTTGAGCAACAGGTGGTAGACAAGTTTGAGTTTATGGAGGAGAACGACCGTATCTGGGGTAAGAAAGTGGTTGTTGATACCGGTGATTCCGAGACCCTCGTTCCGGGACAGATTGTTACTGTCCGCAAACTGAGAGACGAGAACAGTATGCTGAAGCGCCGGGACTTGAATACCGTTCAAGTGCGTGATGCTGTGCCTGCTACCTCTACTCAGATTCTGCAAGGTATCACACGTGTGGCATTGCAGACTTCAAGCTTCATGTCGGCTGCATCATTCCAGGAGACTACCAAGGTGCTTAATGAGGCTGCCATCAATGGCAAAGTCGACAAGCTGGAAGGCATGAAAGAGAACGTAATCTGTGGTCATCTGATTCCTGCAGGTACAGGATTGCGTGAATATGAAAAACTGATTGTCGGTTCTAAAGAAGAATACGACCGCATGTTTGCCAACCGCAAAAATGTACTTGACTATAGCGAAGTTGAATAATAGAACTGATTTATATAGACAAAGAAACAGTCGTACCCGAATGGGATACGGCTGTTTCTTTGTTTGCGTGTGTATGCATATTTTCATATAATTGACGTGTTTTCTACGAAAACATAATCGTCTGAAGATCTTTTTTACGCTTTATATAGCATCCGGTTACAAAGCGATGCAAATGGATGCTGCTGTGTCCGGTACTGGCATGGCTGTAGAAATTAGCCTGTGGAAAATGGATTTCAAAAAGCTTATTGGCCGCAGACAAAGGATATACTGGCAGGAATCTTTTCCAACGCTTGCTTGTGGATGGCATACAGCTTATCACAAGTTCAAAGCAATATGAAAGATGACTTGATGGTACCATACAGGCTGCTGCTTATAAAAAGTCCTCTCTCATGTCTATAAGTCATGGAATAGATGTCTGTTAGAAATATTTTTAGTTATTTTGTAGACAAAAGCAGTTGATTCTATTGTTATTATAAGTAAGAAAAAGAAGAATATTATGGATGCATTGGCGATAATTAATAAATACTATCCCAAAGAGAATGAATTAAAGCATATCTTGTTGGTACATAGCCGTTTGGTCGCCGATAAGGTATTGCAGATCGCGCATCGTCATCCGGAGCTGTCGTTAGACTGTGCTTTTCTGGAAGAAGCATCATTGCTTCACGATATAGGAATCTTCATGACCAATTCTCCCGACATATTCTGTTTTGGCGATAAGCCTTATATCTGTCACGGAACGTTGGGGGCTACATTGCTTCGTGAAGAAGGCTATCCTGAACATGCTTTGGTCTGCGAGCGTCATACCGGATCCGGTATTTCTCTGAAACAGATTTTGGAGCAAAACCTTCCGATACCTCATCGTGAACTGGTGCCGGTGAGTATGGAGGAACAGGTAATTTGTTTTGCCGACAAATTTTATTCAAAAACCAGGCTATATGAGGAAAAATCAGTAGATAAGGCTTTAGTCAGTATTAATCGTTACGGTGAAGAAGGGGTAAGACGGTTTAAAAAATGGTGTGAGATGTTTCTTTAACAGGAGATTCAAAATCGGAGAGCAATAAAGCCCGGAAAAACCGGCTTCCGGCAAAAGAAGCCTTAGCGGAGGAGCGCACCGATATGTCTCTTTGAATACCTGCAAGGGTGTAAACAAAAAGGGATACCGGAATTTATCTCCGTCTGAAATTGAGTTCTACAAGCACCGTTCATGCATAATTTATTTTGATCTCGCTTGTTGACTATGGTGTAGAGAATGTCTTTAATTCGTAATTGTGACAGGTGTGTTTATCAGATTATATTATTAAGGTTGTGCTTGCTTGACAGTGAGCCGTTCGAAAATAAATCTGGCACATCACCCGGATGCATTGACAAATACATTGATGATACAAATTAAAAAAAGGAAAGATTATGGTAACAGACAAAGTAAATCCGTTGGCGGAGCAAAAAAGGATAAGATGATGAGAGAAAAGTTATGCATGCCGATAATCTTTGACAGTCTTAATGTGTTGTTGCCGGATTGATTCTTGATTGTTACACGCAGAAAAGCCACTCTCTTCCGGAAAAGATTTCAGGAAAAATGCGGAAGAATCCGGAATCTTTTGTAATTTCACAGACAGATTACTAACATAACACGGTTGGAATATGATTGACCAGATTATTGAATACAACAAGTCTTTCGTTGCTTCAAAAGGCTATGAAAAATACCTGACGGACAAGTATCCGAACAAAAAACTGGCTGTGCTTTCCTGCATGGACACACGGCTGACCGAACTGCTTCCCGCCGCTCTCGGTCTGAAGAACGGCGATGCCAAGATTGTCAAGAACGCAGGCGGCCTTGTCATTTCACCCTTTGATTCCGCTATGCGCAGTCTTATTGTGGCAGTCTATGAGCTGGGTGTTGAGGAAATCATGGTCGTGGCCCATACGAATTGCGGTGCCTGCCACATGAGTTACGGCCATTTCCGCAGCGAGATGATGGCCCGCGGCGTGGCAGCCCAGACGCTTGACACCATCCGCAAATGCGGCATAGATCTGGATGCATGGCTGGAAGGCTTCAAAGACACGCCTGCTTCTGTCCGCAAGACGGTAGAGGCCGTCAGAACCCATCCGCTTGTTCCACGAGATATCGTTGTCCGCGGATTCATTATTGATTCAGAGACCGGAGAACTGCATGAAATCAGAGACTGATAATGATATCTGTTCTTCTTTAGGAACCAAATCATAAGAACAAATTAAACCCATATAATATTATGTTAGGAGCTATTGTGGGAGATATCATAGGTTCAATCTATGAATTTCACAACGTGAAGAGGACAGACTTTAATCTGTTTACCAAAGATAGTTGTTTCACAGATGATTCCGTTATGACCATTGCTGTTGCTAAATGGCTGGTTGAGGATTCGGAACATTCCCGACAGACATTGGTAGATACCATGCGGAAGTTTGGCCGCTCTTATCCTAATCAAGGATATGGAGGCAACTTTAGAAGATGGTTATTTACCCGGAGTCCTATGCCCTACAACAGTTGGGGCAATGGTTCGGCTATGCGAGTCAGTCCTGTCGGCTTATATGCAAAAAAACTTTCCAAAGTACTTGAACTGGCCAAAATCAGCGCAGAAGTTACCCACAACCATCCTGAAGGGATAAAAGGAGCGCAGGCCATTGCCGCATCGGTGTTCTTTGCCAAAGAAGGCTTAAGCAAATCATTTATTAAAAAGTATGTAATGAGGAAGTTTGGTTATAACCTCGACAGGTCAATCAGTGATATACGTAAGATTTATTCTTTTGATGTGTCTTGTCAAGGTAGCGTACCGGAAGCCATCATTGCCTTTCTGGAAGGCAACAGCTTTGAGGAAGTCATAAGACTGGCCGTTTCTATAGGAGGAGATTCTGACACCATCGCCTGTATGGCTGGAGCCATTGCAGCCTGTTACTATACGGTTCCGCTTGAAATTGATAACGAATGCAGGAAAAGGTTTTACAATGATGCAGATTTGTTGCAGTTTATTGATGAATTTGAAGAAAAGTATGCGCATACGTCATGCTTCAGGACAATGATGCCCAATGACAATCCAAGTACCTATTGGGAAGGTACCTCAAGCGAGGCATCATTACTCGCCCATTCAGAGAAGATTGCGACATTTGCGGACTTGATATTACGAGACCATTCAATAACAGCTTGCGGAACACAATATCTATACAGCAAAAATGCAGTGGAAAATGCCGTGCGAAAAGATAACATGCAATTTACGTTATTTAAATATGGTTCCGGACTCTTGGAGTCAATACTTGAAATGCGTTGCAAGAATTCAAATCCTGACAGTATGAATACCATCATAGGGCATTGGCAGCACAAATATGCTGTCTTCCGGGATTTTTCCAAATGTGAGAATGTTGATTATGTCACAATAGGCGAAGAATTCAGAAATTTAGTCGAAGATCTGTATGCAGATGGAGATATGCGCCCTTGCCTATGCGATTACGTTTCCCAAAATAGCCGTGTGACAGTCGCAGCAACAAGTTACCGCCCTACATTCACTCCGGATAAGATCAGCACGTTAAAATATGATGAGATTTTCGTATTCGGCAGCAACTTGCACGGAATGCATGCCGGAGGTGCTGCAAGGGATGCTGTTAATCGGTTTGGAGCAATAATGGGAAAAGGCGTTGGCTTGCAAGGGCAGAGTTATGCCATTCCGACCATGCAAGGAGGAGTAGAAACTATAAAGCCGTATGTGGATGATTTTATCCAATTTGCAAAAGAACATAAGAATTTAGTCTTCTACGTTACACGCATCGGCTGTGGTATAGCCGGTTTTAAGGATGAAGAAATCGCTCCCTTGTTTTCTGAAGCCCGTATTATGGATAATGTCATATTGCCTAAATCATTTAGACTACAAGGATGATTTTAAGCTATGCTGGAACGGCTGAAAGAGAATGACTTACTAAATACATCCTGTCCATTGCATGCAAAGGACCGGGATGTATTCCGGGTTTATGCGTTTGATGATGGGCATGAACTGGCTTTCTATATTCATATACCATTCTGTAAGCAACTCTGTTTTTTTCTGCGAATATTGCCGGATATCTTTACCTTCACAAGGGATTCTCAGAAGAATACACATATAAGTTGCCAATGAAAGAACGTCTGGCCAGATTTATATCAATATCTGCATACAGCGGATCCCTCTTTCTTATTAAAAAGTATACATGAAATCATTGAAAAAATGCAAGAACTTTTTTTATAACCTAATCCAAATTCTTCTTAATGAAGGATCTTCATTGATTGTCAGATTAAATCTAAGGAACCATCCCATGGAACATTTTTCCCCCCCCCGCCCGGCAAGTTCATCAAATGTCTTGCGAATCAGAATTCGCCGGTTGC
>CAYUIJ010000014.1:0-36103 GCA_964444735.1 uncultured Bacteroides sp. | reverse complement strand
ACAGAAAGGATAGCAAGAAGCCTTCAATCATGATTTTGAATGATGAAGCCATGACGGCGGATGGAACAGGATGGCTCCGGCAAAATGGGGGGATAAAAAAGGAAAATTACGAATATAGACATTATCTGCAACCAAAAATTTTATCATACCGCTGCCAAACCTGCATTCCCACATGACTGCCTTCTCTGTCAGCCGGCAGATTTCCACCCCTATCCGTTACTGATTTGCATGTGAATTTGTTATCTTTGCAACACCATTTTTAATGGAACAAAACCAAAAACAATGCAATATGGAAAAATTTTTTAAAAGAACAACTGTCACAGCCGCCCTCCCCTATGCCAACGGTCCCGTACATATCGGCCACCTTGCCGGAGTATATGTGCCTGCCGATATTTATGTCCGCTATCTTCGCCTGAAGAAAGAAGACGTGCTTTTTATAGGAGGTTCCGATGAACACGGCGTGCCCATCACTATCCGTGCCCGTAAAGAGGGATGTACGCCGCAAGATATTATAAACCGTTATCACACGCTGATAAAAGACTCATTCAAGAAGTTTGGAATCTCTTTTGATATCTATTCACGTACCAGTTCAAAGATTCATCACGATACCGCTTCTGATTTCTTCCGTAAGCTTTACGATAAAGGCGAATTTATTGAAAAGACCAGCATGCAGTATTATGACGAAGAAGCAAAAATTTTCCTTGCCGACCGTTACATCACAGGCGAATGCCCTCATTGTCATGCCGAAGGCGCATACGGTGACCAGTGCGAGAAGTGCGGAAGCACACTGAGTCCCACCGAACTGATTAACCCGAAGAGTGCCATCAGCGGAAGCAAGCCTGTAATGAAAGAAACCAGGCACTGGTACCAGCCGCTCGACAAGCACGAAGCATGGCTGCGCAAATGGATTCTGGAAGATCACAAGGAATGGCGTCCGAATGTATACGGACAGTGCAAGAGCTGGCTCGATATGGGTCTGCAGCCCCGTGCCGTGAGCCGTGATCTCGACTGGGGAATCCCTGTACCGATAGAAGGAGCCGAAGGCAAGGTGCTCTATGTATGGTTTGATGCTCCCATAGGCTATATATCAAACACCAAAGAACTCCTGCCCGATTCTTGGGAGAAATGGTGGAAAGATCCCGAAACACGCCTTATCCACTTTATCGGTAAAGACAACATCGTATTCCACTGCATTGTGTTCCCGGCCATGCTGAAGGCCGAAGGCTCATATATCCTGCCCGACAATGTGCCGGGCAATGAATTCATGAACCTCGAAGGCGACAAGATTTCAACTTCACATAACTGGGCCGTGTGGCTGCACGAATATCTGAAAGATTTTCCCGGCAAACAGGATGTACTCCGCTATGTATTGACAGCCAATGCTCCTGAGACCAAAGACAACGACTTTACGTGGAAAGACTTCCAGGCACGCAACAACAACGAGCTGGTAGCCGTATATGGGAACTTCGTAAACCGTGTGCTGGTACTTACCCGGAAATATTTCGAAGGCAAGGTGCCTGAATGCGGTAAGCTGAACGGTTTCGACAAGGAAGTCCTGAAAGAGTTTGCCGATGTAAAGGCACAGGAAGAAAAGCTGCTCGATGCATTCAAATTCCGCGATGCACAAAAGGAAGCCATGAATCTGGCACGTGCCGGCAACAAGTATCTGACCGGTGCCGAGCCTTGGAAACTGGCCAAGACAGACATGCCGCGCGTGGCAACCATTCTGAACATTGCTATCCAGCTGGTAGCCAACCTGGCCATCGCACTTGATCCGTTCCTTCCGTTCAGCTCAGAGAAACTGCGCAAGATGCTGAACATGGAAAGCTTTGACTGGAGCCAATTGGGGCATACAGACCTGCTTGCCGCCGGACACCAGCTGAACAAGCCCGAACTGCTCTTCGAAAAGATTGAAGACGATGCCATCAACACACAGGTGGAGAAGCTGAACGCTGCCAAGAAAGCCAACGAAGAGGCCGGCTACAAAGCCAGCCCTATCCGTGCGAACGTTGAGTTTGACGACTTTATGAAACTCGATATCCGAGTAGGCACCATACTTGAATGCCAAAAGGTTCCCAAAACCGACAAACTGCTTCAGCTCAAAATAGCCGACGGACTGGAGAACCGCACCATTGTATCGGGTATCGCACAGCATTACAAAACAGAAGAACTGACAGGCAAACAAGTATGCTTCATTGCCAACCTGCCTCCGCGTAAGCTGAAAGGCATCGTTTCGGAAGGTATGATTCTGAGCGCCGAGAACTTTGACGGAAGTCTCTCGGTCATCATTCCCCAGCGTGAAGTAAGACCAGGCAGTGAAGTAAAATAAAAATGGAAAAGACAATCTTACTTTATAATCTGAAAAACGACAAAGGGATGCAGATACGGCGTATCTGCCCCCCTCTGCATATCTCCTGCCGTGACGTAGATCCATTGGAATATACAGAACTGATTGGAGCTATTGCCGGTATGCCTGGCTTTCCGATCAGGCGGCAAGCCGCATCTCCCGTTTCTTTCAGCGAGGAGATGATGATATTCTGCGGATTCAGTAATGATGATATTTATCAATTCCTTGGCCAGTACAAGGCTGCAGGCATTGCTCCCGTCTGGCTCAAAGCCTCACTTACCTCCAGCAGCATCCGGTGGAATTCCATTGAGCTGCACAAAGAACTGAGTAAAGAACACCGTATGATGAACAAATAAGGATATTATGAGATATTTCATTACTTACGGAGACAAGGCATATACCCAATCGGCCCGGCGGCTGGCAAACGAAGCGTTACACACACGGCTTTTTGACAAGACCCGTATATTCTCACCCGAGGATCTTCCTGCCGGCATTAAAGAACATCCGCTCATGCAATGCCACCGGGGCGGAGGATATTGGTTCTGGAAACCATACGTCATTTATACCGCGCTTCAGGGAATGAACGACGGGGATGTGCTGGTCTATGCAGACGCAGGATGCAGCATACAGTCTTCAAAGGAATGGAATGTCTTTTTCGACATTTTAAAGAAAAAATGCATCCTGGCTTTCAAACTGGGATTCCGCAATAAATTCTATACCAAGCGTCAAACACTCAACTATATAGCCCGTGAGGAAAAGTACTGGGGCGAATACAGGCAGATAGCCGGCGGTGTCCTGCTCATCCGCAAAACCGATGAAAGCGTGCAGTGCGTCAAAATGTGGCTGCGACTGATGGATACTCATCCCGAACTGGTGACCGATGTCAGCGAGGACGAGCGGAAAGACGAAGCTCCCTATTTCATAGAGCATCGCCACGACCAGTGCATTCTGAGCACAATTCTGTTCAGATATCGCCACATTGTGGCTTTGCGGTGGGAAAACTTTGAATACCTCAACCCATACGAACCGCAGGCATTTATAGCCTCACGCATATCCGATGCCAATCCACACAGCCACCGCCCGGAAATAAGCCGGAACAAATACCTGAAACGAAAATACATCGGACATCCGCTGTTCAGCATGCACCAGCGATACTGGGAGTGGAGAAGCCGGCATCATAAAGCGTAAAAACAATGGCAGCACCCACACTGAAAGAACAGACTGCAAAAGGACTTGTCTGGGGAGCCTTCGGCAATGCCACCCAGCAACTGGCAGGAGTGATATCCGGTATCATACTGGCACGCCTGATCAGTCCGCATGACTACGGTCTGTTCAGCATGCTGCTTATCTTTACGGCCATAGCCAGCCTTCTTCAGGACAGCGGATTTACCACGGCCCTTATCAACAAGAAAGATGCTAAAGACGAAGACTACAATGCCGTATTCTGGTTCAGCTGCTCTATAGGAGTCTGTCTGTATGCGATTTTTTTCCTGGCAGCTCCCTATATTGCGCTATATTACAAGGCTCCTGAACTGACCTCTGCATCCCGTGTGCTGTTCCTCTGGTTCCTGTTCGGATGCACGGGCACGGTTCACAACGCCATTCTCATCAAGCGGCTCATGATGAAAGAAAAGACGCGATCCGACCTGACAGCCTTTTTCGCCTCGTGTGTGGTGGCACTCGGAATGGCCCTCTGCGGCATGGCTTACTGGAGTCTGATTGCACAGATGGTGGTACAGGGCTTCGTCGGCGTATGTCTGCGATGGTACTATTCACCGTGGCGACCTTCGCTCAGTTTCAATGCCGCTCCGCTGAAGAAGATGTTCCCGTTCAGTGCGAAGTTGCTGTTCACGGGCATCTTTAATGTAATCAATGACAATATCTTTGCCCTGATACTCGGAATCAGTTATTCAAAAGCACAGGCAGGATTTTATGCACAGGGCCGCAAATGGAGCTATATGTCCTACTCTGCCATATGGGGAATGGCCGGCAACGTATCGCAGGCCGTACTGGCTCAGGTTGCCGGCACGAATGACCGGCAGCAGGCCGTATTCCGCAAACTGATAAGCTTTATAGCCTATGTCACTTTTCCGTCCATGCTCGGACTGGCATTCATTTCGGAAGAATTCATCACCATCACCGTAGGAGAGAAATGGCTGCCAAGCATTCCATACATGCGGCTTTTCTGCCTGTGGGCCATTGTGACACCGCTCAACAATATCTGTACCAATACCATCATCAGCCGCGGTAAGTCAAACATCTACATGTACGGCACTATAACGCTCGATATAGTGCAGCTGCTCGTTATCTACTTCTCTGCTCCGCTGGGCGTATTCCAGATGGTAATCAACTACGTAATCACCTGTTTCGTATGGTTCTTCGTATGGTTTCATTTCGTGAAGACATACACCGGAGTACGGCTTATTGAAGTGCTTGTACACGATATAATGCCGTTTTTTTGCATCACAATCGTGGCCATCGGGACAGCACATCTCCTCACTTCCTCGCTTGCAAATATCTGTCTGCGCATCCTCTGCAAAGTCGTTGTGGTGGCAGGAATCTATATAGCTATTCTTTATGCGGCCCGTTCGGTAATGCTTAAAGAAAGCATTCAGTACATACAGAAGATTGTCAAACGTTAAAGACTACCGGTAAATGCCTGCGATTACCTTATTACCTATAGGAGGCCTGGCCAACCGCATGCGTTCCATCGCATCGGGCGTGTCGCTGGCAAGAAAGCACAACAGCCGCCTGCGTGTCATCTGGACAAAGGATGCCGGACTGAACTGCTCGTTCAAAGAACTGTTCCGCGAATGGCATCTTCCGGATATCCGCCTGAAGGAAGCATCATTGACCGACCGCATACTGTATGACCGTCCGCGACCGAAGAACATGCGTATCCCGCAGTATTTCCAGCGGCTGCTGTTTGACTGCCGCCTGTATGACGAGTACAGGGAACGATTTATCGACCGTGCATTTGACTATGACCGCTGGCTTGCCGGAAACCGGAAAATCTACATAGCCACCTGCTATCCGTTTTTCGATACTCCCGACACGATATACAGGGAGCTGTTCGTTCCCACTGACGAGATAGAACAACTTATAAGACCATATACTTCACAATTTACGGCGCATACCATAGGCATCCATATACGCCGGACGGACAATGTGGAATCTATCAGTCAAAGCCCTATCAGACTGTTCATTGAAGCGATGGAACAGAAAGTGCGGACGTTTTCCGATACGGCATTTTTCGTAGCGTCCGATTCGGAAGAAGAAAAGTCGGTTTTGAAACAACGCTTCGGCAAACGCATTATCACGTCCACCCAAAAGGCTGAACGCAACAGCACAAAGGGTATGAAAGAGGCGGCAGCCGACTTCTACACACTGAGCCGCACACACCTCATATTCGGATCACAATACAGTTCTTTTTCCGAAATGGCCGCAAAGATAAACAACGTACCATTCAGCATATTAAAACTGGAACCATGAGAATAACCGTTTTTCCGCACCTCATACAAGACGAGGCCACACGGCCCAACCCCTATATTCAGGATATGGTACGTGCGCTGGCTGCACAGCCTGATACCGAGATAGCCAATCCGCCTCACCGCAACCCGCTGATCAGCCTGCTGAAAAAGCAGTATCAGGGTGACGTGTTCATTCTGAACTGGTTTGAAAGCATCCCGGATTTCAATCACGGCATACTTCAGTCATTTATCGCCATCGCATGGCTGATCGGGCTGAAAGCGCGCGGAAAAAAGATTGTTTACGTTTTGCATAACAAACATCCGCACAACCCACGCAAAAGAAAACTGAAAAGCCTGCTCACTACGCTGGCGATTCGCTGTGCCGACCAGATTATCACGCATGCTTCAGACGGAGTGGATGTAATACGCCGACGATATCCAAGAAAAGCCGGAAAAGTGCATGTGCTACAGCATCCTGCGAAAGACCGTATCCGGCTTCCGCAACCAGTCTCAACACCAGCCTACGACTTGCTTATCTGGGGACACATCACTGAATACAAGGGCGTAACCGAGTGGATGGAATACGTAAAGGCGCACCCCGATGAGCATCTGCGCACCTGCATTGTGGGCAGCTGTTCGTCTGATACGTTGCGCTACAGGATTGAAAGCATCAAAAGCTGTGACATCACGTTCATTTATCAGAAACCAAGTTTCGAGGAGTTGCACCGCTACATGGAGCAATGCCGCTTTGTGCTAGTCCCCTATCATTCATCGTCCATCCTCAGTTCGGGTATCCTGACGGATTCCCTCTCATTCGGAGTCAAGGTGATAGGCCCCGACACAGGTTCGTTCAAGGACTATGCCCACGATCAGAGGCTGAAAGTATATACTTTCCGTACATTCAGCGACATTCGTCCGCTTATCGATGCGCACGGAGACGAAAGCATATCGATGACAGACTACAAGAACTTTCTTAACGAAAACAGCTGGCAGGCCTTTGCCGGAAAACTGACAAAGCTTATAAAAGAAATATAGAAAAACAGGAAATCCATCCGGATTGTCTCCCGCAATCCGAATAGATTTGACTGTACCGCTTTCTGCAAAACTATCCGGCCATTCTCCGGATAAGGTCCGGCATTTTTCTGAAGAGCCTGTCCCGGTACCCCGGAATTTTCTGGCTTGTGTCTGATATGTAATGTCCGTGACGGATGCTGCTCCGCCTTGCTTCCACGACTCACCGATGATTTGTTCACTCCTGTCTGCCAGCAATGACACTGCGGATCAGGCCGGATACGGATCCGATTATCAATATACTTTTCATTTTTCTACGAATTTATCAAAATGCAATCTGCTCATATCAAGTTCAGAATCATCATGAGGGGCTTTTTTCTCGCCCTTGTGTCCAAGGGCTATGACGCACAACACCTCATACATTGATGGGATGTCAAGGATCTCACATATCTCCCTGCTTGCAGAAAGCTGTTGCCCATCGCGGTCACGTATCTGATTCCAACATGCACCAAGCCCATACCGTTCCGCGCCAAGAAGAACATAGCCGGCGGCAACAGACGAATCCTCAATCCACAATTCTCCTTTTGTCTTGTTGACAATCACGACAATCGCGGCTGCCGCATTCCTAACCGACGGTGCTCCGATTCTCTTCGCATTGGCTATTTCGGCAAGCTTTTTCCTGTCATCAACCACTACAAACTCAACCGGATTCTGACCATAAGATGACGGGGCATACATCCCGAACTTGACAACGTTTTCCAATGTGTCGCGACTGATTTTTTCACCGGTATATCTACGGACAGAACGGCGGTCGCGGATAATCTTGTCTATAGAGTCTTTTTCCGTATCAGCACGGCCGACCGTAGTAATGCCCTCACATGATGCTCCCATAAGAAACATGCTTATAGGTATAAGAAATTTGATTTTCATGTTTATCCGAATTATTCAATTATACAGTGGCGAAGTTATAAAGAAAGCCGCCACACCATGTTGGCGTGCGGCTCAAATGAGTGTTTCCCTCAGGCTCAATTCAAGGCCGAGGGTGATATTCCATACATTTGCTTGAACAACGTGGTAAAATGAGAACGGTTTCTAAATCCGACAGTGAAACAAGCTTCAGTTACCGTAAGGTGTTCATTTGCAATCAGTTCGTATGCCTTTTCCAGCCGCTTGCGGATAAGCCATTTTTCAGGAGTAAGCTCACTTATTTTCTTGAAATCGCGCTTGAAAGTAGCAAGACTTCTCCCGGAATATGAAGCAAACTCACTGATTGTCAAGTCTGACATGAAATTCGCACTCATGAATTCTTCCAGATCGATTTTCCACGGCTCGGTAAAGTCAAACAGCATAGGAATTATGCGCTTGTCGGTCTCCATCAAGGCTAACAAAGCCTCGTGCATCTTCAGCCGCATCAACGCATCGCCGGGTTCCTCTGCTGTTTCAAGGTACGGTGTGATCGACAGGAAAAGTCCGTCAAACTGTGGTGCGGATGGCAGTTTTACCACTGAGAGATGCATACGCTCAATGGATTGGAAATTATCATGCTCTTTGGCTATTACCTCTGAATATGCCTGCTTCAGGTAATCGCGGTTGAACATCATTGTTATTCCCATATAGGCTTCATCACCAAAAGAATGTTTGTTGATTCGGACATTATGGTCTCGACGGATAAACACACATTCTCCCTTGTGGATTTTAGTTGTCACTCCGTTCTCTTCAAGAGCAAGTTCCCCTGAATAGACATATTTCAGGCAATGCTGTGGGTTTTTGAAGCTGCATGAACTGTCCTCCTTTTGGAAATGGGCAAGGAAAACATCAGCATATTGCCGTATTGCAGAATTGTTCATGTATGGTTTGTGATTTTTTATACGCATAAGATAAACGTTTCCGATGAGTTCACGAAATATCTTAGACCGTGACCCGAAAAATTTCACTATTTTTAAGGAACACGGAGCTTAATAGCTTGCACTGCACAATAGAAACTCAGTGGGGATATTTCTTATATGCATGCAATTCTGAAGAGAAAGGAATTTTCTGTCTGTCACTTCATGCAAACCGGCTCTGAACAATTTTATTTTAGCGCCCCGGACACAGTGAAACAGTTCAATATCTCAGAAAGCAGCACTACTTGGGCCAACAATTGTAATTGATTTGTTTCCATAAACCAAAGGCCGGAATTCAATGGCAGTAAACAAAATTCCATTAAATTCCTATTGTCCCTTTTTCGGTTAACATTTTAATAATGACAGCCGGCTCCTTTGCAGTCAATAGTCAATTATGCGAAAATACAAATTGATAGGAAAATCATCTGTTCATATTGACTGAATAATAAACAATATATCAAATAAAGTCTTAGAGAATTGGTGTTTAATAACCCTGTTTCTTATTTTTTATATATATTTTTATATTTTACATTTTTTCAGTTCTTCTGCCAACGGGAGTCGCTCACGTCTTTTTTCTATTTCGGCAATCAATTCCTCAATACGACCGACATGCAATGCTTCCTCACCGGGACAATGCAGTATGAATCCTTTTTTATCAAGATTGCCAGTCTCGACAGAGTAGTCCACATCCACATGTCTGCTGGCCCAAATGCTATTACGCTGAAGAGCCTTACGCACCATGGAATACTTTTGCCCGCATCCGTCAAGACGGATGACATGTGTAAATTCATTATCAATGCGGAAAAGCCCGGTATTTTTATCAAACATAATACCTTTTCGCGCAAAGAAACGGCTCAGACTGCCATCGAGTGAAAGGTCTTCCGGTGTCCCTGTTGTTATACCGTTTGTCTTGTCCATCAGCCATATCTGATCAGCCATCTGAAGGGCAAGCTCCAAATCGTGAGTTGACATGAAAATGGTCTTGTCCGTTTCACGTGAAAGGCGATGAAGCAATTGCATAATCTCCACCTTACTGGGAAAATCAAGAAAGGCTGTAGGTTCATCAAGAAAAATAACCGGAGTTTCTTGTGCCAGGGTCTTGGCTATCATTACTTTCTGGCGTTCTCCGTCACTCAATGTCTGTATCATCCGGCCTACCAGATGATCTGTTTTTACTTGGTGAATGGCATAATCCACAATTCTCCGGTCATCCGGAGTGAGCTTTCCCCAGAATCCGGTATACGGACTGCGGCCCAAACCAATCAGCTCCTCAACAAGCATGTTCCTGATATCGCATTTCTCAGTAAGAACCACCCCGATAATTCTTGAGAGTTGCTTGTCTGTATATGATTCCAATTCACGACCCAACAACCGGATATAGCCGCCCAGTTTGGGCTGAAAAGCCGACAGCGTGCGAAGAAGGGTTGACTTTCCCACCCCATTGGCCCCCAGCAAACATGTCAGTTCACCACTGCAAATGGATGCCTGAATATGCCCGGCCACAACTTCCCGGTTACTTTTGGTAACATAACCAATAGAGAGGTCTTCTATACGGACAATTTCTTTTTTCATTATTCTCCAAATTCGTTTTTGTGCTTGCTAAACAATACATACACCACAACCGGAGCCCCTATCAGTGCCGTGACCGAATTGACCGGTAAAGCTCCCTCAAATCCCGGCATACGTGCAATCAGGTTGCATACCAGTGACATGGAAGAGCCGATACAGACAGATGCCGGCATCAGTATACGATGATCAGATGTCTGAAAAATACCACGGCTCAAATGAGGAACTGCCAATCCCAAAAACATGATAGGACCGCAGTATGCGGTAACAATGGCTGTGAGTATACCCGCACAGGAAATAACCATGAAACGGGCCTGCTTTATATTCAACCCTAAATTGCGGGCATAGCCATCGCCCAGCAGCAAGAGGTTTAGAGTCTTTACCAAAAGACAGGACAAAGGTAGCAATACAGCCATAATACATACGAAAAGCACCATCTGATCGCCCGAAACACGCGCGAAACTGCCCAATCCCCAAATAACATAGGCACGGATATCCTCCTCAACACTGAAAAATTTCAGAACACCGATAACAGCCGATGCTATATAACCAATCATAACGCCTATAATAAGGAGGGTGACATTGCCCTTCACTTTTTGTGATACATAAACAATCAGTGCCATAACCGAAAGTGCTCCGACAATGGCTGCTACCGTAAGGGCAAGCTCTCCCATCAATCCAAGCGTACTGAGTGCTACTCCGCCAATGGCTCCTGAAAGGAGAATGACGAACGCAACTCCAAGACTGGCTCCTGAGCTGATACCCAACACTGACGGACCAGCCAGCGGGTTGCGGAAGACAGTTTGCATCTGAAGACCGCTGACTGCCAGCCCGGCACCGGCCACAACTGCCGTAATGGCCTGCGGAACACGGGATTTCATGATAATATTAGTGACAATCCCTGATTCGCCTTCAACGCCCAACAGGACATTCCATACCGAACGGGCCGGAATATGAACCGAACCAAACAAGAGGTTCAAGAAGAAAAATACAAGAATGGACAGGGCTAACAACCACATTAACAAAACAGTATGTCTTCTCATAGTTAACGCAATAATTCATAGAAAACAGGCTCATAATCGGGGAGAAGGTCTGGATGGAAGATTTTCACAAAATCGCCCAGCAGGCATTCCGGAGCAACAGGCATCATCTCATAATAGGGTTTTTCACGCAAATTGCAATAAATAACCTTTTTGCTCTTAAATGCCTTGAAATCGGCATAACGCCCGTCACTGTCTTTCAATACATCGTATGTGTATTTTCCGTTATAGCTGTTCAATATACGCCAATAGTCAGCCTGGCCGGCCTGACTGTAAATAGTTTCAAAATTAAAAGTCACACCTCCGGAAGCCTTATTGTTTTTCAGAAAATAATCAGCTCCGGCATCACGGAACAGCTGGGCAAGAAAGCTCTGTCCGCCTACTGCATACCAGTTTCCTCCATGAAGCTCTCCGCTGAATACAACGGGACGTTTTTTCACGTTTTCTACCAGATTCCTCAATTCTGTATAACGCATTTCTATCTGTGAAAAAGCCTTATCGGCTTTTTCCTCTTCGCCCAATAAAATTCCCATCAGTCTTATCCATTCAGCTTGTGCCAACGGAGTCATTTCCTTATATCCAAGATGGGGAACCAACGGAATATTTACATCTTTCAAGACATCATACCCTCCACGCTTGTATGGAGAAATCAGAATAATATCGGGAGCCAATGCCATTACCATCTCATTATTGAAATTTCCTTCTATTCCAATCTTTGCCGTATGGCCGCTCTTCAACTGCTGTTGCATGCGCTCATTGAAAAGATGGCGTGTACTGGTTATACCCACTACATTGGAAGTTGCATCCAATTTGATAAAATTGGATAACTGGAGGGTTGTCATGCAAATGACACGCTGTACGGGAAGCCTGATAACCGTATATCCGTCAGGAATTTGCGGATTGAGCAAATCACGCGAGACAAGAGCAAACTTAAAATTCTGACCACTGCTACGTTGCGGATCATGGATGGTAAGCAAACGTACTCCATGCTGTAAGGTTATCTGCCATCCCTTGGCATAAACGGGATTGTCATGAATGTGGAACGAATCGGACCGGGAAACAGTTTCTACAGCAAGTTGCTTATTCTCACCGCCCTTCCACTGACATCCGATGATCAGAAAAAAAGACAATAAAAGGTTCCTCAAAATTTTACTCATTGATTCTGATTGCAATATTTTTCAAGACGGACAAAGATAGAACAAATACTTGGTCTGTTCGTAAAAAATAAGCACTTTTGCAACATGGAAACACTATTTATGGAAATTATTGTATGAAATATCCCGTAATTTTTGTGTCATTAGGACCAGGTGACGCGGAATTGATAACATTAAAATCATTGCGTGCCCTAAATAAGGCCGATATAATTATTGCACCGTCTACTGTCAATGAACAAGGGAAGGAAAATTCGCATGCAATCGATCTTATCCGTACCGCAGGATGCAATATCCCGGTTGAAACTTTCGTTCTGCCGATGAGTAAGAAACGTGATGCGGCAATGGCTGTATACAGACAGATATATAAACGCACAAAAACACTGTACAATGAAGGGAAACGAGTGGCCATAGCGGTAGAAGGCGACACAGGCGTTTATGCATCCATTCATTATGTGCTGGAACAAATGGAAGCCGAAAAGGTACAAACAGAGCAACTACCCGGTATACCTTCATTTATTGCCGCAGGTGCTTTGGCACATCTTCATCTTATCAGCCAGAATGAAAGACTCATAGTGGCACCCGGCAATCTGTCTGTAAAGGAAATAGAAGATTTTGTTGACAACAATTACTGTGTGGTCATTATGAAGCTAAAGAGCAATACAGTGGTTTTCAAGGAATGTATAAATATGCATCCTGAATACGAAGTACACTATTTTGAAAATATTGGTACGACAAACGTTTTCTACACAAAAAATAAAGAAAGTATAAAGATGCGTGACATCCCTTATTTTTCTTTGGCCGTAATCCGAAAAAGAATAAAAAACTCTATTTTTGCATGAATCTTTAATAAAAATACGTTTTTACTAATTCATAATTGGTCATGAATATAACTATCATTGCAGGAGCAAGGCCCAATTTCATGAAAATAGCTCCGCTTGTACGCATCATAAACAAAGAACAAGAAAAAGGTAAAAAGCTATCCTATCGTATGGTTTATACAGGATCAAGCAGTGATTTCGATACTGATAGGACATTGTTTTCCGATTTGGAGATACCTCAGCCAGATGTATGTCTTGAAATTGATTCAAATGACTTTTTTGAACGTCTTGCCGGAATTCTTGTTTCTTTCGCACGCGATCTGGAATCGCATCCGGCAGATTTGGTGATGGTGGTTGATGACATGACACCCACCATGGCATGTTCTATTGCGGCCAAGAAAAAAGGTGTCAAGGTAGCCCATTTGATTGCAGGCATACGTTCTTTCGATATGGATGCGCCGAAAGAAGTAAACCGCATGATAACCGATGGCTTGTCTGACTATTTTTTCACCGCAGGAATAAATTCGAACCGCAACCTGAACCAGACAGGAACAGAGCAGTCACGCGTTTATTTTGTCGGTAACATTCTTATTGATACATTACGCTACAATTGTCCGCGCTTTATACGTCCGAACGTATTGGATGAGACTAATATTAAGGACAGAGAGTTTATTCTGTTCACACTGAACCGTAGAGCTGTATGTGACAACAGTGAATTGCTGAAGTCACTGATTGAAACATTGATAAAGGAAAGCAAGCTGCCGGTTGTGGCGCCACTGCGCAATTATGCGGCAAAAAAAATAAAGAGCCTGAACTTGGACATGCAACATTTTCATATACTCCCATCTCTTCCTTATCTGGAATTCGGATATATGGAAAAAAATGCGGCCGGTATTATTACAGACTCCGGAAACGTGGCTGAAGAAGCGACATTCCTGGGTATCCCCTGTATCACCCTGAATAATTATGCAGAACATCCAGAAACGGTGAATATAGGAACCAACGTCCTTATCAATAACAATCCGGACAAGCTGGCTGACACTTTGCAGCAATTGCAATGCGGGAAATGGAAAAAAAGCGCTCTTCCTGAACGATGGGACGGACATACAGCCGAACGCATTATTCAAATCCTGGAAGAAATCGGATAACAGAAGCATTCTGTATTTTTCATTCAAATTTGTACTGAAAATGATTGGAGAATCTTCCCCGTAAGCTTAATTTGCTACAAGACCGAAAAACGGCAAGTTTGACTCATTTTTCTGTGTACATCACATTTTATTCGTACATTTGCAATGAGTATTCATCAATTAAGACTGTAATAAAATGCAAACATCAGACAGCATTGTCATTATCCCTACCTATAACGAAAAGGAGAATATTGAAAATATTATCCGTGCAGTATTCAGACTGGAAAAAGAATTCCACATTCTGGTGATTGAAGACGGATCTCCCGATGGTACCGCAGATATTGTAAAACGCCTGCAGACAGAATTTCCCGAAAGACTTTTCATGATTGAAAGAAAAGAAAAGCTGGGATTGGGAACAGCATACATCACTGGCTTCAAATGGTCTTTAGAACATGACTACAATTACATCTTTGAAATGGATGCCGACTTTTCACACAACCCGAACGATTTGCCACGCCTGTATAGCGCCTGTGCCGATGAAGGTTATGACGTGGCTATCGGTTCACGGTACATCAGCGGCGTAAATGTTGTTAACTGGCCTATCGGGCGAGTATTGATGTCATATTTCGCATCCAAATACGTGCGCATAATCACCGGTCTTAACATACACGATACGACAGCCGGATTCAAATGTTACCGGCGTGAAGTACTTGAAACCATGCCTCTTGACAATATACGGTTCAAGGGATATGCCTTTCAGATTGAAATGAAATTCACGGCCTGCAAATGCGGATTCAAAATAAAAGAAGTCCCCGTAATCTTTATCAACCGTGAGTTGGGAACATCGAAAATGAGCGGCGGCATATTCGGAGAAGCCGTATTGGGCGTAATCCAACTGAAACTCGACAGCCTTTTCCGCAAATATCCGCAAAAGAAACAATAACATCACCCTATCGGCAATCAGATTCAAATGGCACGACTACTTATCAACAACATAAACATCGTAAATGAGGGAAAGACCTTTAAAGGTGCAGTAGTCATTGAAGACGAAGACATCTCTCAGGTTCTTGCCGATGATGAGACACCTGCATATGAATGCGGACAAGTGATTGACGGTGAAAGCGCTTTCCTGCTGCCGGGAGTGATAGACAGCCATGTGCATTTTCGTGATCCGGGACTCACACACAAAGCCGATATGGAAAGTGAAAGCCAGGCTGCAGCCGCCGGAGGTGTCACCTCATACATGGATATGCCCAACACCATTCCGCAAACAACCACTCTTGAAGCCCTTGAAGCCAAATTTGAGGATGCCGCACACAAGAGTCACGTGAATTACTCATTCTATTTTGGTGCCACTAACAGCAATGCCTCTCTGCTTCACCAATTAGACAAAAACCGTGTATGCGGTGTAAAGGTATTCATGGGATCAAGCACAGGCAATATGCTGACAGACAGCAAGGAAACATTGCGCCAAATATTTACAGAGACAGAAACGCCCATCGTGGCACATTGCGAAGACCATGCCGTCATTGCAGAAAACGCCCAAACCTATAAAAAATTATACGGTGAAGACCCGGAGATAAAATATCATCCGGCCATACGGAGCGAAGAAGCCTGCTTCCGTTCATCGCAACTGGCCGTAAAACTGGCAAAGGAAACGGGAGCGCACTTGCACATCGCCCATGTCAGCACTGCCCGTGAACTGGACTTACTGGAAAACCGGCCTTTGGAAGAAAAACACATTACGGCCGAAGCTTGTGTGGCTCATCTTTATTTTTGTGAAGATGATTACAAAACACTGGGCACTCGCATCAAATGCAATCCGGCCATTAAGACAAAAGCTGACCGTGACGCGCTACGCCATGCACTGGGCAATGGAAAGATTGATGCCATCGCCACTGACCATGCCCCTCATCTGCTGAAGGAAAAAGAAGGCGGAGCCTTAAAAGCCGCGTCAGGCATTCCCATGCTGCAATTCTCACTGGTTGCCATGCTTGAACTGACAGACCAACAAATACTGGATATTGAAACAGTAATAGAAAAGATGTGTCACGCTCCTGCCAAATTGTTCGGCATAAAGAAAAGAGGATTCATCCGACCGGGTTATAAAGCTGATTTGGTAATGGTACGTCCTCACTCACCATGGACTGTATGCAAGAAAAACATTCTGAGCAAATGCCAATGGAGTCCGCTGGAAGGACATACATTTGAATGGAAAGTGGAACGCACATTCGTTAATGGGTACCAAGTCTTTGCACAAGGAAAGACAAACGATACCTGCCGGGGACAGGAACTGAGATTTGAACGGACCTAATCACCAATTCAAACACCATGATTATTTCATACAAGATACATGAACTGACCGATTATATCAATTGGATATACTTTTTCCATGCATGGGGATTCCAGCCCCGATATGCAGGAATAGCCAATATACACGGATGCGACACATGCCAAGCCATGTGGCTCCGCAATTTTGACGAAACGGAATATCCTAAGGCCTATGAAGCGATGCGGCTTTTCAAAGAAGCTCAGTGCATGCTATGGGAATTGGATGAAGAATACAAGGCTCATGCTATATTCCGCTTGTGCGAGGCCAACTCCGATGGTGACAACCTGTTGCTCAACGGAACCGTATTCCCCTTATTACGCCAGCAGACAACCAAACCGGGGAACTCTCCCTGCTATCTTTGTCTGAGCGATTTTGTACGGCCTGCCTCAAGCGGCATTACCGATACGGCAGGCATTTTCGCCACAACAGTAGATGCAAGAATGGAACAACTTTATGAGAACGACCCTTATAAGCGCATGCTTGTACATGTATTGGCTGAACGACTGGCCGAAGCTGCGGCCGAACGCATGCACGAACAGGTGAGAAAAGAATATTGGGGATATGCCAAAGATGAAAGACTCACCATAACCCAACTGCTGGACGAAGAATATCAGGGTATCCGCCCTGCAGTGGGATATCCGTCACTGCCAGACCAGTCTGTAGTTTTTTTACTTGACAGCTTACTCCACATGAACGAAATAGGCATCACACTGACCGGGCACGGAGCCATGATTCCGCATGCATCCGTGTGCGGACTGATGCTATCACATCCACAGGCACGCTATTTTTCCATTGGCAAGATTGGCAATGACCAACTGGCCGACTATGCACAGCGTCGCCGCCTCAGTATAGAGGAAATGAAAAAATTCCTTGCCGCCAATTTAACCGATTAAACTATCCATATCAATCAATATGTTTCAACGAATATTCTTTTTTTTACTATTTTTCCTGATTCTGACCGATTTGTACATATATCAGCTTCACATACGCAAACCGGCCCGCAAGAGCTGGCAACGCATCGCGTATTTTATGCCATCTGTTCTTTTATTGGCTGCGCTCATTACCCTATATTTTAAGGATAATTTTGGTGAAAACGAGAATTATGCCATCGGTATTTTTGTTATTGTTTACATGGCTATCACCATTCCCAAAGGACTTTACATGATATGCAGCCTAATAGGACTGGCTTTCAGACGAGTATGGAAGAAAAGCTCTTTTGTGGGAAATATTATAGGACTTGTCATCGGACTGGGAGGAATGCTAATGATTATATACGGAACAGTATCCGGCTGGCACAAATATCAGGTTAAGGAAGTCACATTTCAGTCAGCAGATTTGCCGGAGGCTTTCAACGGATATAAAATAGTGCAGTTCTCTGACTTGCATATCGGTACCATTGCCAAATACAAGAAACAGGTACAAAGACTGGTAAACATTATCAACGAACAGAAAGGTGACCTCATTGTATTTACGGGCGATCTGGTAAATCACCGTGCAAGCGAGCTGAACGGCGTAGAACACATATTGGGCCAGCTCCATGCACCAAACGGCGTGTATTCCGTACTTGGCAATCATGACTACAGTCCCTACTACAAATGGGAATCACCCCAAAAACAGATGGCCAACCTTGATGAGCTGAAACAGAAAGAGGTACAAATGGGATGGACATTGCTGAACAATGCGCACACACTGATTCAACGTGAAGATACCTGTATTGCCCTTGTGGGAGTAGAAAATCAAGGACTGCCTCCTTTTCCTGAAAAAGGCGATTTGCCCAAAGCGGTAAAAGGAACGGAGGGATTGTTCAAAGTATTGCTCAGTCACGACCCTACCCACTGGCGAAGAGAAATATTGCCCGATACAGACATTCAACTTACTTTATCAGGACACACCCATGCCATGCAGTTCATTCTGTTCGGCTTCACTCCGGCATCGTGGTTCTTTAAGGAAAACAGAGGCATGTATTATGAAAATGACCGCGCACTTTACGTCAACATAGGTGCAGGCGAAGTGATGCTTCCTTTCCGATTCGGTGCATGGCCGGAAATCACGGTGATAACATTGCAGAAGAAATAGAAATTTGCTTAAAATCCATCACTATGTTTACAATTTTATATCGCATTTACCAAATATGCATCGCTTTGCCAATACTCTTGGTTCTCACTATACTGACTGCCCTTACTACCATTATAGGCTCATTTATCGGCGGATCGCATTTCTGGGGCTATTATCCGGGCAAGATATGGTCACGTCTTGTGTGCTATGTACTGCTTATTCCTGTCAGGATAAACCGCAATAAACAACTGAAGAAAAACCAGTCATATATCTTCGTAGCCAACCATCAGGGAGCATTTGATATTTTTCTGATATACGGATTCATCGGACGTAACTTTAAATGGATAATGAAAAAATCATTGCGAAGCATCCCCTTTGTAGGCAAAGCCTGCCAGTCGGCCGGACATATCTTCATAGACAGGTCGGGGCCCAAGAAGATACAGGAGACCTTTGACCATGCACGCCACAGTCTACGTGACGGAACCTCACTGGTGGTCTTTCCAGAAGGGCAACGCACGTATACCGGAAAGATGGGGTCGTTTAAGAAAGGCGCATTCCAACTGGCCGATGAGCTTCAGTTACCCGTTGTACCGCTGACCATTGACGGTTCGTTTGATGTATTGCCCAGAACAGGCAAATTTATCAAATGGCACTGCATGACCCTTACTATGCATGATCCTATCTACCCTCAAGGCATGGGGATTGAAAATATCAAGGGAATGATGGGGAAAGCTTACGAAGCCATACAGAACAGCCTCTCTGAGAAATACAAATAACACCCGTACAAACAAAAAACGGACATCAGCTTTGTCTTTTCCGACAGTACCGATGCCCGTTTTACATTATGCCTAAATTTATTACTTTTTACGGAAGCGGCTGCAAATGCTTGCACTCAAGAACCCTACACAAAAAATGAGCAATGTTCCGAACACGATAGCCAGGTTGGCATGTACATATTTCGTGAAAGTAATCCATGTCACCAGAATAACACCGCATATCACACCCAATACGGAATCGAAGTTGCGAACCATCTTACGAGAGAGATATCCCAACAGGAACAGGCCGAGCATACCGCCACTGAAAATTGAAGACAAAGCCCACCATGCATCGAGCGCGCTGTTTACATTCAGAAATGCTATTGCCACCACAATACCCAATATACCTACAAGCAGACTCGATACTTTCAGTACGAAAAGCTGCTCCTTGTCGGAAGCATGCTTACGAAAACGCTTATAATAATCGGTAAGTATAATGGTTGATGAACTGGTAACACTGGTAGCCACCGTACTCATGCCTGCCGCAAAAATAGAAGCAATGAGCAGGCCTTTCATTCCAACCGGAAGTTCATTTACAATAAAATAGGGAAACACATAGTCAGCTTTCAGACCTTCTGCGGGAAGCAAACCGGGATATACTTTATAATAAGCATACAATGCCGTACCTATCAGGAAAAAGACGGCCGATACGGGAATGAACAGATATCCGCCGAACAATGCCGAAAACTTGGCCTGACGCTCGCTCTTGGCCGTGTGATAGCGTTGTACATAGTTCTGGTCAATACCGTAGTTCTGCAAATTGGTAAAGATACCGTAAATAAGACACACCCAGAAAGTGGAGGTACTCACATCGAGCGAGAGGTCGCCCAGATAGAACTTATTGTCCATGGCTGCTATCTCAAAAGTCTGTGCAGGGCCTTCGGGCATCTTAAACAGAAGAATAAGCAGACACACCAGCGCACCTCCTATAAGGATGAATCCCTGAATGGCTTCGGTCCATATTACCGCCTTGATTCCTCCAAGCATGGAATAAATGATGATGGCAATGCTTGTAATGATAATCACCATCTGAATGTTCCAACCCATCAGAATGTTCATAGGCAGTGCCAGCAGGAACAAGATAGACCCCATACGGGCAATCTGTGTGAGCAGATAGCACATAGAGGCATAGAGACGTGCCCACGCTCCGAATCGCTGTTCCAGGAAGCTGTAGGCCGACACGCTACCCAAGTTCCTGTAAAAGGGTACGAAATATTTCGCCGCGAAATACGAGGCTACCGGTATGGAAATACTGAACACAAAGGCGTTCCAGTCACCGGCAAAAGCCTTGCCCGGATAGCCTAAATAGCTGATACTGCTCACATAGGTGGAGAATATTGACATACCTACCACCCATCCCGGCAGGCTGCGGCCTGCTGAAGTGAAATCATCGGACGAGGTCTTCTTCTTGAAAAAAGAACATCCGAATAGAACAACACCGCCCGTGAAAATCAAAAATATGATAAGGTCTATTATATGCATAAAGAACTGAGTCTAAGAATAAATAACCAACATTTTTTTCACAAAGGCAACGCTTCAAGTGCCAGACGAATCTTCTCACGCTCCGGAGCATTGAACTTATGAAACGGAGCTGCGATGAAATCATCGCAAATGCCCAAAATAGAAAGGGCGCACTTCAATCCTTTCAGGTAACTGGAGCCGTACTGACCTACCGTATAGATGGTTGAGCTGATTTGCATGATGATGGGTTGCAAGCGATGCAGCTCGGCCAGATTGCCGGTTTTGGCGGCATTGTACATGTCAACATAGAGTTTCGGGAACATGTTGGCACCTCCGTTGATACCTCCGTGGGCTCCCATGAGTACGCTCTCGGCCGTGATTTCCTCAGGACCTACCAGCATGGCAAAATCGGGACGATCTTTCATGATGTGCATTACAGACTGGAAGTATACGGTATTGGCCGAACTGTCTTTAAGCCCTACCACGCGCGGATTTTGTGCTATGCGGCGAATGGTGGCCGGAGCAAAGTTGACTTTTGTGTGTGACGGCATGTTATATAGGAACACCGGCAGAGGCAGCTGAGAAACCAACTCTTCATAGAACTCGGCCAACTCGGGTTGTCCGGTTGCGAAATAATAAGGAGGAGCCGACACCACTCCCGATGCTCCGCACTCGGCTGCTATCTGTGCCATGCGGATACTCTCTACGATAGAAGTATCGGTAATGCATACCAACACCGGAAGGCGGTTACGGTTAATGCGGCAGGTCTCACGAATCATTTCATGGCGCAGGCGATAGCTCAGACTCTGCTCCTCTCCCGTTGTTCCAAGAATGAACAGGCCGTGCACGCCACCGGCTATGAGGTGTTCTATAAGGCGTTCCAAGCCTTCTACATCCAATGTATTGTTATCTTTCAAAGGAGTTACCAATGGCGGAATAATGCCGCTCATAGGTTGTTTCAGTAAATTTCCCATACTATGAGTTATTAATTTAAGGTTATTAAAAAATCAATTATGCAGACAAATCTATAAATTATCTGCCTAAAAAAGACATGTTTGCCCAAATATTTAATTTCAGACATCTATCCAGTTTCAACAGACACAGCAAGAATTCGACTTCAGACTTCCGGTAAACACGGACATGATTTCTTTGTATTGTTCAAAATTCACTTCTACAAAACGCTTGAAAGCATGTTCAGACAACATACGGCAAATACTTTCCTACCCGCCTTGCGCCACGAAGCAGCGACGGTTGACGGATTTTCCCGTTTCCCAATCCAACAGGAACTTGTCAATAGTGCTTTCGGATTATATTTCTTCATATCACTTCCTTTCTGTACAAAATAATACTTTAAAAAATCAGGGATGACGGGATAAACAGAATGTGAAACGACAATGCAAAATCGGAAAACCTCCGTTTTCATTTGCCTTTGCCATCGTCTTTCACTATTTTTGTCATGTTTTTACTTTAAACTATATATATGAATACAAAACACATCATGAAACCGGCCGGACAAACGGCCGTCTTATCCGGATTATTATGGCTGACGGCTGCCACCGCACAGGCGCAGACCGTGACTGATGGAATACCCGTACGTAAAGAAGTGGGCGCACTCAATATGTCCGAAACCATTGCACCTGTCCAGGCACCGTTCAGCATGCCGCAACTTACCAGACCGAAGTTCAACAACCTCACCATCTCCATCACCGAAACGGGAGCATGCGAAAGCAAAATGGCTACCAAAGCCATACAGAAAGCCATTGACCGTGTGAGCCGAAAGGGAGGAGGCATGGTAATCGTACCTGCAGGAATATGGAATACCGGACGCATTGAGCTCAAAGACAATGTGAACCTGCACATCGAAGAGGGGGCCGAACTGCATTTCAGCGGCTGCATCAAGGATTACCAGCCCGCCGTGTTCACCCGCAACGAGGGAGTGGAACTCTACTCGCTCGGAGCACTCATCTATGCCAACGGACAGCGGAACATAGCACTCACCGGAAAAGGCAAGCTCGTAGGACCGGCAAAGGACTGTGAAATTCAGAAACGACAGATGACCGGCGGTGTCATAGAAACCTATATCAACGCGAACACGCCCGTAAAGGAACGCGTATACGACGGGAGCAAGGGAGGATCGGTGTTCCTTCCCATGTTCGTGTCGCCCATCAATTGCAGCAACGTGCTCATAGAGGGGGTAACGCTTGAAAGCACCCCGTTTTGGAACGTAGTACCTGTATATTGTGACAGCGTTGTCATACGAGGCATCACCGTGCGATCGACAGGCATTCCGCGAGGCGACGGCATTGACATAGAATCTACCCGAAACGTGCTCATCGAATACAGCACCCTGAGCTGCGGTGATGACTGTTTCACCATGAAGGCCGGACGATGTGAGGACGGACTACGCGTGAACAGACCATCGGAAAACATTGTGGTGCGCTACTGCCTGGCCGAGAAAGGACACGGAGGAATCACTTGCGGAAGTGAGACTGCCGGAATGATTCGCAACCTCTACGTACATGACTGCGTGTTCGACGGAACTGGCACGGGACTGCGCTTCAAGACCCGGCGCAACCGTGGCGGAGGGGGAGAGAACCTTACTTACGAACGCATCCGCATGCGCCTGAACGGACCGCCTTTTGTGTGGGACATGCTGGGAAGCAAGACTTTTGTGGGTGAACTGGCCGTGCGTCTGCCGGCACGCAATATCACTCCGCTCACCCCGACATACCGCAACATCACGGCCCGCGACATCGTGATAGAGAGCGGAACGCAGTTTATCAAGGCACAGGGCATACCTGAAACGCCCGTGAACAACGTGGTCATTGAAAACGTAAATGCCTGCACCGACAAGCTCATGCTCCTGCAGGATGTTGATGGAATGACGCTGCGCAACGTGAGCATCACCTGTTCCGACCCGCTTATCAAAATGATCGATGCACGCGGCATCACTTTTGATGGCGTTCACTTTGCCGTTCCGGGCGGGAAACCAGCCATCGAGACTGAAGGCGAGCTCAACCACCGCCCGGCATTCATCCGTTGCCTGATGCGAAATCTGACACGCTGACATGCCGAAACGGCTGTACACACAAGACGAGCGATGCCTCCCTCACTCCTCACGGATCATTCGGAAGCACCGTTCGTCTCGTTTTTTACAGCGTGCGTTTTCAACGAAACAAAGATAAATTCCGGATTCAGAATCCATGATGGCCGTGCCAAAGTCCTCAATGGCGGTCAATCTATCGCTGCCGAACGGCATACCATTGTTTTTCTTTCGTCTGCGGGATGCCTGATGGTTAGATTAAAATTCGCTTTCATGACTATCAGTTATTAAATTGCAATCGCATGTCAGCTTTGTCAAATCGCTCACAACCAATGAGGTAAGCCTCAAGTCACGAAGTTTAAAACCAGCCTCAGACAGCTGCTCCTTTTACTGTTCTTATATGTCATTTCAAATCAAAAGTGCCACTCAGCTTCACTCCGGCAAAGAAAAGCATTGCCGCTAACCGAAGATCCGTCATTGACATCCGCTCCTGTTGATACCGGAATATACCGTTTATGGTTTCTCTAATGAATACTTTTTCAGGCTTCTTTTTTGCAAGTCTGCGATGTTTTTGATAACTTGCCGCTGTTTTCAGTCAGTCCGGTTAGATAACCGGCTTATAACTTGTTGATTTGAAACCTTATAGTCTCTAAAATCTCACCAACTGATTGACAAATACAAACATTCCAATCATCTCAAAACAGATAAATTTTTATGACTCCAGTTTTTATAGCAGGCCCATGCGTAATGGAATCGCTCTCACTCATGAAAGAGATAGCATGCGAATTGGTGCGTCTGAACCGTAAATACAGCATAAACATCATCTTCAAGGCCTCGTTCGACAAGGCCAACCGCACGTCTATCCACTCATTCAGAGGACCCGGCATGGAGCAGGGACTCACGTGGCTGAACGACATCAAGAATGAGTTCGGCCTGCGCGTACTCACCGACATTCACGAGTCGTGCCAGGCAGCACCCGTAGGACAGGCTGTCGATATAATTCAGATACCCGCATTCCTTTGCCGGCAGACCGACCTGCTCGTGGCAGCTGCCCGCACCGGACGCACAGTGAACATCAAGAAGGCACAGTTCCTTTCAGGCAATGACATGCGATATCCCGTAGAAAAGGCCATGGAATCGGGAGCCAAAGAAGTATGGCTTACCGAACGCGGCAACATGTATGGCTACAACAATCTGGTGGTAGACTTCCGCAACATTCCCGACATGAAGATGTTCACTTCCACCGTCATCATGGACTGCACGCACTCGGTGCAACGGCCTGGATCCGCCGGAGACAAATCGGGCGGGAACCGTGAGCTCGTACCAAGCATGGCACTCGCGGCCAAAGCATTCGGTGCGACAGGCTTTTTCTTCGAAGTGCATCCTTACCCCGACAACGCTCTGAGCGATGGTCCAAACATGATAAAGACCACCCAATTGGAAACCATAATAGAATCGCTGCTATGAGGCGGATAAGAGAATATGCCATCAAGTGCATGAAAGATGAGGCACAAGCCATCCTTAACCTGATATCTCTGCTTGATGACCACTTCGACAAGGCCGTTGAACTGATTCGTCACTGCAAGGGGCGTCTCATCGTTACCGGTGTGGGCAAGTCTGGACACATTGGCGCCAAGATAGCTGCCACGCTGGCCAGCACGGGTACCCCCTCGTTTTTTGTCAATCCGCTCGATGCCTTTCACGGAGACCTGGGCATGTTTACCTCAAACGACATCGCATTAGTTATCTCCCATTCCGGACAGACCGATGAACTGCTGCGATTCATCCCCTGCCTGATAGAACGCAATATCCCTATCATTGGCATGACGGGACACCCAGACTCGCTGATAGCCCGACACTCCACCCTCCACCTGAACGTATATGTGGATCGCGAAGCCTGTCCGCTCAATCTGGCTCCCACATCATCAACCACCGCCTCACTGGTTATGGGCGATGCTCTGGCCTGTGCTCTGATAGAGGCACGGCATTTCCGCGCACAAGACTTTGCCCGCTTCCATCCGGGCGGCACGCTGGGCCGGCATCTGCTGACCAAGGCCAAAGACGTAATGCGGTGTGACAACCTCCCGATAGTATCGACCGACATCACCCTCGATGAGGCCATCATCCACATGAGCGAAGGTAAGCTGGGGCTTATCGTAGGCATAGACAACGGAGAAATAAAAGGCATCATCACCGATGGAGACCTGCGACGCATCATACAACGATCCAAATCAAAATTCTTTGACTTAAAGGTAGCCGAAGTGATGACTCCCAATCCGAAACGGATTCATCCGGATACAAAAATTACGGAAATAGAAAAGATACTGAACCAATATAAAATCCACTCTCTGCTTGTGGAAGACGAAAACAACCGCCTCATCGGCATAGTGGACAACTTCAGCTGCATGATATGACGAACAATACTTTAGCTAATTTAACGAATATTTCCTACATATTATTATGAAATTCCCCGGAATGTATGTAATTTTGCAAGCTATTTTTCAAACTGTTAGAAACAGATGAGACAACTAAAGATTAACAAAAGCATTACGAATCGTGAAACAGCTTCTTTAGAGGCTTATCTCCGTGAGATTGGCCGTGAGGAACTTATCTCAGTAGATGAAGAAGTGGAACTTGCGCAACGTATCCGTAAAGGAGACAAGGCTGCGCGTGACAATCTGGTAAAAGCAAACCTGCGTTTTGTTGTTTCTGTAGCAAAACAATATCAGAATCAGGGTCTCAGTCTGGCCGACCTGATTGACGAAGGTAACATTGGCTTAGTAAAAGCAGCGCAGAAATTTGACGAAACACGCGGATTCAAATTTATCAGTTATGCTGTATGGTGGATTCGCCAGTCTATCCTGCAAGCACTTGCCGAACAGTCACGTATCGTACGTCTGCCATTGAACCAGGTTGGTTCAATCAATCGTATCAACAAATCAATGGCAAAATTCGAACAAGAAAACGAACGCCGCGCATCGGCTGGCGAAATAGCCGATGAACTGGGCATTGAAGAAGACAAGATTTCTGACGCTTTGCGAGTAGCGGGCCGTCACGTCTCAGTAGACGCATCGTTTGTGGAAGGTGAAGACAACTGTCTGCTTGACGTGTTGGTTAACGATGACTCTCCCATGGCCGACCATTCACTCGTTAGCGAATCCTTATCGGAAGAAATTGACAGAACGCTGTCTACACTAACTCCCCGTGAAAAAGAAATCATTCAGACATTTTTCGGTATCAACCATCGCGAAATGAGTCTTGAAGAGATTGGTGACAAATTCGGCCTTACCCGCGAACGCGTTCGCCAAATCAAAGAAAAAGCGATTCGAAAACTGCGGACAAGCCCGCAAAGCAAATTGTTAAAAGCTTATTTAGGATAAAACTTATTATCGATTTTCTGTATAGGGCATTCAGACTTCTGGATGCCCTTTGTGTATCTTCAACATCATAGAGACCTGACAACAGAACCAGTCCTGAGACAATGTTTAAACCGGCTGCTCCCATTATGGCTACATTGTCTGCCAAATGGCACATTGTCTTACGGATATGGCACGGACGGGCCGTCGGCCTGTAAAGCATTCCGAAAGGAGCATGCAGTTTTTCCGGCTCTATTATCAGAAGAAGAAACGCATCCTTGCATTTATAAAATAAAAAAGGATAGTCCATAAAACAGATGCCGGAATTCCGGCATTCTCCTTCATTACCATATATTCTTGTTTTAAGACTCCTGCCAAAACAATAAAAAAGCGGGCCATATAAAAGTACTATATACAGCCCACTATTAAAAAAGTGTATGATTTAACGGAGTCAAATACCCAGTGATTTCTTTACGCTTTCTATTTTGCTTACGGCAACGGCATTGGCCGACTCATAGCATCCGGCACACTTCATCTGTCCTTTAACCTCAATGTAGAACTTAATCTTAGGCTCTGTTCCAGAAGGACGTACCGAAACCTTCGTTCCGTCTTCACAAAAATACTGAATGACGTTTGAAGTCTCAGGCATATCCACATCCGAAACATTTCCTTCCGCATCGTATTGTTTCAGCACCTTGTAATCCTTTGTCAGTACAATCTTCGAATCTCCCAGTTCCTTCAGCGGATTGGCGCGGAAACTTTCCATCATAGCCCTGATTTCATCAGCTCCGCTCTTACCCGGTTTTACTACGTTTACGGTTATTTCTTTAGAGAATCCGTATTCAACATAGATTTCCATCAAGACATCGTAAAGCGTTTTTCCGTTATCTTTTGCCCATGCACAGATTTCGGCCAGCAATGAACATGCAGATACGGCGTCCTTATCACGAACAAAGTCTTCGGCAAGAAAACCATAACTTTCTTCACCGCCACCGATATACTGTTTCCGGCCTTCCAACAAACGAATCTGACGTGCAATCCATTTGAATCCGGTATAGCAATCGAACATTTCAATGTGGTTCTTGTCTGCGACAGACTTAATAAGTTCGGTAGTAACGATGGTCTTGACAACAAATTCATTCCCCTTCATCTTACCCATGGCAATGCGGTTTCTGATAATATAATACAAGAACAACAGACAGGTCTGATTGCCATTAATCAATACCCACTCTCCTTTATCGTTCTTGCAAGCCATGCCTACACGGTCGGCATCCGGATCTGAAGCCATTACAATATCGGCCTCAATCTTCTTTGCCATATTGATAGCCAGTGTCAAAGCTTCAGCATTTTCAGGATTCGGCGATACAACGGTGGGAAAATTACCGTCTTTAATCATCTGCTCAGGAACACAATGCACATTCTCAAACCCCCACATCTCAAGCGAACGGGGAATCAGCATCATACCAGTACCATGAATCGGAGTATATACTATGCTCAGATCTTTCTGACGCCTGATAACTCCGGGGTCAATAGAAATGCCTTTTATCTTCTCCAGATATACATCATCAATGTCTTTTCCAATAGTAACAATCAAGTCTTTGTTTCCTTCAAATTTAATATCGGCTGCCGAAGCTATTTTATTTACTTCATTAATGATACCTTTATCATGCGGATCCAATACCTGTGCGCCATCATCCCAATAAGCCTTGTAACCATTATATTCTTTCGGGTTATGAGAAGCAGTCAATATAATACCGCTCTGGCATCCCAAATGACGAATGGCAAACGACATTTCAGGAGTAGGGCGCATATCTTCGAACAAATAGACCTTAATACCGTTGGCAGAAAATATATCGGCTGAGATTTCAGCAAACAAACGACTGTTATTACGGCAATCGTGGCCTACAACAACAGATATCTGCTTCAAATTTCTGAAGTTTTTATTCAGATAATTGGATAAACCTTGAGTAGCGGCACCTACGGTATATATATTCATACGGTTAGAGCCTGCTCCCATAATGCCACGCAACCCCCCGGTCCCAAACTCCAAGTCCTTGTAAAAAGCCTCTATCAATTCGGTTTTATCAGAATTTTCCAACATTCGCCTCACTTCTGCCTGTGTTTCGGCATCATAAGCAGGAGTCAGCCATTTTTCAGCTTTCGCGGTAACTTCTTCAATCAACGCTTTATTTTCCATAGTCTTTATTTTTTAGTTATGCAATAATCTTATACTAACAAATGTACAAATTTAGACGCTTAAAACCTAAATAAAAAGCCGCTTTTTTATTTTACGGGCATTTATAACGGTCACCTGTCTCTTTTATGACTTTTCTGTTATAACTTTCAGGATATCCCGGACGATCCGGGAATGCCCCGATACCGGTTTCCGTACACTCAAACCGGCCGTCTTTCACCTTTTTAACAACAATGTCATTGTATTTTACTATCAGGAACTCTCCAAGCTTGCGCCATTCCTTATGCATGTTTTCTGCAGAAGCGGCCGTATAATCAGTCAAATATCTCTTTGCCTGTGCCGGATCGCTCTCATATAATTCCACTGCTTTTTTCTCCACATCAGCCTGCGCGTCAAAAAATCCTTTTTCCAAACGGCTCTGGACTGCCCGCAAATCATCAATCATCAATCCATAACGAGGGTAAATCATATTTGAAATCCAGTTACATACCCAAAATGAATTATCCCAAGAGAAAGTCACTCCATCGGCTCCCTTATTGCCGGCAAAGCAATCGGGTACACGATCTGTACAACAATATACAGGAACGTATGCAATCATATTGGCATCATCAAGCCCAAACCACAAGATTCCTCCTACTGCATCAGGCAGATTAGAACGCATCTGGGCTACAAAAGTAAAGGCCGACTGCTGGGTAGAAATAGGACGTTCGTTAAAGTACTCCTGCCCGTCCACTTTAAAAGTCAACGGTGACGGACGATACGGACTATTGTATGCTCCTGCCCCCAAATCCTTAGTCATGTCAAGCGGAGTTCCTTCATAGTGGTCACGCATGTCATTTTGAATATCCTGCAAAGAAACCTTCTTGTCCGGTTTGATATAAAGAGGCATAGGCTCTTTGGTCTCGCCCGTTATGTATGAAAAATATTTGTCCGTTTCAGCATTGTGTCTGCGATAGAAACTCCATACACGTGCTTCGCAGAAACGGAGCGCGCTGAAATCGACAGGCGCATAAGCATCGGCAAAACTGAAATCCTTATTCTTTCCGTTGAAATATCCTTTCTCCCGGGCAAATGAAATCACGTCCGGCGAATACATGCAGTTTTCCTTGTCGTTCAAGTCAAACTGATGAATCCGGCTTTGATTGGCATGTGCAGCTATACAGTCATCAGGAATCCGCACGGATACCCACACGGCTCCTCTCACGCCTGTTCCCTTACCAATCATCTCCATAATCCAAGCTTCGTTCGGATCGGCAATAGTGAAACTTTCTCCCTCGCCGTAATAACCGTATTCCTTTACCAAATCGGTCATCACCCTAATTGCCTCACGAGCCGTACGGCTACGCTGAAGGCCTAAATACATCAGACTTCCGTAATCAATCAAGCCATTTTTATCTGCCAACTCCTGACGGCCGCCAAACGTTGTTTCCGCAATAGTAACCTGGAATTCATTGATGTTTCCTATCACATTATAAGTTTCGGCTACTTGCGGAATCTGTCCCAAATACATGTTTGAATCCCAATCGCGGATATCAACCATTGCTCCATGCGCATGCTTGCCTGCAAGGTAATGGCACAAATGACCGAACATGCCAAACGAATCTGCCGAATAAGTTACCAAGACCGAGCCATCGGCAGACGCGGCTTTGCCTACAATCAGGTTGGTACAAGCCACACCTTTCATCACTGCTGCCAGCATAAATATGGCAGCCATCCAGTTCTTTTTCCTCATAATCTTCTTTTTATTACCGGTTTATGTGTTTAAAAACATTATTGATAAAATTTAATACTACAAACTTACAAATTTTAATTGATTTTTTTATATTTGCGTATGTTAAACCTATTAAATGTGACATTATGATAGTTGGTATTCCTAAAGAAATCAAAAACAATGAGAATCGCGTATCACTAACTCCTGCCGGAGCATGCGAGCTTGTCAAAAGAGGTCATACAGTATATATTCAGCATACCGCGGGTGAAAACAGCGGATTCCCTGATGATGAATATGTAAAAGCCGGTGCACGAATATTACCTTCAATTGAAGATGTATATGGCATTGCGGAAATGATTGTCAAAGTCAAGGAACCGATAAAACCTGAATATGCCCTTATCAAAAGGGGGCAACTGGTTTTTACATACTTTCATTTTGCCTGTGACCGTGAACTGACTGAAGCCATGATTAAAAGCGGAGCTACCTGCCTTGCATACGAGACGGTGAAAGATTCTCATAACACTTTGCCACTGCTTATACCAATGAGTGAAGTCGCCGGACGGATGTCCATCCAGGAAGGAGCGCGTTTTTTGGAAAAGCCGCAAGGAGGAAAAGGAGTTCTGCTGGGAGGTGTTCCAGGAGTAAAGCCTGCCAAGGTACTGATATTAGGAGGCGGTGTAGTAGGCACACAAGCCGCTTTAACAGCTGCCGGAACAGGCGCAGATGTTACGATTTGCGATATATCACTGCCACGTCTGCGCCAGTTGGACGAATTTATGCCCAAGAACGTAAAAACCATGTTCTCTTCGATTTATAATATTGAACAAGAATTGCCTGTTACCGACCTCGTAATCGGATCCGTACTGATTCCTGGAGCAAAAGCCCCTCACCTTATCACACGCGACATGCTGAAAATGATGAAAAAAGGATCGGTTATTGTTGACGTTGCCATTGACCAAGGAGGATGCTTTGAAACCTCACACCCAACCACACATGCAGAACCGACTTATAAAGTAGACGGTATTGTACACTATTGTGTTGCCAATATTCCGGGTGCGGTTCCTTTCACATCAACTCTGGCTTTGACCAATGCCACATTGCCATATACCCTGAAACTGGCAGACAAAGGATGGGAAAAAGCTTGTGCTGAAGATGCCGGATTGAAATTAGGACTGAATATTGTTGACGGAAAGATTACATTCCCTGCGGTAGCCGAAGCGTTCAATATGCCGTACAGCAGCCTTTAAGACAAATTAACAGATAAAAATCACCATAGCCGGAAAACCAGGCTACGGTGATTTTTTTCATAGCCCTGTATTTTTTAAGTTTATAGCTTTCAATTTATTATCGGGCTCACATTAATTAAAGCTTTGATTATTTTGAAAGACAACGCTTGCCTTTGCATTGCAATCAATGCGGCAGCGTGAAGACAATGACATATTCACGGGAGAAATTACCTGATTGGAACAGCGCGGCAGGCTTCATCGTGGCAACGGGGCACACAGACGGACAGGCATGCCCGAAGTGCGAGACGGAAAAACACGGCGGATTCCCCCGCGCGTCTCTCCTCCCCTCCCCACACACAAGACTAAAACATTAATCCCGCATTTTTTAATAACGTATCTTTTCGGTATATGTCTCTGCATTCCCACATTTGTCCGTTACCGTCAACTCCAGGGTATGCAGCTTTCCGTGTTCTATCCTTGCCTTACGCAAGTAGCAAATCAGTCTGCCCGGCTTGTGATTCTCAAACAATACGAACTTTCCGTCAATCTTTCCCTTAAAGCTCTCTACTCCGGATTCCTTGTCTGCAACGCGGAAAGCAATTGCCCCCGAACTCTGCCATCTGTTTTTACCCAACGGAGTAATACCCGGAGCTACCGTATCCATATCCACCGTATATGTGCCTAATTCGCGCACCAATGCTTCCAACCAGCCATCAGCCCATTTGCTTTGTATATATACGTTGTGCGGACCGGATTTCTGCGCTATGTAATATTTGGTACTGTCGGCCGTGGGCATATAACGCACTCCTATCCGTAACGGACAATATGCATGCAAAGGTACGATACGGTCATTCAGCTGATACGTATAGGCAATTCCCGTAGAATCAGAAGTCATATCCACATTTATGTCAGTATCTTCATAAAGCATTCCCTTAGGAATTACAAACTGCATTCCCGGCCGGGCAATCATATTGGCACGGTCCCATCGTAATGTCATGTTGCCTTTACGTACCGGCCGGGGTATTTTCTGAGGCTTACCATGTATCACAAAACGATAAACAGACTTATTCCCAAAGCCATCTTCAAGTTCATAACAGAAACAATAGTCACGTTCTTCGTCAATCGTCACCCATCCTTTTTGTGGTGAAGGACTTTGCAGGAAAGAAAGTCTGTTGCCAGGCAAAAGAAACGACCTCACATACCATTGGCGGTTACGGCGATATGTCTCATAGTCGGCCCATCCGTTAATAGCACGGTTCTCATCAAAAGAAACCGCGTTTATCCGGCTTCTGAATATCTCCACGCCGTCAACTTTTAATATAATGGAGCGCACTCCGTAAATATTCGATGTACCGGTCATATAATCATTGGCACGAATGGCAAATGCAATCTTTCCCCATGCATCGATACGCCTTGACAAAGCATTGCCTCCTGCGGCCCAGACAAACACCTGCTTATCCGAACGTGCATTTATCACGCCTTCTCCCGGAAAGGAGCAAGCCATCAGCCCCTGTGATAACGGATGCCGATTATCTTTCAATACATCCTTATAAAACGGTAAGGGATCAACCATTTCATTCGTATCGCTCTTACGCAATTCCAAATGCAGATGCGGCCCTCCCGAAGATCCGGAATTGCCGCTCCGTGCTATCACATCACCCGCATTGAAACGAAACATCGTACTGTCAGGACGAATATCCACAGAAAATGTTTCATTTGCATACTGATATTCCTCAACATATCGGGCGATTCTTTCATTGAAAGTTTCCAAATGGCCATATACTGAAGTATATCCATTGGGATGAGTTACATAAAGCGCATTTCCATATCCCGTAGGACTTACTGTTATGCGTGAGACATAGCCGCCGGCCACCGCATGTACGAGCTTTCCCGTCATACCTCCGGTTTTTATATCCAAGCCTCCATGAAAATGATTGGGCCTCAGCTCACCGAAATTTGCACTCAGCAGCATAGGAAAGTCAAACGGACTCAAAAAAGTCAAGGCCTCTTGCGCCCCAGCAGCAAGCGAGACACATAAGAAACCTGTAAAAAATATTTTTTTCATCAGCAATCGTTTGTTAATAAATATTAAACCTGTATCCGTTCCTTTTACGGAATGGGTTAACGCACCCACAGAAATAAAGCCGGACACACACTCTGCGTATTGTCTTGAAGTACCGAAAGTCATGCCATCCGATGACTCCGTCTCAAAACGGCCATTCACCGTCTTAACAACCTTACGCGTCATTTCCGGAGTAAAGCTATCCTTACGTGAACCGCGCATCCGAGTATGCGTACTTCCCCGCTGACAACCATAGCCGCATCACCCGGTCTCACTTCTGTCTCATCCTGAATGAACACTTCCACCGCATGGAAAGGTCAAAACGGTGAAATATCAGAAATCCGGATCCCCGCCTATGCACAAGCTTCACCGCGCGAATTTCGCAAGAATCCCTGAAATACGCAAGGGCTTCGCCTGATAAATGAACTTGGAAACATCTCACGATGCGGGGTGCGGAGTCAACTGGCGAGCGCAAGAAGCGTACAACGGAATTATTCCTGCTGTCAGGCTGGTACAAACCAAGGCGGGAACCTGCACGGTTGAAGGATATAATAGTCTGATCGGGCATTTTTCCCGCACGATTCCGATGAAAAACGGAATGTTTCTCTAAAAGCATTGGGATGACGGAGATATCTCTCGGATAATTCAGAAAAGAAAAAGACTTAATGCCATCTTTAAATAGAAAAATCATTTAAATACCTTGACAAAACTTATCCGGATATACGGAAATTTCAAAAAAATTTACGTTATTTGCAGGATAATGGGAACAATCATTTCAAAACCAAGGAAGACTGATAATCAAAATTCTAAAATCATAGCAGTAAATTAAAGACTATCAGAATCTTGTGCGCGTAACTACAAGTGATTGTAAAAGTAAGAAAGAGGATATGAGATGCAATTTAGATACGGTAAATCGCATGGATTGTAATCAAGACAGGTAATGAAAAAATACAAATAATATGTTCAAAGTAATATGGGATTCCACATATAACGGAGTGCGACTAACCATGTCATCGAAAGGTGATGCATTGAATGTGTCGCCTCGTCCTGTATTCTGGGAAGAACTTGACCTGCTTGGGCTAAATCAGAAAGGATGGATATATCCTCATGTTGAAGAACCTCTTCTTTGGGCTTGTGACAGAAGATATTTCTATAAAGGTGAGTTTGTACTTGAAGTTAAGGGTGGCAATGTGTTTGACGCTCCTGCTGTTATACAGCAAAAAGGGTACGACACCCTGATATTAGAGCCGGTTGATATGAAACAACTTCGCTCACGAAATGAAGACACCATGTTTATCATTGAGCACGAAGCGATGGACTTTATCAATCAGACTTATCGCCGCTACAAAAACATAAAGGGAGCAGCTAAGAATACCCCCCCCGATGTGGACTTTCAGCAACTTGCGCAGAGCCTGGGCAAGAAGACCAAAGA
>CAYUIJ010000013.1:0-36599 GCA_964444735.1 uncultured Bacteroides sp. | reverse complement strand
CCTCAATATCTGTACCCAATTCACCCCCACCCGGACTGGACGGATTGTCATCATCGTCATCACTGCAAGCCGGAAACGCCATCGTCATTGCCATTGCCATCACGAGCCATCCGAATTTCATAAATTTCCTCATAAGCATTTTTTTACATTGACGGGTTCTGTAATTTCGTCTATCGTACCGCCGGATGAACCCGTTTTTTACCCTTGCGGCACGAATTGATCAATTCGTGCCGCAAAGGTATGCAAATGGAATCATAAAAATTTCCCCCCCCCGTAATTTAACATAAATTAATATATAAACAACGCCCGGCAATTATTCCCGCAACGCGCAGAACAGATCATGCGGATAATCGTTGTCCGGACAACGATTATCCGCATGATATCCGCACGCTAAGTGAACGCATTCTTGCGGCAGTGCCTCTTACCGTCAAAAAAACATCCGCCACACGGGGCAACCGGCAAATTTCCACATGCGGTCACCCGCCGGCGAACCTCAGTATTTCAACGCTCTAAAAAGATTTCTCCATTCTCTCTAATACGGAGTTCTATATCATCGGGATCCAGCTCCACCACGTAATATTCACCCAAACTGGAATCATCCACGTACTCCGCATCATCAATCCGTTTGTCCCTATATCGGGTAAGGGCGGCATCTCTCACATTGGCGGGAAGTTCGTTCTCCCGTAAATCCCATCTGGTTCTCACCCAATTTTCGGCCCCGTTGAAGTAAACGTCTTTTTCCCTGCCCTCGTGGATGATTTCCACCTCTATAAATCCGTCATCGTAATCACGCTCCACAATCCGGGCTCCGGGATAGTTCTCCTCAATGAAGTCTTTGATTTTCTGACTCACTATTCCGCCCTGACTGCCACCTTGATTGCCACCTTGGCTGCCGCCTTGATCGCCACCTTGGCTGCCGCCTTGATCGCCACCCTGATTGCCACCTTGGCTGCCACTTTGATTGCCACCCTGGCTGCCGCCTTGATTGCCGCCCTGGCTGTTGCCAGCACCCGGATTATATTCGTTCTTGATTTCGCCGTTTTCGTCTATTTCAACTTTCACTTCCTCATGAAGGTATGATTTCAGTTCAAAACGGAAAAAGTTTCCCCTGTCGGGAGTCTCGTAATGGTCAATGTCATCTATCCTGTAATCCGTTCCAGGATATTTTGAAAGGAGTGCGCTCTTTACATTTTTAGGAACATCATCCTCGCGATATTCCGTCTTGGTATGCATCCAAGTGTCTGACGAGTTGAAAAGCACTTCCCTGCAGATATTCCCGTCTACGATTTCCACTTCGGTCATTCCGTTCTCACGGTCAATCTCAATGATGCGTGCTCCGGGATAATGCGTTTCGATAAAATCCGTTATGCTGCCGGTAGACTGGGGGGGGATGTAATCACCGTAATCGTAACCGGGGTCCGCATCCGCCAGTTTTTTCACCAGCACGCCATCTTCAGAATAGTACAGGCTCATCTCCACCTCGTCTTTCTCCACCTCGATAACGTACACTGTCTCCACTCCGCTACGCCGGATCTCGTCTATGTCATCAATCGTCCAGCCATCGTATTCCTTAAGGAAAGCATCCCTCACGGCTTGGGGAAGCTTTTCGAGACGGGTGTCATGGTCGAATTCGGTCATGTACCAATTGCCGTTATTGTCATACCACGCCGAGTTGCGGCCTGCGCTCATTGCCAGATCTTCTTTTGTCTGCCCGCCGGTGAATGTGGCCACTACATACATGATGCCGCCGCCTTCTTTCTGATACCATTGCACATCGGTAGCTCCGGGGAAGCCTTCCGTGAAAGCTTGGAGAATTTTATCATTCACATAATTAGGGAGATCATCGGAACCTGTAGTACCGCCGCCGGGTGCAGGCCCGGGCACAGGTTCATCGGAATCTCCTCCGCAACCGCATAAAAACACAGCCGCAGAGACCAACGTAAAAATACATTTTTTCATAACTATAAATTATTTAATACATAAATTGATAAAAAAGTCTGGAAGACATCCGGAATTCAGCCCGCAAACGGGGACAAACCCATAGCCTCAAGGCTTCAGGCCCGTCTGCCGGACAATCACTCCGGGCAGGCAAGGCGAAAAGCAGGCGCAAGTTACTGAAAATATCGCAAATCTGCAAGAAAACGGGCCGGAAAAATACACGCACTAAAGCTAAAAAGACAAGTTTCTCTTAACGTGCGGGGATATTCCGCGCAGATCACCCCAATCCGCGCGGATGTGTCTCCCCGGAAACGCTTACCAGCTTGTAGAGCCTGTCAGACGGACGGATTTTTCCGGGTACCCTGAACGACACATGCACGCCTTTTTCCACATGTTCTACGGGCTTCAAGTCTACGCGCGGGCCTTCGAGGCTCATAAACAAGGCGCCCGTAACAGGACCGGTTATAAGCAGCTTGTCGCCCGCATGCAAGCCGGATGCCTCAACCAAAAACTCACCCACACCCAGATTGGGGAAATACCTGACACCTTTACCCACATAGACCTTGCGCTCCGTTGCCTCCGACCCGTAACTCCTGCTCCACTCCCCCAGACGCTGACCCAGGTAATACCCGTTCCAGAAGCCACGGTTAAAGACGGTTTTCAGGCGTTCGTCCCACGCCTTAACCTTCTCACGGGTAAACGTGCCGTCGACACACGACTGAACAGCCTGCCTGTAGCACTCGGTTACGGTACGCACGTACTCGGGGCCGCGCGCGCGGCCTTCGATCTTGAACACACGCACTCCCGCCTCAATCATCTCGTCCATGAAATGAATGGTCTTGAGGTCTTTGGGCGACATGATGCATTCATTGTCCACCTCCAGCTCGATACCGCTCTCACGGTCGCGCACCGTATAGGCGCGGCGGCATACCTGCATGCAGGCTCCGCGATTGGCCGAAGCGTTCAGCTCGTGCAGGCTCAGGTAGCACTTGCCCGACACGGCCATGCACAAGGCTCCGTGACAGAACATCTCTATGCGCACCGGCTCGCCGCCCGGACCGCATATAGGCATTTCCATAATATGGCGGTATATCTCCCTTACCTGCCTCAGACTAAGCTCGCGCGCCAGCACCGCCACATCGGCGAAACGCGCATAGAAACGCAACGCCTCCACGTTTGATATGTTCAGCTGGGTAGAAAGATGCACCGTCTGGCCAATACTGCGGCAATAGCTCATTACAGCCACGTCGGCGGCAATGACAGCCGAAATCCCGGCCTGCCTGGCAGCATCCGCAATCCTGCGCATCAGTCCAAGATCCTCATCAAAAATAACAGTGTTTAAGGTCAGATAGCTCTTCACGCCGTGCTCCCTGCATACGGCGGCAATTTCCTCCAGATCGTCAATCGTGAAAGCGTTTGCCGAGCGTGCCCGCATGTTCAGGCTCCCAACGCCGAAATAAACGGAATCGGCCCCCGCCTGCAAAGCAGCCGCCAAAGACTCGCGCGAGCCCGCAGGAGCCATGATTTCAAAGTCTTTTAAGGAACAGTCCATCGCGTTATCAAGAAAAAACGGGCGGCCTGCATTTCTGCAAACACGCCTTCCGCGCAAGATGCCCGGAGTTTGTGCAAAGATAGGCTTTTTCCGGCAATTCCGTATGAAGACGCGCGCGTTTTTTCTGACATAAAGGCCATTTGCCTTAACGGAAAAAGCAAAAAACCGAAAAAATCTGTCCTGACAACCGTAGAATCAGCATCCCGCAAGAATGTCTTTACAGAAAAAATACATAACTTCGCGGCACTCTGTTCCGGAATAAAGACATGAAAATCAGAAATACGGATTTGGGAGAACATCCCGTACTGCTGGCGCCTATGGAAGATGTGACCGACATTTCCTTCCGCCTGATGTGCAGACAATTCGGAGCCCGTCTGGCATACAGCGAATTCGTCTCGAGCGATGCCCTCGTAAGAAAGGCGGGAAAAATATTCCGGAAAATCGCCGTCCGTGATGAAGAACGCCCCGTAGCCATCCAGATCTACGGCAAGGACACCGGCGTGATGGCAGAAGCGGCAAAGATTGTAGAGGAACAGACTTCGCCCGATATACTGGACATCAACTTCGGATGCCCCGTGAAGCGAGTGGCCGGGAAAGGAGCCGGAGCAGGAATGCTGCGGGACATTCCGAAAATGCTTGAGATAACCCGTGCCGTAGCGGATGCGGTGAAAATACCCGTTACCGTGAAGACCCGTCTGGGATGGGACGACGGCCATAAAATCATTGTGGATCTGGCCGAGCGGCTGCAAGACTGCGGCATTGAGGCACTGACCATCCACGGACGCACAAGGGCGCAGATGTATACGGGAGAGGCAGACTGGACGCTGATTGGCGAAGTAAAGAACAACCCGCGCATGCATATCCCCGTGATAGGAAACGGTGACGTCAGCACCCCGCAGCGTGCCAAGGAATGTTTTGACCGTTACGGTGTGGATGCCGTCATGATAGGAAGGGGGAGTCTCGGCTGTCCGTGGATATTCAAGGAAATAACGCATTACCTGAATACGGGAGGAGAAACCCTCCCTCTCGGCTTCAACTGGAAAATGAACGTGCTGCGCGAGGAGGTGATGCAAAGCATGGACCGGCTTGACGAACGGCGCGGGATTCTCCACATACGCCGCCATCTGGCCGCATCGCCCTTATTCAAGGGACTGCACGGCTTCCGTGACACAAGAACAGCCATGCTGAGGGCAGAAACGGCAGACGAGCTTTTCAATATATTCGACAGGATAGCAGAGACATACGGAAACCAAGCCGTATGCCGCCTGTCTGATCAATAGGATACCGACACTTCCAGCCTTTCGCCGCGAAGCATGCCGGCAATGCGGTCGAGCTCTTCGTGAGCGGCTTTCCTGAGTCCGTGAGCGGGAGTATCGCGGTCAATGGTATAAATCATAACCCCGCGGGGAGCAATCCGCCTCACGGTCTCTATCCACGGCAACACATACTCATCGCCTGTATTGTCAACGGACACTCCCTCATAGCTTCCTTTCATGAACATGGTCTGTATGATGAGGTTCCCGTCAAACGCCTTCATGCACTCCACAATCTTCCGCACGTCATACCCTGAGCTTACCGGACGGTTCACTCTGCGGATATAACCGGCATCTGCCGTATCTAACTTCAGAATGTTGTTGTCAACACGGTTCAGGGCATCATACACTTCCCGACGGCCAATCATGGTAGAATTGCTCAGCACGCTCACCTTAGCCTGTGGAAAATACTTGTCACGCAATGCCAGCGTGTCGTCTACTATCCCGGCAAAATGCGGATGCGCGGTAGGCTCGCCGTTTCCGGCAAAAGTCAGCACATCGGGTTCAGGCCCGTTCTCACGCATGTCTTTCAGACGGCTCTCAAGCGCTCCGGCCACCTCCCCGCGTGCAGGACGGCGCATCCGCGCCTTGTGATCACAATTGAAGCCACACTCGCAATAAATGCAGTCAAACGTGCATACCTTGCCGTCACCGGGCATCAGGTTGACGCCCAGCGAAATTCCCAGACGCCGGCTGTGGACAGGACCGAACACGGGAGACGGATAAACAACAGTGCCCATAACCAAAAACAATGCCTTAGGCAACCATTCCGCAGAGTGTCTGCCGCGCGGCAAAACCCCTGAATGCATTGTGAATTACCAAATCTGCAGGCACCTGTACAAAATTCATCAAAATCATGTGAAGTCAAAATCTCCGCATCACTCTCAACATCCCTTATGGGTCATGATGTCAAGCACCATTTTATCGGTTTCGTTCATACCAACCGAGCCTATACGGGTCATGTTGCGGATGCATTTGTCTACATCATCGTCAATAATGCCTTCAACTGAAGTTACATAACGCCGCTGCATTGCCATCATTGCGGAAATGACCGCAGTAGAAACGCCTGTAGCCAATTTCATGGCGCAACTCGGCTTGGCTCCGTCACACAGCATTCCCGTAAGATTCGCAACCATGTTCTTGACCGCATATACTATCTGCTCATAGGAACCCCCCATCAAATAAGTGATGCCGCAAGCGGAACCGGTAGCGGCGACGACACAGCCGCATAAAGCAGACAGACGCCCCAGACTCTGCTTTATATAGATTACCGTCAGATGGCTCAAGGCCAACGCGCGTACCAGCTCTTCATGATTCTTATGATTCTCCTCAGCGAAGACCGCAACGGGCAATGTAGCCGCAATTCCCTGATTTCCACTGCCTGAATTGCTCATAACCGGAATCATGGCGCCGCCCATGCGGGCGTCGCAGGCGGCAGAAGTATAAGAAAGGATTTTAGAATATGTGCTGTTTCCCATTATTTCATGCTCCTGACTGCTGCACATCATCCTTCCGATACCGTGTCCGTATTCTCCCCTCAGCGAATATTCAGCCGCGGCCTTATTCAAACGCACGGCTTCCATGATAAACTCAATCTCCTCAAGAGGAGCCGTTATGGCAAAATCATATACCATTCTCATACAAAGCCGCACGTCAGAATCAGATTCACGTGCCTGTGCCGTACTCTGTCTCTGTGTGCTCAGCAATACGCTCCCGTCTTTTTCAACATGCACAAAACGCGTATGCCCGCCCGAAATAACAGCGGAAGCCTTATGGCCCGCAGCCTCGCAGACGGCCTCAATATAAAGCTTCTCCGTAATGTTTTCTTTCAAGCAGACAGATATGCGTTTCTCATTGACATACGCCTTTCCTTTTTCCACGGCTTCGGGAGACGAGTCTTTCAAGACTTCAAGGAGGTATTCTGATTTGCCTGTCAGAGCCCCCAGTGCGGCGGCAATGGGCAGACCTGTCATACCGGTGCCCGGAATGCCCACCCCCATTGCATTCTTCAGGATGTTCGCGCTCAGATACAAGGAAATACGTTCGGGTAACGCGCCCAACGTCTCCGTTGCCTTTGCCACACATAAGGCCACAGCGACAGGCTCCGTGCAGCCGATGGCCGGAACAACCTCGCGCCGCATCAAGGCTATAATCTGTTTTCTTTCCAATAAATCCAACATATAATATATTCAAGATAAAAGTTCATGCAAGGATCTCACCATGCGGACAGCGGGGCAGACTATCTGGCTTTTTTATAATTCTCAAGTCCTGTCCGCAGGAAGTCAACATATTTGTCAACGTCTTCATCATGCGAATAGGAACCGTTCAGAGGCTTGCCGTCATTGTCAAGCAACACATAGAACGGCTGCGCGTTCGCGCCGAATTTCATACGCTGCAAATAGCTCCACTTATCACCTACAGTACGAAGAACCCTGTGCCGGCCGTTTTCCTCCACCGTAATATTCTCTGGCAATCTGGCTTTTTCGTCCACATACAACGAAATCAACACATAATCTTTTGTCATCATGTCACGTACCTTCCGATCAATCCATACCTTAGACTCCATTTCACGGCAGTTGACGCATCCCCATCCGGTGAAGTCGACCATAACCGGTTTTCCCACACTCTTCGCATACGCCATACCTTCGTCATAATTCTCAAACCGGGCGTGTACCTCATCCGCCTTGTACAAGTTAAAGTCCTGAGTACTGCTGGGAGGGGCGAACGCACTGACGGCCTTCAAGGGAGCTCCCCACAATCCGGGAACCATATAGACGGCAAACGCAAGGGAGACAAGAGCGAGGAAGAAACGGGAGACACTTGTCTTGTCATCGTCATCATCGTGCGGAAACCTGATTTTTCCAAGCAAATAAACACCCAGCAAGGCAAAAATCACAATCCACAAGGCAAGGAACGTCTCACGATCAAGCAAATGCCAGCCGTAAGCCATATCCGCCACAGACAAGAATTTCAATGCAAAGGCAAGTTCCAGAAAACCAAGGACAACTTTTACCCTGTTCATCCATCCGCCTGATTTCGGCATGGATTTCAGCCATGACGGGAACATTGCAAACAACGTAAACGGCAAGGCAAGCGCAACGGCAAACCCCAGCATGCCGATTGCAGGAGCCACAATGCTGCCGCTGACAGACACTTCAACAAGCAGGAACCCTATGATAGGACCCGTACAGGAGAAAGAGACCAGTGACAAGGTAAACGCCATAAGGAATATACCCAGCAATCCTCCGGCTTTTTCAGCCTTGCTGTCAACGGCTGTACTCCATGAGGAAGGAAGCGTTATTTCAAATGCCCCGAAGAATGACACTGCAAACACAACCAGCATCAGGAAGAAGAAGATATTGAAAACAGCATTGGTCGAAAGGGAATTCAACGCACTGGCACCGAAAATCAAGGTGATTGCCAAACCCAAAGCCACATATATCACCACAATGGAGGCGCCATAGGTCCATGCGTCACGAACGCCCTTTTTCTTATCGCCCGAACGTTTCAGGAAAAAACTTACAGTCATAGGAATGACAGGCCATACGCAAGGAGTAAACAGCGCGACCAAACCGCCAAGAAAACCGGCAAAAAAGATATAGATCCAAGAATTTTCCGAAGAATCCGCATGATTATCAAACGCGCTGAGCTCATCAATTACCGGAGCCCACAAGTCATTGCCTGAGGGAACATCCGTCGCAGCCGCCGCAACGGAATCATTGCCCGCCATGACATCCGCGATACCTGTCTTTTCACCAGGAGTCTCTGCCGCCTTTACATCCTCGTTCCTTTTTAATCCCGAAGTTTCAGCGGCCTCCTCAGCACCGGGATTTCCCTGTCCTGAATAAGAAAACGCAACAGGCGTGGGCGGCAAACAGTTCTGGTCATTGCATGCCCCGTATTCCAAATATCCTTCAACAGAATATGCCGCACCCGTTATCTTAATCTTCTGCACAAACCGCGCTCTATGCTCAAAGAAACGCACCTGCATCTGGAACATCTCGTCAAACCTGTTTTCTTCCTTTCCTTCAGGAGTCAGTTTTCCGGCCAGCTCAGCACCCTCTATCTTCTCAACATTAAATGTGGCAGAAACAGGACCTCCCTCAGGAAGATCGGTGGAATATACATGCCAGCCTTCATCTATCGTGGCGGTGAATACAATTTCCGCTTCAGCAGCGGATATTTTCCTTAACTCCGATTTAAAATGAACCGGATCCTGCATCTGGGCTGCCGCATGCAGAGCAAAAGCCACAAAGAACAGCAAGATCATAAAGACTGTCTTTCTCATTTCCTGTAATTTTTATGAATTTAATTGACAACAAAAACTTTCACTGCAAAAATAAGCATTTTGATCAAGAATCCAACGGCTGTCCGCCTCAATTATTCCGGTATTTTTCCGGACAGAAAAGAAAATGCCGGATGCAAGGTAAAAAAACGGGAAGCCTGTTATCCGGAAATGCCCGGGCAATGAAAGGGCTCTTCTTGTCCTGACTTGCCGGAACTATTATGCTCCCCCTGCGTTTTCAGGGGCGAACCGCAAACCGTCTTTCAAAAAACCTCTGTAGAGAGAAAAAGGAATCCTGTCAAGACTTTCACAAGCCCCGACAGGACATTTACAATTAATTTATATAGAGAGAGAAAAATGCAAGTTTGAATCCTAAAAAATCCGTAAGATCTTCCACTTCGTCTTTCAATGAATTCTGATATTGCAAAGATAATGCATATTTCTACAGGAATAAAAAAAATTCAATAAAAAATATGTTTAAAAGTAATAAGCTTGTTAAAAACAGCGAAAAATAAAATGAACCAGACCTCATGGCAAAGGTACGGCAATTTTTTTTATTTCAATTTAATTGTTTTTCCTGTTTCTTAAAATCAAAGGAAAACAACTAATTTTGCAGGCATGAAAGGCAAATATGTTATCAACCTGTTGTTCATAATATGCTTCTTCCTTACCGACACTAAGACCGAAGCCCAGAACAAGCTGACAGAAAACGCCGCAGGAATCACCGTAAGCAATGCTTTCTATGACGGAGACAGCATTACGCAAGTAAATTTTTATACCTTACGCGTATATCCTCCCATGACATTTAAGAACAGTCGTCAGGAAAGAGCTTATTATAAACTGATAAGGGATGTGAAACGTACCCTTCCCCTTGCGAGAACCATCAGGCGCGTCATTATCGAAACCTATGAATATATGCAGACGCTTCCCCCCGGCAAGGCGAGGGAAGAACACATGAAAAGAGTGGAAAAAGGACTGAAGGCACAATATACTCCAATAATGAAAAAGCTTACTTACGCGCAGGGAAAGCTTCTTATAAAACTCGTAGACCGGGAATGCAACCAGACGGGCTATGAACTGATAAAAGCGTTTATGGGCCCTTTTAAGGCCGGAGTATATCAGACTTTCACATTCTTTTTCGGAGCCAGTCTGAAAAAGAAATATGACCCCGAAGGAGACGATGCGGCAACCGAACGGATCATACTGATGGTTGAAAGCGGACAGCTATAGCCGACAGCCCCGCTATTTAAAATATCTGCTGGCGAATTCCCAGATAATGATCCCCGCGGCGACCGATACATTCAACGAATGTTTGGTTCCGTACTGAGGTATTTCAATGCATCCGTCACAATGATCAACCACCTCCTGACAGACTCCTTTTACCTCATTGCCTAACACAACGGCATACTTTCCCGTAAAATCAGGATCAAGCCTGTCAAGCATGACGCTGCCCTCAGCCTGTTCCATGGCAAACACCTCATAACCGTCAGCCTTCAGGCTGTCAACAGCCTCGACAGCCGACTGACAATATTTCCAGTCTACCGTATATTCCGCCCCCAGTGCGGTCTTGTGTATCTCCGGCTGGGGAGGAACAGCCGTTATGCCGCACAAATATATGCCTTCCACGCGGAAAGCATCCGAACTTCTGAACACGGACCCTACATTATGCAGGCTTCGCACATTGTCAAGCACTACAATCAGCGGCATCTTATGTGATTCCTTAAACTCGCTTACGCTCATTCTGTTCAGTTCCGTTATCCTCAGCTTTCTCATAACCGGATTTTCTCATGTTTCACAGCAAATTTACATAAAATAAGCGGGTTGTGCACATCAATGTTTATAAACGGTTCATATCAATGTTAACAGCATAGTCACAACATGCAAAATAAGTGTTGATATATTGTGGAAACAATTGTCGCAAAAAAATTGCAGATGAGAAAACAATATTTATCAGAGAGAACATACCGGATTTCCAAATTTTAAAACAAGAATTTAATCTTTCATTCCAAACAGGTTTTACACATGCGTCACACTCTCATAAACGGCTTTTTTTATTAACACAGACAGTTTTCAACAATATGTAAATAACATAACAGACTACTGAATTACAACTTTTTAAAGACAATATACCTGTTAATTGCCAAAGACCTTGTATTAATAACCGAATATGCAAACAAACAGCCGTTTTTATTTGAACACTATTAACAGAACATTATCATAAACATAATTTCAAAAAATAAAAACTCATATATAATATTGTTTATATATAAAACAGAATGAAAAAGATCCGGAAGAATTCCGTAAAAATTTTTCCGGTACGCAATGAGAAGAAGACAGAGAAAGAGATTGGTCAAGATGCCAGCCTGAATAATCCAGATCTTGAAAATATGGAATATACGGTCTGTTTTAGGGGGGAGTGCGTTTATGCCTTGTCAAAAGGATTGTCTATTCAGAAAATCAGCAAGTGCCTTTACGGCTTTGGCACGGTGGCTTATACGGTTTTTTATTTCATTTCCCAGTTCGGCAAACGTCTGTTCGTATCCTTCGGGAACGAATACAGGGTCATATCCGAATCCTTCTGTTCCGTGTTCCGAGGTGGTGATATGGCCGTTGACGATACCTTCAAACAGATGTTCCTGTCCGTCTACGATTAATGCCATTACAGTGCGGAAACGCGCTTTTCTGTTTTCTTTTCCTGCCATTCCGGACAACAGCTTTTTCATGTTGGCCTTCGCGTCATGTCCTTCTCCGGCATACCGTGCCGAATATACTCCGGGATATCCGTCCAGTGCCTCCACTTCCAGTCCGGTATCATCGGCAAAACAGTTCATTCCGTAGTGCCGGTATACATATTGTGCCTTAATCAGCGCGTTCTCTTCGAGTGTCGCTCCTTTTTCAGGAATATCCTCATGGCACTGAATGTCTTTCAGACTTAATATATGACGCCTGTTTCCAAGCATGGCCGATACTTCTTCAAGCTTGTGCCTGTTGTTTGTGGCGAATACCAGTTGATTGTCCATTGCTTTGTTTGTGGTTTAAAGGATGTCTGCGGGAGGTATCCTTACGGAAACACGTTTTTTATCGGTTAAGGATCTTTTTGTTCAACCTGTTTCTTTACTTTTACTTTTATTTTGTCAAATCCCTCGCCGAACACTCCTATGACTGCGCTTTGCGATATGAACGCGTGCGGATCTATTGATTTTATTAGCCGGAATATGCTTACCGATTCGCTTTTTTTGGCAAGTACAATGATTACTTTGCTGCTGGTTTTGCTGTACCATCCCATTCCGTCAAGTATGGTGACTCCTCTGTGGGCTTCTTGTACTATGGCGTCGGATATCTTTTCGTATTCTTTTGAGAAGATGAAGAATTGCACGGACTGTCTTGCATTGTTGACCACATAGTCTACGGCCGAGCCTACGATTACCAGTGTGGTAAAGCCGAAAATTACCTTTTCAGCGGTATATCCAGGTATGAATGAAGAAGATGAGATGATGCAGATATCGCACATCATGGTCATTTTTCCGAAAGTCACGTCCTTATACTTGTTTACGATAGCCGAAATGATATCGGTTCCTCCGGTGCTTCCGTTATGAATGAATACAATGCCTAAGCCTATGCCGCAGAGCGCTGCTCCGATGATGCAGGCCATAAACGGTTCATCGCCTACTAATGAGTATGTAATGATTTTCTGCAGGAGCCATAGCAGGAAATACAGCACTCCGATGCCGTAAATGGTTTTTACGCAGAACTTCCATCCTATGATTCTGAATGCGAATATCAGCAGAATGGTGTTTATCAGTATATAGGTGTTTTGGATGGGAATGCCTGTGGCATAGTAAACAATGGCCGAAATACCCGTCACTCCTCCGGTGGTGATTTTGTTTGGAATCAGGAAGCCTGCCCATCCGAAGGCGTATAGCAGAAGTCCGAAGGTTATGAACAGATAGTCTTTGACTTCTGTCCATGTGCTGCCAAATGAAATAGGTTTGAGTCTGTTCGTTATCATACTTGTTGAAATATCATCCGGTTACGATGTTTACAATTCTTTTAGGGACTATAATTACTTTCTTTATGCTTTTTCCTTCAAGATACTTTTGTGACGATTCATGACCGATAACGGTTTTTTCGATGGCTTGATTGTCGGCATCGGCCGGGAAACAGAGAGTGAAGCGTGCCTTGCCGTTGAATGAGACGGTATATTTTACGGTATCTTCTTTCAGATACTCCTCATTGAAGGAAGGCCATTGCGCGTCGCATACCGAGGTGTCGTGCCCTAGTTTTTCCCACAGTTCCTCGCTGATATGAGGCGCGAACGGCGCAAGCAGCACAATCAGGTCAGAAAGGACTGACTTTTTTCTGCATTTTAACTGGCTGAGTTCGTTTACGCAAATCATGAACGCGCTGATGGAAGTATTGTATGAGAAGTTCTCGATGTCGGCCGATACTTTCCTTATCAGTTTGTGGACAGACCTGAGTTCTTCTCTACAGGGTTCTTCATCGGTGGGGAGGAATTCGTCATGACGGCCGTAGAACAACGCCCACAGTTTTTTGATGAAGCGGTGTACTCCGTCAATCCCGTTGGTATCCCAAGGTTTGGACTGTTCTACCGGACCGAGAAACATTTCGTACATGCGGAGTGTGTCGGCACCGTATTTCCTGACAATCATGTCAGGATTGACCACATTATACATTGACTTGCTCATCTTTTCAACGGCCCATCCGCAGACGTATCTGCCGTTTTCGAGGATGAACCCGGCATTGGCGTATTCCTCGCGCCAGCTCTTGAATGCCTCTATATCGAGTATGTCGTTTGATACGAGGTTTACGTCTACGTGGATGGGTGTAACGTCATACTGGTCTTTCAGTCCGGAAGAAACGAATGTATTGGTGTTTTTTATACGGTATACGAAATTGCTTCGTCCCTGAATCATTCCCTGATTCACGAGTTTCTGAAACGGCTCTTCCTTGACGCTTACGCCCAGATCGAAAAGAAACTTGTTCCAGAAGCGTGAATAGATGAGGTGTCCGGTGGCATGTTCGGCGCCTCCTACGTAAAGGTCTGCGTTCTGCCAGTATCCGGCGGCTTTTTTCGATACGAGTTCCTTGTCATTGTGCGGATCCATGTAGCGCAGATAATAGGCGGACGAACCGGCGAATCCGGGCATGGTATTCAGCTCGATGGGGAATATGGTCTGATGGTCTGTCCTGCTGTTTTCCACAACCTGTTTGTTTACGGTATCCCATGCCCAGCGGGTGGCGTTTCCCAATGGAGGCTCGCCCGTTTCGGTGGGAAGAAACCTGTCTACTTCGGGAAGTTTGAGCGGCAGGCATTCTTCGTCAATCATGCAAGGCATTCCGTCTTTGTAGTAGACGGGAAAAGGTTCGCCCCAGTAACGCTGGCGGCTGAAGATGGCATCGCGCAGACGGAAGTTTACCTTTGCGCGTCCTATATGGTGTTCCTCTACGAATTTTCTGGTCTTGGCGATGGCTTCCTTCACGGTAAGTCCGTTCAATACCAGTCCGCATCCGTCCGTTCCTTTGCGCGGAGAATTAGTCATGATACCCTCTTTTGCATCGAAACTTTCCTCCGATACGTCACATCCCTCGATAAGCGGACGGATTTCAAGGTTGAAGTGTCTGGCAAAGGCATAGTCACGGCTGTCATGTGCGGGCACGGCCATGATGGCTCCGGTTCCGTATCCGGCCAGCACGTAGTCGCTTATCCATACGGGGATGGTCTCTCCGGTCATGGGGTTGACGGCGTATGATCCTGAGAATACGCCCGTCACGCGGCGATCGGCAATGCGTTCGCGCTCGGTGCGTTTCTTGGCGGCGTTAAGATAGGTTTCTACCTCGGTTTTCCGCGCTTCGGTGGTTACTGCGGGTACCAGTCCGCTTTCGGGTGCGAGTACCATGAAAGTGACGCCGAACATGGTGTCGGCGCGTGTGGTGAATATGGTAAGTTCCACGTCACTGTCTTTTATTTTGAAGCGCACTTCGGTACCTTCTGAACGTCCTATCCAGTTGCGTTGCGTTTCTTTCAGCGAGTCGGTCCAGTCAATGGTGTCCAGTCCGTCAAGCAGACGTTGGGCGTAGGCGGATACGCGCAGACACCATTGTTTCATTTTTTTCTGGACAACGGGATATCCTCCTCTTTCGGAAACTCCGTCTACTACCTCATCGTTTGCCAGTACGGTTCCCAGTTCCGGACACCAGTTGACCATTGTCTCGCCTATGTAGGCAATGCGGTAGTTCATCAGCGTTTCCTGCTGCCGTCTTTCGCTCATGGCATTCCATTCGGCGGCCGTAAAGCGGAGTTCCTTGCTGCATGCCGCGTCAACCTTTTCGGTTCCGCAGGTTTTGAAAGCCTTGACAAGTTCGCTGATGGGACGCGCCTTTTTTTCACGGTTGCAATAGTAGCTCTTGAACATCTGCTGGAAAGCCCACTGTGTCCAGTGATAATATTGGGGGTCACAGGTGCGTATTTCCCGGCTCCAGTCAAAAGAGAATCCTATCTTGTCAAGCTGCCCGCGGTAGCGGCCGATGTTGCTTTCGGTGGTGACGGCCGGATGCTGTCCGGTTTGGATGGCGTATTGTTCGGCGGGCAGTCCGTAAGCGTCATATCCCATTGGGTTTAATACGTTATATCCCTGCAGACGCTTGTATCTTGCGTAAATGTCCGCTGCGATGTATCCCAGAGGATGCCCCACGTGAAGCCCCGCCCCCGATGGATACGGGAACATGTTCAGTACATAGAATTTCTTTCTTGAATCGTCTTCCGATGTCCGGTAGGTGTTGTCGTCAATCCATTTCTGTTGCCATTTCCTTTCAATCTCTCTGAAGTTGTATTCCATTATCAAGTGCTGTTTTGTTGGGTTATGCTTATATTGGTGCGCAAAGATAGCGAAAGGTGAGGGCAGAGACAAATGAAAAGGCACGTTTTTTCGGTCCGGTCCGTGCCTTTTCCCGGTTGGCTGGCGTTGGGCGTTCAGGCTCCCGATGGAGACTCCGCCGCGGATGTGGCGGACATGTATGGTTCATGATGCTGGAAAACGCCGGTAAAAAGGCACGGGCTGACGGCTTTCCGGTAACGGGGAGGATTTTCTGCCGTATGGAGACTCCCTGATTTGTGGCATTTGCTGAGAAAGAGACAATGCTCCTCATAATTTCACGCCTTGACTGACACTCTCATTTTTTTGACATAAATCAATAAAAGGAAGAGCATCTTTAAAATGATTGTTTTTTTGTTGGCATGTATTGTTATGGCATTTACTTTTGCATGGTACTGGAACACGAATGAGACAACGTTTTTTATACGGGTATTTGTTAAGGAAAAAAGATTTTTAGTTTTTAGAGGTATTTTTGCTTGTTGAATTCATGTGAAAGTGAAAAGGTTAGAATTGAGAAATGCGGGCTTTTCGGAATCCGGGCTTATGACAGTTCCGGATTCTGTTTTTTGAGGTAAAGCCGCCTGAGTCTCATGACTCAGGCGGCTTTGACAAGTTTTTTCCTGTATTTTTCTGCACGGGAGTTTGAAGACACCCTTTTATAGACGGTCTCCGCGTGCTTTCACGCGTTTGTACCATTCTTCACGCTCTTTCGTCAGATCATAGCCTTGTTTCGAGAGGTAATTGTTGATGCGTCCTTTGTATTTTCCGAACGCGTCATGTTTCTTTTCGGAATTTTCAGCGTCCATGGCAAATTCGCGTGCCTCTTTCAGCCAGGCAAGGATTTGTTTTTTTTCAAAGTCCTTCAAGGTGGGAATCATGTCGCATTGTGCCTTGTAGGTTATGTTTGCGACGTTATATGTCATTCCGTCTTTTACGGCTTCTATCTGCCCGCTGTTCAGAAAGAGAGAGAGCGCGGAGACGAAGTCAAAATGCTTTTTGTATAGCTGCGCGTCCTTTTCATTTTCGGCGGCTTGTATGGCCGCGTTCTTTTCATCACCGCTTAGTTTTTCTTTGGCTTCCCTTACGGCCGCATCTCTTTTTTCATAAATGTCATTTAACAGAAAATACCTGTTTGCTATGATGTTGCATACATTTGCTGCGGTTTCCTTGTCATTTATAGTTAGATTGTCGACTATTTTTTGTGATCTGCCTATGATGTTATTCACATATTCTGGATCACGGTTCTCCTTATCGAGCTTTACAGACTGCGCGTTAATGTTCAGCGCAGGAACAGCGAGAAGAAAAAGCCGGATTGTGTAAGATAGTGTTTTCATGCCGCGAAGTTACATTAATTTTCCTTTTTCCGCCAAGGTATCATGATTGTTTTTCAAATCGGTCCAGTCTGTTTTGTTTTTGGTGGTGATACCGTTGATGTATTTTTCAATGTTGGTATATCCGTCGCCCGTGCAGTCTTTGCCCGCGTCACCGGGATCGTTGGGGTTCAATCCGTTTTCCGTTTCCCATTTGTCGGGCATGCCGTCACCATCGGTGTCTGTGTATGGGGTTCCTTTATATTCGGGAAATCCGCCCATCTGACAAGGGTCGGTAATGATGCCGATCTTATAGGAGTCGTTTTCCATGCGGCGGTATTTGAAATATCCGTCTTTGTTTTGTGATGCCGGGGCCAGTCCGCTTACATCGCCATAAGGGTGCTCTTTCGGTAAGTTTTCCACGTAATAGGGCTTGCCCGTGCGGACTTCATCAATAATGCGCCGGTCAATGATATCGCGGCATGGAATGTTCGCGCCCGCGTTTCTTAAGACATATTCATAGGCGTCACCGGCGTTCATGATGGTTAAATGCGGCATTTCGAACGGGAGACGGGAACGCATCAGTTCCGTATATCCGCGGGTGTTTTCCTGATCTTCGACCTGGATGCCGCCGTTCCAGTTGTCTTTTGTCACTTGCTCGTTTCCCTCCATGATGTTTCCTTCGGCAAAGACGCGTCCGTATACCTTGTGGTCGAGCTCGCTGCGTCCGGATTCAGGCTTTAGGATTCTGAATGCTATGGCGCCTTTTCTGGGAGTGGCGGGTCCCGGTTTGTAGTAGTTGTTGATGATATTGTACATGGCCGTGTAGTCGCCGCCGTCCATTGAGCGGTGTACCCAGTTGAATATTACGTTGTTGACGAAGTTGAATACGCCGTTCCATCCCACAGACGGATTACGGGCGGAGTTGCTGGCCCACAGGTTACGCATGAACGCGCAGTTTTCTCCTCCTAATGTGCTGCCGAAAGCATGGCTGTAAGTGTCGAGCGCCTTGGCCGAGATGGTGTTTTGGATAGTGACGTTTACGGTGGGGAGCTTTAGTTTCCTTGTTTCATACTGTCCTTCACCGGGATCGTACATGTGGCGGTAGAATGAGATGTTTTCGTCTAATCCCCATGAGCATGAGCAATGGTCAATCATGATGTTTCCCACGGGGTTGCCTCCGAAAGAGTCGTCACGGTGCCATACTGTCGTTTCTCCGCGGCGGAAACGCATGTGGCGGATTACCACATCGTGCGTATCTACCCAGAATGACTCTCCTGACACCACGACACCGTCACCCGGAGCCGTCTGCCCGGCAATGGTTATGTATGGAGCACGCACAATAATGGGGGTTTTCAGCCTGATAATGCCCGATACGTTGAATACGACGATGCGCGCGCCGCCCTGTTCGCATGCGTGGCGCAGCGATCCCGGCCCGCTGTCGCTCAGGCTGGTTACGGTAATGACGCGTCCGCCGCGTCCGCCGAAGCTGTACATGCCGCCTCCCTCAGCACCCGGAAAAGCCGGTATTTTCGCCTGGGGCAGGTCATACGGACGTGAGGCCCATGGAATATAGGGTCTTCCTTCTTTTGCCTCTTTTTCAACAACGGGCAGGGCTTCGGCCCATGCGGAGTCGGAATGCGCGTAGGCTGCGGTAATCATTTTCTTGTACTTTTCCTGCGCTTCGGGAGTGATTTGGGGATATTGCGCGTATGCTGAGGCTGCGGCTCCCAGCATTCCCGCCATGACGAGTCCCCTTGCGTGATTTCTTTTCATAGTCTGATTGTTTTTTAGTGTTTTGTTATTCAGACACAGATTTTTTGAAAAAGTTATATGAAAGCTTCTTTTTTTATTATTTATATTCTGTTTTTTACATTTGTTATACAGGTAAAAAAAGAGATCCGTCCGTGAAGACGGATCTCTTTGGTATGCTTTGTCTGACGGATCGCATGATTGTTCTTCCACGCGTGCGTTCATGTTCACGCCTATTCCGCCAGAGGGTCGAAAGTGCCGGGTGCGCCGCCGTGTGTATGGTCACCCCATCCTATTGTCTGCTCCAGTGACGGGTTGGCTGTCTGCGCTCCCTGACTAAGTCCCAGAAAGTAATAATACGGGCGGAAGTTAATGTACAGCTCCGCATGATTGATATCATAGGAATCGCCTTTCTTGTTTTTTCTGGTCAGATAGGTGCTGTAGAACGCTTTTAGCGCCTCCTGTTGCGGTGTGATATCCTCGCGCAGATCCATTACGGCGTTCTCGCGCAGTATTTCTCCTGTCGCTCCGTCTCCGTAAGCCGTTCCATACAGCGGATCAGGGTTTTCTCCTTGCAAGGGCCAGTCTCTGCCGCCTAATCCGTTATTGTATTCGTTCTTGACCCTGAACTCCAGGTTTTCCCTTCTTTGTCCGTTCATCTGGGGAAATCCGAGATATGAGCAGGTGTTTCCGTCCCATCCTGTCAGTGTCCATGAAGCCGGGGCTCCGTTTACCTTTCCGGCGCCGCCGTCAAAAAGCATCCACCGGCGCATGTCATCGAAGCGCTTGCCCTCGTATGCCAGCTCTGTTTGTCTTTCATAGATGATGGCGGCCATGCATGCGGCTTGGTTGGAGGCCAGATCAGGCTGGAGCCCGTAGTTGTTCTCTGCGGTGTATCCCACGCGGGCGCGTATTTTCTGCAGCTGCTCCACTGCCACGTCCATGTGGCCTGCCCCGCACGCCGCCTCGGCGTAGTTCAGCAGCACCTCGGCATAGCGGATTTCCATGTAAGGCGCGGCTGACACATTGAATCTGTCCTCCTTACTCCATTCATAGGTTGTGGTCTTGTTTATGTCATAGTCGTCTGTGCGCTTGCGGACGTAAAATCCTTCTACACCCGATAGCAGGTTGTCGGAGCCGAATTTGGTCTCTGACTCGGTATTGTCCCTGTCTTCAGCCGTATTGTACCACACATAGTTCCACAGCTCATAGTCTTGTCCTTTATACGGATGGTTGTTTTGCTCGTCTGTCGGATCTCCGTTGAACGCCCAGCGCACTCCGGGAAACGCGAAAGTGCGGTAAAAGCGCGGGTCACGGTTCATAAACGGATATTCGGGCTCATAAGCATGGGTTGACGGAGTCAGCTTTGAATAGGCCTTTGTGGTGGCCGGACGCTTTCCATCGGCCATTGGGAACATGTCCACCAGCATGGCCGATGGGTTTTTTCCTCCGCCTCCCAGCGCGTTTGACGGGCGTATGCCGGCCTCCCAGTTGTTGTTTTTTGAGTTGTCAGCAGTACCACTCGTTTCGGGTTTTTTAATGTTATTGTATAAGGTTACGAATACGGCTTCCGGGTTTCTGTCAAGGCGGGTGAAAATGTTCGCCCAGTTCGCCGCGTTCGCCTCCGCGCTTTCATTGGCCAGTCCGTAACCGCATGAATTGATTACGGGCAAGGCTTCCGTCATGGCGTTATAGGCGTTTTCCCAGCGGGACTTGTCGTCTGTCCTGTTAAACAGGGGGCTTGCATAGAGCAGCAGCACGCGGCCTTTCAGGGCCAGTGCCGTGCCGGATGTAATCCGTCCGTAATCATCGCTCGAGGTCCATCCTCCGTTTGTGGTGAAAGGAGCCAGTAACTGGCTTGCCCTGTCGAGATCCTCGCATATAAAGTCTACGCACTGCCTGGTTGTGGAGCGCGGAACCACGGATTCTTCCACAGGATCCTGGACTTCCGTAATGACAGGCACTCCTCCGTACCATTTCACCAGCAGATAATAGCACCATGCGCGGAAAAAGTAGACCTGCCCGAGCAGCTGGTTTTTTTCTTCGTCTGACAGCGTGCTGCCGCTTATGCCCCTTATCACATCGTTGCAGTTACGGATTCTTCCCCATACGGAGACTTGTATGTTGTTTGCCTGGTTTTGAAAATAATCGGGCACGGGGTTGTTTCCGCTTTGGTATGTCAGCTCTGTTCGCGGATCCACAAACGTGCCGAACCCGCTGTATTCCTCAGTGCATGTTGATAGGTTATCAGAATTTCCGACACTCGGGTTTTGCCAGTTTGGTTCCTTGTTGGCATCCGGCAGGCAGAACAAGTATACGTCTGCCACACGGCCGGATGCCCCGCTGAAGAAATTGTACGCGCCTTCGTTTGTTGAATCGAAGTTCTTTTTTTCCTGAAGAAACTCGTCACTGCATGACGTGGCAGCCAATGAGGCCGCCATGACAATGCCGAATAGTTTTATGTTTTTTTTCATTGTATGTATGCTTTAGAATGTGATATTAACGCCTACTGTAAATTTTCTCAAGGTAGGATAGCTGTTGTAGCTTGTCATAGGATCCATGAAGTTGCCGGGATACGGGTTGTACAGACTTAGCAGGTTCTGGCCCGTGATGTTGAGCCTGCAGCCTTGAATCCCCGCGTATTTCGTATATTTTGAGGGGATGGAATATGCCAGGGTTATGCGGTTCAGGCTTACGCGGGTGCCGCTTACCCTCCAGAATGTGGACGGAAGGCTGTTTACTGCCGAATAGCTCAGGTTGGGGTATTTGGCATTGCGGTTTTCGGCCACCACCCGTTTGCCCGATGCGTCATACACATCCTGATAGGAGTACATGTTGTCGGCGTTCCAGAACGAAGGCATGTTGGAATATTCCAGGTCTCCCTCGGGCTTCAATGCGGACGTGCTGACCACGCTGTATCCTCCCCATGAGGCTCCCAGCTGGGCTGTCAGCGATATTCCTTTCCATTCGGCGCTGATGTTGGCGGTAAGCCCGTAGGGATTGCTCCGGTGTGACAGCTCCACCTGATCATTGTCTTTGTCTACAATACCGTCGGGGCCCGCGTAGGTGCCGTCTTCCTGAAGCGCACCGCGGACATCCTTGTATATCAGCATGCCCGGGCGCACCTCGTCTTTTGACATTCCCAGGTAGGAGGTGATGCCGTATTTGGCAAAATATTCCTCAATATCCTGGAAACTGCGGAACATACCCATGCACTGCATACCCCACGTGCCCGTGTCTGTACGGTCTCCGTGCCGGATTTGCCTGAACAGGTAGTCTGTCTCCCAGTCCATAAGCAGTACCTTGTTGTCAGAATACCCGGTGTTTATGCCGATTTTATACTTGAAGTCATTGCCAATCTTGTCTCTCCATGTCATGGAAAGCTCTACGCCGTAGCTGTCCATTTTCCCATAGTTTACTTTCGCAGACTGGGTGCCCACCGTTCCGGGGACGGATGCCGAGTAGTTGAGCAGCATTTCCCGGTTCCATTCATAATAGCCGTCGATGTTGAAGGCGAGTCTGTTGTCGAGCACGTTGAAATCCAGCCCCAGGTTCGCCTTGTAGGTCTTGTCCCAGTGCGCGTCGCGGTTGACGGCGGAGTTGTTCTTGTTCAGGGTGATGTGGCTTCCTGCGGTTCCCGTCCCTCCTATGCCGAATACGGGGCCTTTGTCCTTGTCGGTGCCATAGGTCTGCATCCACTGCCACGGAGTGGTGTTGTCACGCCCTGTCAGGCCGAACGATGCGCGGACCTTCAGGTAGTCTATGGCCTTTACATGGTCTTTGAACCATCCCTCTTCAGACATTACCCATCCGGCCGAGAAAGAGGGGAATGTCCCCCAGTAGTTCTCGGGGGCGAATTTGGTCGATGCATCGGAGCGGAGCAGGAATTCGAACAAATACCGGTCATTGTATGCATAGTTGATACGTCCGATATACGACAGGGTTCCGGATTCCGCGCGTGTAAATACGGTATTCATTTCACTTCCTTCCTGCACGGAATTTGACTGGCCTGTGGTAAACTCGTAGGGATCACTTGCGCTTCCCTGCAGCCATTCGTTTTCGGTTTCCGATTTTTCTATGGAAAACAGGGCGCTTACGTGATGCGCTCCGAAATCACGCGCGTATGAGGCCGTGAAATTCATCTGATAGCTGTCCGTACGGTCCATGTTGCGCGACAGCGTGTTTCCGTTGCTGATTTCGGTTCCCCCGTTCGCAAGAAGAAAATTGTTTTCCGCCATGAGCTCTTCGTAGGCCTCTTCTTCACCCGGTATGGGGGTATACAGGTGCCCTCCGCTGCCTGAACGCCGGGCCATGGTGTAAAGGCTGTACTTTGTGCCGTACTGGTTGGTCTTGTTGGTGCTGATGCTCTTGGAGTAGGAGAAACGCAGGTTCAGCCCTTTCAGCAATTCGCTCCATCCGAAATCATATTCCAGACTGCCGTTGATGCTTATGTTCTGGCTCATTGACTCACTGTAGTCTCCGTTGTTCTGCAGCACGTCGAAGTGGTAGTTCTGGGAGTCGTCTTTCTGGGTGTTGCTGATGCCGTAAGCGGCAATGGGAAGCCCGTTTACGTATTCCGGGATATAGCGCGGGCGGAACATAAGCCTCCTGTAGTCATTCTCGGAATTATCGCCGCCCACTTTTATATAGGGATTGTTTTTCTTTCCGTAATCGCCCGATACCTGTAGACTGGCTTTTAAGCCTTTGGCTACCTGCAAGTCCGCTCCGGCGCGGAAATTCCATCGGTCATAATCCAGTTTTCCCAGATTGCCTTCCTGATCAAAATAGGATATTCCCGCGTAATAGTTCGCTTTTTCCGAGGCTCCGCTGATGTTGATGCTGTGTTTCTGGGTGATGCCTGTCTCCCAGTATTTGTCCAGTAAATTATAGTTCAGGCCTCTCATGGCGTTCAGTTCGTCCATCTGGTACAGATCCAGTAACGGATTCATGGATGTATCCGTAGGGTCTGCTGCCCTGACGGCATTATACAGCCGGCCGTATTCGTAGGAATTCAGCATTTTCGTGTGTGAAACGGCGTCGGCAAAGCCGAATGAGCCGCTGTATGATATCTGGGGAGTCCCCATCGTTCCCTTTTTGGTGGTTACCAGAATAACGCCGTTTGCGGCACGTGCCCCGTATACGGCGGCCGATGCGTCTTTTAATACGGAAATGCTCTCAATCATGCTCGGGTCAAGGTTGTTGAATGCCTCCGAGCCCAGATTCTGCATGTTGTTGCCCACCTTGACATCATTGGGGTAGATAAACCCGTCGATCACGTAAAGGGGCTCCTGTGCGTTCGACCCTATGGCTTCGATGTTGTCGTTGTTACGTATAAAGATGCGTGCCGACTCGCCCGGACGGGCCTCGCCTCCGCTCACGCTTACCCCGTTGATCAGGCCGCTAAGCATTCCGGCCAGGTTTCCTCCCGTCAGATCCTGTATCTCATCCATGGGCACCGTTGAGATGGCACCTGTGAGATGCGCTTTCTTCTGTACGCCGTAACCTACCACCACAACCTCATCCAGCAGCTGGGTGTCTTCTTTCAGTATGATTTTTATCTGGCTGAAATCCGTTATTTTCTGGGTAAGATACCCCACGTAGGAGATCTCTACCGTATTTCCCCTTGCGACCTTGATGGTGAAGTTGCCGTCAAGGTCGGTTATAGTGCCGTTACCCGTGTTTCCCGAAACACGGACAGCCGCGCCGATAACGGGGAGGCCGCTTTCATCCGTCACATTCCCCTTGTATGTGATTTCGTCCTGGGCGAAAGCCGTGGCGATGGTGCCGACTGACATCAGAGCGCCAAGACCGGCCTTTATGATATATTTGCGTATGATATTCATTGTCATAGATTTTTTTGTTTTTAAGACCATAGTTGCTTATTCATACCAGCGCGGGTCTCCCGCCTTTTGTGAGGCCGCGTAGCTCCCTGCCGGCGTGAAGTTCACCCCGCCTTTTTCCTGAGCCAGGTCAAACGCCTGCAGGAACGGGCCCGCGAATTGAGGATCCTCTAAAGTGGAGTAAGGATTCCCTGCATTGTCTTTTTTTTCGGTATCATCATTGCTAGGTGTTCCGCTGTCTACCCCCCAGATGGTGTTGCCGGGGGTGTTCTTGATGGTACTGCTCCCAAAGATCTTATTCAGGCGGTATACGTCATAGAATATGTTGTATTCCACATTCATTGTTACAGTATTGGTATTAGGCAGGTTGTTCCCAAAATCCTTATTGGAGAAAGTCTTGCAGAAGGTGTTGTGTGAAAGGAGATATGTGGCGGAGTCGTCATTGTCTCCGAAAATCTTCTTGGGATTTGCGTTACTGGAGTTGGAATAGCGGATAAAGTACGCGCTCTCGTTTTTTACAAGATTGTAAACGGTGCTGTTTTCAATGGTCAGCTTCTTGATAAGCCCGTTGCTTGCGCCGTTAAGATTAATGAAAGAATCGGATCCGTCGTTGTCCAGCTGTATGATGCAGTCTGTAATGCGGAAGTCCCTCAGGCTCCAGTTCTTCTTGTTCCCGTAGAGGAGGCTTTTTTTCAGGTTCCGGATGTTGCATTCCTGAAAAAGAACAGGGTTGTTTATCACAAAACCGTCCTGGTTCGCGCCCGCCGCCTTGTATCCGAGACTTTCGGTAGAGATGGACGGATCGGGCGAGTCGCTTAGCGTCAGGAGGCCTGTCTGTGTGCACTCCGTGCAGTCGAAGTTTATGAATTTGATTTTCAGGCCGCCTTGCGTCATTATTTTCCCTTCGGGGCCTACCATGACCGTGGGACGGGACGCGTTTATGTCCGTACTGCGCAGGGTAACGGTGTTCAGGCCGAAGTCGGCGGTGCCGTCCAAGCGGTAAGTCTTCCCGGCCTCAAGCGCGAACCCTTGTTCCTTGCTGTCGTCTTGCAGGTTTTCCCGGATGTAGGCGGCTATATCCTCTCCCGCGGGGATGGTTACGGCAGGCACCAGGGCCGAATAGGTGTAGGTTGCCGCCTCTGCCGCGTCCGTATTGTTGAGAGACGCGTTTCCCTTTGTCAGAAGGCTGATCCGGTAGGTGGCGTCCTCGATTTTCGGAAAGACGGCCGAGCATCCGTCAACAATGCTGTCTTGGATGACAATCATCGGACTCGCCTCGCTGACGGCTTCGTCTTCGGGGTTGGATACGCATGATACGTTCAGCAGGTAGCCGCCAGCGCCGTTTATGACATCCCATGTGATTTTTACGCTTTCACTTCCGTCGGGATTGGTGAGAACGGAAAAAGACTGCTCGCCAATCGCCGGAGATTCCAGCCGGGTGTTTTTCACTCCCGAGAAGAACTGTTCGCTGTCATCAACCCCGGTTTCACACGAGGCGGCGAACAGGACAACTGACAGACACGCGTATATGCCCCTCAGCCGTTTTGTTCTTGATTCTTCATTTTTCATAGATTAAAATATTTATATATATGGTTAAACAAAAGCCGTTTTTTTATAAAAAGCGTTTACTGCTTTATAGATGCTCCTGTAACGGCAAGTTGCAAGAGTCAGCGTAAAGCCCCGCTTTCAGGTCTTTGTGAGATGTGTCTCCATAAATTCAAGGACCTGGACCGGCATTTTGCCTGTCTTGGCTTTACACCACAAAGGTATGTAAAAAAATGTAAGGGGGGGGGTAAAAAATGTTAAATATAGAAAATAAATCTTCCAATGATTCTTCCGTCATTCCGGCCTTGGCTTCCGGTATGCCGGCAATGCGGTTTGGGGATAGCGGAATGACGCTTCACGCCGCTTTATGCTTCCGGCAGTAAAAATCCCGGTGCGGCCCACTGGAAACGGACCGTACCGGGAATAAGCTGAAAGTTTACAGGGGTATGCTTACTTGTATGATTTCAGGTAAATGGCGAGAACTTCCTCATCGGTCAGCGGCCGCGGGTCATTTGCGAACAGTTTCCCCATTGTGCCGCGCGCGTTCTGTACCATTTTCGGGAAATCTTCGGCTTTAAGTCCCCAGTCGCTAAGCCTGATGCCGTAAACGCCGCATTCTTTCTGCATGCGCACCAGCGCGTCAATGAAATCGCTGGGGCGGTTACTCTTCAGTCCTGTCATGGCTTCGGCCATTTTCATGTAACGTTTCATGCGGTCATTGCGGAATGTCTCGAAATAGGCCTCGCTGATTGCGATCAGACCCGCTCCGTGCGGCAGTTGCGGATAGTATGCGCTCATGGCGTGCTCCATGGAGTGTTCTGATACGCATGATGAGGTTGCCTCTATCATTCCGGCCAGTGTGCTGGCCCATGCCACTTTGGAGCGTGCTTTCAGACTGCGCCCGTCTTTAACGGCTACCGGAAGGTATTTGTAAAGCAGGCGGATGGCCTCAAGGGCATACAGGTCACTCACGGGGGTAGCGCAGCCGGCAATAAATCCCTCGGAGGCATGGAAGAAAGCGTCAAACCCCTGATATGCGGTAAGCCGCGGGGGAACGGACATCATCAGCTCCGGGTCAACGACTGAGAGATACGGATAGGTAAGCTGTGAGCCGAACCCTGTTTTTTCGTTCGACTCCTCGTTGGTGATTACCGCCCACGGATCGGCTTCGGTACCCGTGCCGGCCGTGGTGGGGATGGCGATGACGGGGAGCGCCTTGCTTACCGGGCACCCTTTTCCGCTTCCGGACGGGATATAGTCCCAATAGTCTCCCTCATTGCATGCCATGACTGCAACGGCCTTGGCCGAGTCAATGGAGCTTCCCCCTCCGAGCCCCACTATCATGTCACATTCCTCTATCCGGCATAGCCGCGCCGCTTCCATGACATGTCTCTTGACAGGGTTGGGGAGTATTTTGTCAAACACAATGCTTTCCACATTGTTTTCCCTCAGATGGCCGGCTACTTTGTCCAGATAGCCGAATTTTTTCATGGACGCGCCTCCGGAAATGACAATCATGGCCTTTTTGCCGGGCATTTTTTCAGTTGCCAGCCTCTTAATCTCACCACATCCGAAAAGTATCCTTGTCGGGATGTGCAAACTGAATATTGAATTACTCGTCATGTGAATTGTTTTTAAACAGTGATATGACAAAGATAAGCAAATAAATGACAGGCATGAAAAAGATATGACGTTTTTTTGATCGCGGGGCGTATTTGTTGATTTTCCCTTTTCCGAGGCGTCCGGTATCCTTGCCGGGGGAACGGCCCCGTCAGGGAGAGCGTCTCCTGTTTTCCCGGCAGCGGCGGCTTTGGGGGTGACATGAAAAAGAGCGGAGGGCGGACTGTCGCTCAAAAGAGGGTATGTCCATGTTCCGTCCTCCGCTCCTGATACACCGGGACATGTCAGAAGCCGAAAATCTCCCTCAGCTTGCCGTCAGGCTCATCGTCTACGAACTTTCCGGCAATTCTGCCCTCCTTGTCAATCACGTATTTTGTGGGCAGGAAATGAACGGCGTATTTGCCGCTGATATCGTTTGTCTTGTCCAGTATCATCCTTGAACGGTCTATGATTCTCATGCCGCGAAGTACATGGCGGAACGCCTCTATGCCGTCATCCTTTACGGCCTTGCGCCACGCGTCGGGATTAGAGTCGTTATCGGCCACGCATACGAATTCAAGCCCCTTGGAATGGTATTTTTCATACAGCTCTTTCATGTGCGGGTTGCTCTTCCGGCATGGCACGCACCAGCTGGCCCAGAAGTCCAACAAGACGTACCTTCCTTTGAAATCCGACAGTCTCAGAGAATCGCCGTTGATGTCAACGGCAGCAAACTCAGGAGCCGGTCTGCCGGGCAGCACGCGTTCTTGTGCGGCGATTTCCCCGGCGGTCTCTTTTGCCCACGGTGTGGATTTCACTTCATCGGTGAAGCCGTCATACGCCTTTTTGATGTCTTCAAGGCTCATGCCCGATGACTGGATCATCAGGTACCAGGCGGATGCCGCCGATGCCGGATGGCTTGTAATGAAGTCTTGATACAGTCTGCTTACACGCCTGTTGAACGGCTCAAGCCGTGCATGGAGCTCTGCCTGTCTTTCGTGATCGGTCTCTGCGTTCATGGAGTCGATAATCTCCCTGGCCTCGTCCATGACAGTCCGGATTCCGGCAAGGAGCGTGTCTGCCTGCGCCTGTGTGAACGATCCTGTAAGACGTGCCTTGCTGAAATCTGCAGTGTCAATTTCGATGTTCATTTCCGCGGGTTCCATAAAGAAGGGCAGATGTTTTTTCTGAACATACCTTTCGTATGGATTCATTTTGGGATGCAGTTCGGCCTGTACGGTACCTGACAGCTTCCCCTCAAATCTGAATGCCCCGTTTTTAACCAGGGTGCTGTCTTGTATCTCGAGGCTGTCTTGCAGATAAGACAGGTAGAGATACTCGTTTTCCATTCCGTTGACGGTTCCTCTCAGCGTGAACCGGCCGGAGGGCTGTTGTGAGCAGGCGGCTGCCAGTGCGGCCGCTACGGTGCTCAGTAATAGTTTTCTGTTCATGTTTTTATTTTATTATAAAGTTGGTGTCATGATCCTGTGATGCCGTATCCGGGATTCTGATCGTCAGCGGCCAGCGAATGGTTATGCTTGAACTCATCGGAAGGTATCGGGAATACGGAATATTGCTTGTTGGTGTATTCCGGGTTGAAATCCAGCACGATGTCATCGGGCATGCGCATCATGATGTCCCATTCGCGTCCGCTCTCGCAGAACAGGCTTTTCAGGTACTCGTTGAAATAGACCCGCATGAAAGCATGCCCGTCAGCGGCATTGTCCAGTTCCGTGAAGTCCGTTATTCCGGCATGTTCCATGACGGTGCGCAGCAGGTTCCTGGCCTCCGGCAGGCTGCCGGTCCTTGCCAGGGCCTCCGCGCACAAGAGGTACATCTCGCCCAGGCGCATCTGATACTGGCTTTCTTCCGTATCGGAGGCATAAAGGGCAGCGGGAGGCATATGCTTGCAGATTGTGTTGAAGGTCTTGACCACGGTTTCAAGGTGATAACTTCCGTCTTCCTCAAAGACATAATCCTGTGTAAGCACTTCCTGTTCAAGGAACAGCTCCGTTTTCCGCGGGTCATTCTCGAACAGGGCGATGAATTTGTCAGTGGGTAGCCATTGGGGTGTTTCACGGTAATAGTATGCCTCCAGGACATTGGTCTGATTGCTTTTGGGCTGTATGCCGAACATCACTTCTGTGCTGGAAAGTCCTTTGGCATGGAAAATATCCGTGGTGTTCGGTTCCAGTTCGTACGGGCCGTTTTCAATGATGTCAAGCGCGAGTGCGGCGGCATCGGCATAGTCGTTTCCTTGTCCGCGCATCATGAGCACGCGCGTTTTCAGCCCTTTGGCCACCCATACGTTCGCATAGCAGTTGGGGTTCTCCCGCCGGATGTGGTCTATGGCGAATTCCAGATCGTCCATTATCGCGTCGTATGTCTCCCTTACCGTACCGCGTTCTTTTGAAAGGCTGTGGCTGGTGCTGGGTCCGGTACGCACGATTGCTCCGTAGGGGCTGTCGATATCCCAGTAATATCCGAACATGCGCAGGATATTATAATGTATCAGGGCGCGCATGAAACGAGCCTCGCCCAATATCTCATTCTTGCGGCTGCCGGTAAACCACGAGCCGGGCGCCCGCGTCACCTGGTCTATCACACTGTTGGCCGCCGCCAGCTGCTGGTAGAAAGGCAGCCAGATTAGATTGCTGTAAGCTTCATAATACGGGCTTCCATGTGTCTCGAACATGTAAGGCCCCTGATAGTAGACTATGGTGCCGGCGACATTGGCCGGATATATCTCATACAGGCCGCAGCAGCCTGTTGACTCGATGTTGTAGTTGTCTACGGTGCATTGGGCATACTGGTGATATATGCCGTTCAGCGCGTATTCCGCACTTTTCTGGTCGACAATCAGATTGCCGTCTACTTTCGACTGGGTGGGCAGCGCGCTCAGCTTGTCATCGCAGGATGTGACGGCTGCCAGGACAGCCAGCATTCCTCCCAAAGCAAGTATGTTCTTTGTATTCATAATGGTCTGTTGTTTGTTGTTGAGTCAGAAACCAATCCGGAACCCGAAACTGTAGCTCCGCACTGTGGGGTAGGAAGTGATATCGCGTCCGCCGCCAGCCACGCTGTAAGGGTCATCGCTCACGGCCGGATCGGGGCCCGGATACGAGGTCAGCGTAAACAGGTTGGCCGCCGTGGCGTAAACCGACAGACTGTCCAGATGAAGCCTCCTGACAATCCCGGAAGGCAGCGCATAGCTCAGTGAAAGCGATTGCAGCTTGAGGTAGGACGCATCGTATACGTTCAGGTTGGTAAGGAAGTTGACCGTGTTGTAGACACTCGAGGGCCGGCCCGTTATGTTTTCCGGGGTGGACGCGTTGAGAACGCTCGTCCCGCGGTTGGCCATGGAGTTGAATATCATGTCGGTCACGTCCTTTTGATAAATCAGGTCGTTCCCGTAAGAATAAGTGAACTGTGCCAGCAGGGACCAGTTTCTGTAAGAGAGCGTGCTGGAAAACCCTCCGTAGAAGTCAGGGGTGCAGTTGCCTATCACGTCTTCGTAATACATTCCGGTTTCATCAAGTGCGAGTTCTATGGAGCCGATGCCTAAGTCTGGGAAAAGGGAGGTCCACATGGGGAAACGGCTCTTGTAGTCGTCCAGCTGTTCCTGTGAGGTGATGATGCCTACGGCCTTGCGTCCGCAGAGAAGTCCGAGCGGCTCTCCTTCACGGTAGACGGTTGTTCCCAGATTCAGCGCGTTGCGGTCTGTGTCACTGCTGAAGTTGTCGCCCTGCAGTTCAAGTACTTTTGAAGAGTTGCGCGCCATGTTCATGCTGATGCTCCATTTCCAGTCCATGGTGCGGACCGGCTCCGCGTACAGCTCGAGTTCCATGCCCGTATTGCGTATTTTGGCGACATTTGAGGTGATGCTTGAAAATCCGCTGGAGGGGGGGGGGAGTTATGTTGAGCAGGGCTCCGTCGGTTTCCTTGTGGTAATACGCGATCGTGCCGCTCAGACATCCGTTAAGGAACGAGAAGTCCACACCGAGATCCTTTTGCACGGTGCTTTCCCATTTGATGTCCTCATTGCCAATCTGCGACGGATAGAGTGCGCTGGTTCCGGCATAGGAGCCCGGGCTGTAAAGCGTGCGAAACATGTGGTCGCCGATACTTTGCGTCCCGGTTTTGCCTATGCTGGCGCGGATTTTGATCTCGTCAATCCATGAGACATCTCTCAGGAAGGATTCCTCGGAAACGCGCCATGCAACGGCTCCTGAGGGGAAGTAGCCTATACGGTTTCCCTTGGCGAACTTGGACGAGGCATCGCTGCGTCCGGTAAACGTGAACAGATAGCGGTCTTTCAGCACATAGTTGGCGCGCAGGTAGAATGAAAGCAGCGAGTTCCGGCTTAGCGGGTTGGCTCCTTCGACCTTGGCGGCATATTGCGCCGAGCTGAGGTTGTTCAGGAAGTCATCATCGGGATAGCCGCGTCCGCTGGCGGAGAAGAAGCTGTTGCGGCGCTCTTCCCAGGAAGTCCCGATAACGGCGTCTGCCCGATGATCCGTATTAAAGGTCTTGCTGTATGTGAGTGTGTTCTCAAAGAATATGTCCGTGGAGATGTTTTGCGCCTGGGTGCCCTGTCCTCCGTCGGACGATTCTGATCCGTAATAACTGCCCACGCTTACGTAGCTTGGTATGTAGTTTGTCTGGTTGTAGTTGTTGTAGCTGACCGATACGGTGCTTTTGAACTTGAAATCATTCAGGAATGAGATTTCGGCGAATAACGATCCGTTGAAGGTATAGGTTTTTGCCTTGTTAATTCCCGATGCCACCGCCAACGGGTTTTGGAATCCCATGTACGAGGCTCCCACTCCGCCTACCTTGTCGTAACTGGCATAGGTGCCGTCTTCGTTTAACGGCGGGAGAACCGGGGGTGCCGATATTGCCTGCTGGTATACGCCGTTGGTTATGTTGTTTCTGGTGTACGCGTATCCGAGATTGGTTCCGATACGGACATACCGGTTGATGTCATTGTCGATGTTCACTCTTCCGGAATAACGTTCGAAACCTGTGTTTATGAGCGTACCGTCCTGACTGTTGTAAGAGAAGGAGGTATAGTAACGGCCTGACTGGCTTCCGCCTGTGACAGAGAAGTCGGCCGTATGCGAGACACCGGTCTGCGTCACGAGGTCTACCCAGTCGGTATTGGCGTTGCCCACGGTCTGCAGCAGACTCAGCCGGCCGGCATTGGCCGTCAGATAACTGCTTACACTGCTTCCCAGACTTTCCTGATTGGCTGTCAGGTTTGCGGTGGATTGTTCCAGCGATCGTGTCAGGGCAGAAATATACTGCTCTCCGTCCAGCACCTTTTCCTTGACAGGCGAGCTGATGTTCAGCGCATAGTTGAAGCTGAACCGGGGCCTCATCCCCCTGCGTCCCTTTTTGGTGGTGATGATTACCACTCCGTTTGCCGCCTTGGATCCGTATATGGCGGTGGCCGAGGCATCTTTCAGTATTGTGATGCTTTCAATGTCGCTTACGCTCAGTCCGGCCAGGCTGTTCAGGCCGCGCATGAATGATCCCGATACGCTGCTGTTGAAATCATCGCCGTAATTTGCCGCCTCGATGGGGCTGACTATTTCCGATGAGGTTATGTAACTGTCTTGAATTTCAGTGGGAATTCCGTCAATGATGTAAAGAGGGTCTACCGTTCCGTTCAGCGAAGATCCTCCGCGCACGCGGATACGGACGGCTCCTCCAGGCGAGCCGTCGGCTTTGGTTACCTGCACGCCGGCCGCTTTCCCGGCCAGCGCGTCGTCAACGGTCAGTGCCGGCAGATTTTGAAGCTCTTCTGTCCTGACTGTCGCGACAGATCCGGTCAGGTCTTTCCGGCTGGATGTTCCGTAGCCGATAACCACTACGTCTTCCAGATTCTGGGCTGCCTCTTTCATTGCCACGATGACGGGCTGCCGGTCATGAACGGAGGCAAGGCGCCGCTCATATCCCATGAAGTAGACTTCCAGTGACTTGCATGAGGCGGGCACCGTTATGGTAAAGGATCCGTCGGCTTTGGTTATGGCCCTTTGTCCGCCTTTCGTGTTCTGTACGAAGGCCCCGATGAGCGGAACGCCGGTATCCGTGTCGACCACTTTTCCCGACAGGGTTCTCATTAGGGTACTCTCATCGATCTCCGTGCTATTTAGCGGCTTGATAATGTATACGCTGTTGGGCCCTATCTCGTAAGTATAGGGCTGGTTGCGCAGGATTATGTCCAGTGCCGCCTGGAACGGCAGTTGTTCGACCGAGGCCGATACGGGAGGTGCCGCCTGCAGTTCCTCATCACTGTAGACAAAGCGCACTCTGGCCTGTCTGCGCAGTTCCTGCAACGCCTGTATCAGCGAGGCGCTCTTTAGGTTTAACGAAACTTTTTCTGCCGTTTGCGCCCACAAGGGCAATGACATGCACGCGGCGAGCAGCAGAACTCCCGCCTTGCGTGCTTTTTGCCTGATTTTTCTCATAAGCATACTGGTTTTTTAGTTGGAAATTATGATTGTGTTCTCTTGTATTTCAAAATGTATCCGGGTTGTTTTTTCTATTTGCCTTAAAAGTTCCGACAGAGGCATGTTCCTGTATGCGGTGCCGGTGAACGGATGTTTTTCCAGTGCCGGTTCCGAGAATTGGTAACTTACGTTATACCACCGCGCAAGCCGGCGCATGATTTGTCCAAGGGGCATTGCACTGAATTCAAAGATGCCGTCCGTCCATGAGCAATACAGCTCGGTGTCGACCCTGCGGATAGTGACACTGCCGTCTGTGCGGCGGCAGATAATCTGCCGGCCGGGCTCAAGCGTATATTTCGCACCGCCAGGAGAGACGAACCTGACCGATCCTTCTGACAGCGTGATTGCCGTCTGTTCCTCATCCGCATAATCATGCACGTTGAACCGGGTTCCATATACTTCAATGACACCTTGTGACGTGTGCACCTTGAAAGGCAGGCTTTTGTTCCCGGCCACATTGAAATACGCCTCTCCTTTGACATATACCTGTCTGACGGTATCCGTTGGCAGAAACGCGGGTGGATAGGTAAGCTGCGATTCCGAGTTGAGCGTTATTTCGGTTCCGTCGGCCAGTATGACGGCATATTCGCCTCCGCGCGGAACGGTGAGCGTATGGCTCATGGAGAGAGACGCACCTTTTATGGCCGACTTGTCATACCGCAACATGCCCGATTCGTTTGACAGGGATACGTGAGCGCCTGTCTGGCTTATGACCGAAGAGGGGAATATTTCTATTTCCGTGCCGTTGCCTGTCTGCAATACGGCCCTCCGGGTGCCGGGAGCAATTGTCGTGACGTGTCTCCGGTCATCCGGGAACAGATACTGCCATCCGGCAATGAAAACCGCAACGAGCGCGACCGCCGCGGCATATTTGATACAATGGCCGAGATGGAGCAGTGCCTTTGAAAATGCTGGGATATGGCTGCTGAATTTCTTCCATTCTGCCTGCGGGTCGGCCGGATCACCGGCCAGCAGATCCTGACGCATCCGTCTCAGTATTTTTTCGTATTCGTTGCGGTGCAAGGGATCTTCGTCAATCCATTTTCTGAGAATCTCTTCTTCTTTGCCGTTAGCGGATCCTGACAGATGCTTGGATATAAGTTCGGCTGTCTTGTAACGCTGTTTTAATAAATCTTTCATTGTGGATTGCCGTTTTTCATTTTTGATGACTTTTCGTGTATATAAACGCGCGAATATTTGAAGCGGGTGAGTTGAAAATGAAAAAAATTTATAATTTTGCCTTAAGAAAACTTTTATTATCATTCACGATGTCGGAGAGCAATATTTTCAGGTTCAGGAATTTCTTTTTGTGCAATTTCAATGCGGTGGTGCGTTTTGCAAACGCATATATATGCAGCGATTCCGATTCGCAGGATATTGCGCAGGACACTTTCCTGCGTCTGTATGAACACTGGGACTCTCTTCCCTCGCAGGAAGAGGCGCGCTCGTATATGTATACGGTCGCCCGCAATCTTTGCGTAAGCTGGATAAGGCACCGGAGAGTGGAGATGGATTTTGCGCAAGAGGACAGGGAGGCTTCGGATAAAGCGGAGGCCGAAGAACAGATGTTTTTGCATGAAGTCACCTATCAGGAGACAATGCGCCTGCTGCGGAGGGCAATTGACAGGCTACCCCGGCGTTCGCGTCAGATTATATTGCTGGAACTTGACGGAAAAAGCAACGCGGAGACAGCAAATCTTATGGGCGTGTCTGTGAATACCGTAAAGACGCTTAAAAAGAGTGCTTACAAGAGTCTGCGCGAGTCTATAGGCAGTTTGCCTGAGGACTATTTTTTCTTCATACTGTTTCTTCTTGCGGGCGTGAGGTCGTATTAGGGCGGTGGATAAGAAGAGGAATCTCACTATTATTCCCCGTCCCATTTTTCTTACGGGCGTGAGGTCATCTGGCATGGGGAAAAAACAAGTACCTGACCCCGCACATGCTTTCTGCGCCTGACACATTACAATACGTAAAAAACAGGGGCTTGACTGACAATCAATGCTTCGCGGTGCGTACGGGACTCGGACCCGTGACCCCATGCGTGACAGGCATGTATT
>CAYUIJ010000012.1:0-37503 GCA_964444735.1 uncultured Bacteroides sp. | reverse complement strand
GGGATTATGCTTCAATCCTGACAGCATTCCATTCCGGCACGTCAGTCGGCCTCAGCCGTTACTATCCTCATTGTATCAAGGCGTACACCGTGCGGGAATTTCCCGCGCGGTGTCCTATGGAAGGTCTGCCGGACATGAAAGCCGCGTATTTTTCAGGCAGGTGCCTTTCTCAAACCTCTGTGCTTCCTGATGATGCTTGCTGATACTCAATGAAAAGTATATTTTAACGTGAGTTTGATATAAGGTTCAAAACAGATATCGTTCTTTTGACAACTTCATTGCCAACTCCTTGCCGGCTATCGCGGCATATCTTAGCCTAAGATAAACTTTTTCTGTGAACAGAAAACAGTGTGTCTCCTTTCCGTGATTTTCGGTTAGACAAGGGGCTTGGATTTTGTCAGGATTATCGTACCCAATTGTTACGGTCAAGATTACGGTAGCTGATAGCCTCAGCTATGTGGGTGCTTTGGATGTGATCGCACCCTTCAAGATCGGCAATGGTACGTGATACTTTCAATATACGGTCGTAAGCGCGTGCCGACAAATTAAGGCGTGTCATGGCCTGACGCAGCAGACTTAGACTCCGTTCATCGGGATGTGCATAACGGGTTAGCATTGATGATGTCATCTGGGCATTGCAATGAATCTGCGGAAAGTTCTTGTAGCGTTCCTGCTGAATCTGCCGCGCCTTGACAACCCGAGCCCGGATAGTGGCACTTGACTCACCCTGACGGGTGCTGCTCATTTCTTCAAAGGCCACCGGCACAATTTCTACCTGAATATCTATGCGGTCCATGAGAGGACCCGAAATCTTGTTCAGATAGCGGACAACTTGTGTTTGTGAGCAGACACAAGCGCGGGTAGGATGATTATAGTAACCGCACGGACAAGGATTCATGGAGGCTACAAACATGAAGTTGCACGGAAACTCTACGCTGTATTTTGCACGTGCAATGGTTATCTTGCGATCTTCGAGCGGCTGGCGCAATACCTCAAGCACACTGCGGTTGAACTCCGGTAGCTCATCGGCAAAGAGTACTCCGTTATGAGCCAAACTGATTTCTCCCGGTTGAGGGTTCTGACCACCGCCAATGAGTGCGACTGATGATATGGAGTGATGAGGAGCCCTGAACGTCCGTTGGGCAATGAGTGACGACTGACTGCCTAACTTTCCGGCAACAGAATGAATCTTTGTTGTTTCAAGACTCTCTGACAGGCTCAGTGGAGGAAGGATAGAGGGCAAGCGTTTAGCCATCATGGATTTGCCGCTTCCCGGAGGGCCTATCATGATAAGGTTGTGTCCGCCGGCAGCAGCCACTTCGAGAGCGCGTTTTACATTTTCCTGTCCTTTTACATCGGCAAAGTCGAACTCAAAACTGTTTTGATTCCGGTAGAATTCTTCGCGTGTATCGACTATGGTGGGTTCAAGCGTAAGCTCATCATTTAAAAAACCTATCACATCGCGTATATTGTTTACTCCATACACGTTGAGATTGTTTACCACAGCAGCCTCGCGTGCGTTCTGCCGGGGGACGATGAGGCCTTTAAACCCCTTTTCACGTGCTTTGATAGCAATGGGCAATGCTCCTTTGATGGGTTGCAGACTGCCATCGAGGCCCAGTTCACCCATGAGCAGATAGAGAGCAAGCTTGTCGCTTTTGATATTTTCGTTAGATGCCAATATGCCGATAGCTATGGGCAAATCGTATGCCGATCCTTCTTTTCGAATGTCGGCAGGAGCCATATTGATGATAATTTGCCGTGCAGGAAACTTATAGTTGTTTACTTGCAAGGCCGACATGATTCTTTCGTGGCTTTCCTTTACGGCCGAATCGGGAAGTCCTACCAGAAAAAACTTGATGCCTCTTGAGCTGTTGACCTCGATGGTTACAATGGTGGCTTCAATTCCTTGTACAGCGGCTCCGAATAATTTTACAAGCATACTTTTAACGGTGTATATTCAGATTTATTTTTTGTTTTTTTTGTCATTCTCAAGCAAAGAGTCAAGCTTTGCAATAATGGGTTTCAGCCGTTTTTCACGGGCAACCACCTTATGCTGTTTGTTTAATAGGATGATTTGAGGAATGGAATTTACTCCGAATTGTTCTGCCATCCGGCTTTTCCATCCCGTGAGTTCGCAAGTCTGTTCGGCAGGCAGGGAGTCGTTTTTTATCATTTCGTTCCATGTCTTCTTGTCAGTATCCAGTGCAATGTTCAGAAAAACGGTCTTTTCTCTCTTTTTGTCTTTCTTTGCTTCGGCTATTTCTTTTTGGATCCTTATTCCGTCTGGTAGCCAGCTGGCCCAGAATGTAACCACGATATACTGGTTGTTATACTGATAGGAACTGATGTATTTGTTGTCTTTGTTTTTTGTCCGGAAGTTGGATATATATCGTCCCGTATCGGCCATAACGTTGTATTTGAGTCGTTCTTCAATGTCTCTGATAAGAAAGTTGTCTTGCAGCTTGCCGCTCATAAGTCTGATAAGCTCTTGTATAGCCTTTGCATCGGGATTGGGTGTTTGAATATAATATTTATTGAGCAAGTATGCGCTTACTGGCGAGAACGGATTCTGCGTTATGAATGTTTTTACGGAATCGCGTATTTGCTTTGCATTTATCTTACGGTATCTGTCCATGAGAGGATAAAGTATATCATTGTATGTACCTCCTCTTATCTGCAGACTGTTCTTGTGAGCTGTGTCACCGCTTATTTCAGTCTGTGTGTTTTTGTCGGCAAAGATGTCATACTGTGTTCCGTCCTTGAACATTAGTGTGATTAATACAGTGGTGTCGGTCTGCAGATGATATTCAAACTTTTCTTCTTTGATGCTGATGGTGTCGATACTGCCGAAAGCTGTATCGGGGATGATGACCCATGCTATGGTGTCATTGATTCCCTTGATTGTTCCCGAAAGAATGAACGTATTTTTATTTTTGCCGCATCCTGCCAATAACAGAATGATTGCAAGGAAATGAAACATTTTCATTTTTTAATATATATTTGTTACAAAGGTAATTCTTTTACTGTTGAAAACAACCAAAAAATATCTGTTTTCTTTGATTATTTTCGTATTGAAGAACAGTTGATAACGAATAATTTTATATATGGTTTTATTAATTTTGCATGCCTTTTGAAGGCGAACACAAAACCTGGTAATTTTTTGTTTCATGTAATTTCTATTTTTTTGTAAAGATAATCAATTCAGGTGAGTTTCATTAATCAGACTGGCATGCTTTATGGATATTCAGTTGCGTACAGGGATAAAAAGCGAATAAGTCCGCACTGTATAATCTTGCCGTCATGGAACAAAGAACCGGCTGCCCGGAAACCTGTCTCCTCCTGCCTTACTATGGCATGAGTGACCGTCAGACAGGGTATCAGACGGTGGATCATACAGGTTTCTTCAGGTTTTTCCGATACGGAGCGCACGGACGATGTCCCTGAGGATAATTGTATTATTGACTTTGTATTCCGTCCGGGCGCATCTGCGGACGTAAAGGCCTCCACGCATGATATTTAGAGAACCGCTGTCCTCAACTAAGCTTTTGAGAGGAACTGTTCTATTTCTGATTGATATTTAGAATATACCATAGCTTATGCTTTCAAGATCTCAATCTGACGATTCATGCGGGTGGAGTTGGTACCGGCTGAAAGGCATTGGGCTGTAGGATAACATCCGGTAAATCCCGGCGGTCTCGTTGGCAAGATCCGGACATAGCAGAACTATACCTGCTCTTCAAGCGCGCTTGCTGCTTCCGTGATGACGGTTTTCTGCGTGATGAGGATGTGCTTTGACTCCGTCCGGTAGTATGTCATGCGGGGGGGGGAGTTGCTAAGCACTTTGCTCTTATTCTTAAAGCAAGACTAAACCGACTTAAATTCTTTTGTACGTTCCGTTTTGCCGCATCAGTCTGCTATATCCGTATATTTTACCTAATTTATCAATGGTTTACATATCCATATTTATTTCTTCAAATCAATAACATCATGTTTAATTCGCTGACGGCGCCATGTATAGACTACATGTATCTTACCATCTGAAGCCTGTATTATGGCCGGATAGGAATACTGACTTATCGGACTGTCTTCCAATGTTACTACATGTTTCCATACTATGCCATCAGGGGATACCGCTATACTTAACGGAGTACGTGCTCCTTTCGGTGTTCCCGGAATCGTTTCAAAATTATTGTATGCCATCACATGACATCCATCGGACAAAGTAACCGCATCAATTCCGGAATTGTTGTTCTCAATATCAAGCAAAGTCACCTTGCTCCATGTTTCGCCATTATCACTGCTCCAGCTTGTAGCTATCTTTGCATTACGTGTGCGGCAAACTACCTGAAGACGACCGTCTTTATGACGCAATATAGCCGGCTGTATACAATAAATGGGTCTGGCTCCTTCGCCTTTTATGGATTCACCGGCTTCCATATCATCTTCAACCTTTACACCCGGCTTACGCAATTGAGTGGGAACCGAGAGTTCGGCCTCAACCGGTCCGACCTTACGCCATGTTTTACCCTTATCGTCTGATATCTCAAAATGGATTTTCCATCCGCCGCTCTCGGTGCTGCTCGGACAGATAATGCGTCCGTTTACATATTCAGGTTTGTTTTTTGACGGGCCCAAGAACCCTTCGGGCATAGCCTCAGGCTTGCTCCATGTCTTTCCATTGTCTTTTGAACGAATCAGATAGGCTTTCCAATCGCTGACGCTCTCACCTACCTTATAAAACAACAACAGTTCACCTCCCTTTTCAGGCATTTGAAACAATACGGGATTCCAGCATGCCTTGCGCTTTGTAGCGTTGATTACACCATCAGCCACCTTTACCGGATCGGTCCATTCCGTGCTCCCTTTCGGTTTACGGCTTACCCAGATACACACATCCGGATTACGCTCGCGTGTTCCACCAAAATAGGCAGCGACCAAATCACCTTTCTGCGTTTCGGCAATGCTGGCTGAATGGGCTTGTGGAAAAGGTGCTGACTCATATAAGAACCGTGACTCAACAATGCAAGGAGATTCTTTTCCTGTTGAAGGATTCAAAGCTACAGACAGATGATATGCACCCGAAGTTACACGGCATATAATATTGTTTCCTTCATGACGCACGAATGTAATATTGGCGTCTTTAACGGCTTTTTCATCAGTCACAGGCAGGTATACCAATGCGGTAGTATTGCAGGGAACGGTGATATCCCATTCAAGGTGCATCAGATTCTTCTTCCAGCTGCTTGTTACCTTACCATAAGGAGTGACGTATGAAGCATTGACATAACTCAGTTCATCAATAGAGAAATCCGGCTTCATAAGAATTTCCTTATATCCGGGTTTGGCTGGAGAGATACCTGCCAAGTCACGATAACACCATGAAAGCAGATCACCCAGCAGCATCACGTGGTTTCCACTGTTCATCTTGGCATTGGCAGTGTCACCGTTCCAAAGCTCCCAGATGGTGGTGGCACCGTTTTCTATCATGTAGCCCCAACTTGGATAGGTCTTGTTGGTTGCGAGCAGGAATGCCACATCACCTCTTCCCATGCGGGTCAGTTCACGCATCAACCATTGCACGCCAATCACCCCACAACTGATATGTCCATTATTGGTTGTGATGATGGAAGTAATTACATTCTTACATACCTCATCACGATATTGTGCGGGAACCATGTCAAATGCCAGCGGAAGAATATTGGCAGTTACAGTGTTGTTTCCATAGAATATACTGTCAGGATAAAGCGTATACCCAGGAGCCTGTGATGTTCCTTTCTTTACGGTAAGATATGCCTTGTTGAAACTGTCGAGTACTACGGCAGCCTCTTTCTGATAAGCTTCAGCATCTGCATCGCGGTTGAGCAGATATGCGAACTTGGCAAGCATCTGAAGCATCTTGTAATAATAAGAAGTGGCAATCAGTCCGCCATCGGTTATGCGGACAGGATCCTGACTGTGGATAAGCTCCGGTGATTCGGGTGGTACACACCAGTCTCCATATTTATCCTTACGGATAATTCCGTCTTCATCCATATAGACATCGCGCATATGGCGCATCCATTTCACGATGGCATCGTAATTTTTGCGTATCGGATCAATGTTTCCATACTGTTCATAAAGCATATCACAGATAACCGGTAGTGCAGAAGGCCATGTCATGCCATCGGTATAATAGTTCCAGAATGCCGGAGCGACATCGGGAATACATCCGTCTTCACGTTGCGCTTCACGGATATCATTCATCCACTTGGCATACAGCCGCCCGTTGTTGAACAGGAAACTTTCACCCCATGAACCCATCGGACGGTCACCCAACCACGGCTGGCGTTCGTTACGTTGCGGACAATCTACCGGCAAACCTTTATAGTTGCTGGCAATACCCCACCATGCATTCTGACAAATACGGTTCAATACTGCATCGGAACATTCAAAGGTTCCGCATGTTTCCATTTCATCAAAAATAAGCTCTGCCACAAAGTCAGACAACTGAGGATTCTTGTATCCGGTCAGCTCAATGTAGCGGAATCCGTGATATGAGAAACGTGCAGACCATTCGCGCCCGTTTTCCTTACCGTTGCATATATAAGTATCCGTACTGCGTGCATCACGGAAGTTCTCAAGTTTCAGGCTTTTGCCATCGGTTGCAAGCAATTCGGAATAATGCATTCTGATGGTATCGCCCGAAGTGCCTCCACGTATTTTCATACGAACCCATCCGGCCATGTTCTGTCCGAAGTCAACGATATAACGCTCGCCATACTGCCTGATGGATACAGCTTTCACCTCTTTCATCACTTTCATGTTGGGTGCCTGTGCTCCATGCAGATTCCCATAAGGGATAGCCACACGCTGTACCGGATTCCATTTGCTGTCATCATATCCCGCTACAGTCCAGTCGCCCAATTCCTTACGTGCGTCATATTCCTCTCCGTCATATTCGTTATTGCTGCGAATAGGGCCGTTGCCGGTAAGTTTCCAATTTTTCTCATCCGTATTGACACGCTGCATGGTTCCATCGGCATATTCGATTATCAGGTTCATACGTACCTTAGGATAGCCGAACTGGGTAATCTTGTAAGGCTTGTAATTCTGACGCATAGTATAATAACGTCCGTTACCCAATACTATGCCTATCGCATTGTCTGTAGCAAGCATATCGGTTACATCGAAAGAATTGTAAAGTACGGTGCGGCGATAATCGGTAGGAGCCGGAGCCAATACCTGATTGCCTACCTGTTTGCCGTTGATAAACAGCTCATACATTCCCAGTCCGGAAATGTGCAGGGTAGCACGCTTAATATTCGGCTTTGCCTGAAATCCGGTGCGCAGATAACGTGCGCTCAGACGGCTGAAAGTGGTTTCTTCATCCCACTCAAAAGGTGCGTCCCATCCTATCCAGCATCCGCCCCAGGCAGTCTCTCCCATCAATCCCATACCCCATGAGGAGGGTTCACTCCATTCAGATTCTCCCTGAGAGGTATATACTTTTACTTTCCAATAACAGCGTTGGTTGCTTTTCAGTTTCTTTCCTTCATAAAGCACGTATACAGACTGGTCTGAATCAATGCGCCCGGATTTCCACAAATCGGCTTCACCTGCATTCAGTTTTTCGGCCGAAGTGGCGACCATCACCTCATATCCGGTCTGTATCACCGCATTTTGGTCAGATTCTATCTGCCAGCTCAGACGGGGCTGTTCAGCTTCAATGCTTAACGGTGCGGTCTGATCTTCAGTAAGCAGGCGGGTGACTTTCACCTCTGCCTGCATGCCGACAGATATCAGCAATGTTGTTAAAAATATACTTAATCTGTTCATGATTTCAAATTAGTCCTTTTTTGGAATGCCTGTCCAGTCTTTCTGGATATAATTCTTATCAGCATCAACAGCAATCAATACATGATCGTTTCCTGCTCCATAAGCACCATTGTAATGGAAAGTCTGCACCGTGTTGTCAAATTCACCCACGTATTTCAAAGAACCATCGGTTACGCTATACCACCATACATTTTTCTTGGCACCGCTGATCTTGGTCAAATCAAGCTTCATTTCGTTATTCGTATAGGTATAAACCAACAAATAGTCATTACCGCGTGTAGCAATCAGACGATCATAACGGAATCCGTTTTCACCTGCAATAATGCTTTGGTCAGGGACACGCTCAAAGAAAGGGAATGACCGCATAAGGTTTTTCAGATACTGCATCTGGTTGAATCCGGGATCTTCCAATCCTTCATACCATGTTTTCTTTGCTCCATATCCTCCTCCATTGGCCACTTTCAACATCTGCATGATAGAGTTGTGTCCGTAAGTATGTCCGAAAGAACCTGCAAATACAGACCAGTATGCATAACGGCGTACGTCAGGAGCTTTCCACCATGGCTCACTGGGGTCGTGCAATCCTTGCGGAATCTCTTCATAGACTGGTTCACCATCGATAACGGGTTTTGCAGGAGTTTTTGCAAGCGCAGCCTCAACATAGCGCCAGTTGTCTTCTGCTACGGCTGCTTCGGCGGTGTTGTCACCATCACCACGGGTCTGGTCATAACGGCGGTGTCCGCTCTGGAACATGTTGAAATCCAGCCAGTCGGCATCATGAAACCAATAGCTGGAAGAAGTACGGCCGAACGGATGGAAAGTCATCAGATGATTCTTATCGTTTGACTTGATAGTACGTGCCAATGTATTCCAAACTTCCGGATATACATCGCCGCGGATATCACCTCCGATAAACCAGATAATGTTTGGAGAATCTTTGTAACGATCAGCCAGGAACTTACCATAGGCCTTGGCTTCTTCCACATTCATCAATCCGGCCTTTACCAGACCTCCCCATATACATACCATACCGATGTAAATTCCGTTTTTCTCAGCTTCTTTTATGATAAAGTCCATATGATCCCAATATCCGTAAACACCTTTTTTGTTGATGTTCCTGAAGTCGAATCCTTCAGGGAATGAATACTGGCCGTAAAAATTGATTGCAGGTACATCATTGACGGTCTGCACTTGTACTACATTGAAACCGGCCTCACGGCATTTGCCAAGAAAATACCTGGTTTCTTCCCTGTCAAGGCGTTCGGGTAACAACCATCCGGTCTGGCCCATCCAGAAAAACGGCGTGCCGTTTTCATGCTGCAAATAGCGTCCGTTCTCAGATACCTGTAACTTACCGTTCTTCCACGGCAGATATACCTTTGGCTCATCTTCAGCGAACACGCTTCCTATAACCAACAGGAAAAGAAAAGTCAACACAGATAATTTTTTCATACTCATTTATTTTAATTATTGATTATTTTCCTATTAACACATACTCTCTACCGGCTTCGGTCTTCAGGTCATACAGATAAGTCTTTGCAAGTTCTACCTTGTTCAAAGCTGCCTTGCTGTTGTTCAGCGGCCTGGCAACCTGTTCCACTGCATACAGTGGATTCGGATTTTCACCTTCCGCTTCTTTCAGCTTTTTACCAGACAACGGATTCAACGAACGCAAACGGCAGTTTCCGCCAATGTGTGACTTCACCACCAGACAGGTTACTTTTCCGTTTTTCCAACTTAAATCCAGTTCAAACCCGCCACGTGCCATCAGGCCTTTCACTTCTCCGTCTTTCCATACGGAAGGCAGTGCCGGAAGCAGGTAAATAAATCCGTCGTAACTCTGCATCAGCATTTCGGCAATACCTGCGGCACAACCGAAGTTTCCGTCAATCTGGAAAGGCGGGTGTGCATCGAACAGGTTAGGATAAGTTCCGCCTTTTTTCTTCTCATTGCGAACAAGGGTCAACTGGTCGGTAATCAGTTTATAGGCATGGTCTCCGTCAAGCAGACGCGCCCACAAGCAGACTTTCCATCCCATACTCCATCAGGTAGACGGGTCTCCACGATGAATCAGTGATGATCGTGCGGCATCAAACAGTTCTGGAGTGCGTTACGGCGATATCTGATTACTTGGAAACAGTCCATACAGATGAGAAATATGCCGATGGGTGTCTTCCGGATCATCCCAGTCGATCATCCACTCCTGTAACTGTCCCCAACATCCTATCTGCATCGGAGGAAGTTCTTTCAGACGTTCCTGCAGATGAGCAGCATATCCGGCATCTGTCCCAAGAATTTCAGATGAAGCAATTACGGCATTCCACAAATCGAATACCAACTGGTTGTCCATCGTACATCCGGCGGCAGTCGTAGCTTCCTTGTTGCTTCCTGCATGCGTATTCTCGGGAGAATTGCCCGGACACATCACCAGCCACCCTCTGGCAGGATCTTTCACCATCACCTCGTCAAAGAACTGCGCTGAGCCTTTCAGTATGGGATAAGCCTTGCGCAGAAATTCCTTGTCGCCGGTATACAGGTAATGTTGCCACAAATGCTGGCAAAGCCATGCGCCACCCGAAGCCCACATGCCCGAAGAAGCATTGTCTATGGCTCCGGTCACACGCCAGATATCGGTATTATGATGAAGCACCCATCCGTTGGAGCCGTACATAATCCGTGCGCTTTCCTTACCGGTTTCGCTCACTTCCTTGATAAGGCGGAACAGCGGCTCGTTCAGTTCGGTCAGGTTGGTTACTTCGGCCGGCCAGTAATTCATTTCCAGATTGATGTTGCAGGTATATTTGCAGTCCCATGACGGGAAGAGTTTGTCATTCCATATACCCTGCAGGTTCGGTGCCTGGCCGCCCGGCTGTGAGGAACAGATGAGCAGATAGCGTCCGAACTTGAAATAAGTGGCAACGAGAAATGCATCGTTGGTAGTCTTGAAGTTCTCCACGCGTTTGTCGGTTGTCACATTGGCATATTTGTCTTCGCCCAAATTCAAGGTTACGCGGCTCTGATACTGTTCGTAAAACTTCACGTGCTCATTCTTTGCTGAATCATAATCATTGCCCAATGCCCTGATCAGGTATTTTTTTGCACGCCCGATATAATCACCGGTAATATCCTTGTAATTATTGAAATTGGTAGCTATTGACACATATACGACAGCCTCATTGGCATTTTCAACGGTGAGCACACCGTCACGGCAGGTTGCCGTTCCGCCTTTGGTCTTAACTGCTGCACGTCCCTGAAACTGAACTTTTCCCTTCAGACCTTCGTGCAAGGACGAAACCCCTTCCAAAGTGATTTCATTACCTTCTGAGGCAATCACTACATCCTGATGAGGACTGGTCAGTATGGCATTGAATGTAATCTTTCCCGGCTGACTGGCAGTGATGCGTGATATCACAGCCTGATCGGTAAATGAAATAAACGTTTCACGCTGATAACATATACCGTCTACCTCATAACGTACCAATGTCTTGGCCGAATCAAGACTCAGCTCGCGGTAATAATTTGAATAACGGGTATGTCCTGGAAAGCTCATACGCAAATCACCGAAACTCTGATAAGGCATTCCCGAATTGGTATTGGCTTTCACATGGCGGGTGCACAAAGTCTGAGCTTCCAGATACTCCCCGGCAAATATGAGCTCACGTATCTTAGGCAGCCATTCCTTTGCTTCGGGATTGGCATTGTTGTTCGGACAGCCGGCCCAGATGGTCTCTTCGTTCAACTGGATTTGCTCCGTTCCCGGATTTCCGTAAACCATGGCGCCCAGACGTCCGTTGCCCAAAGGCAAAGCCTCTGTCCACACCATGGCAGGCTTGTCATACCACAGTTTGTATTCCTGGGCATCGGCACGTGCCGTACTTAGTGAGAGCAGCAGGCATCCTGCAAAAAATAGTTTTTTCAACATCATCCAGACAAATTAGGGTAATTGATTATTATGTCGTTTCTTTGGGCTTTTGGGCATCTTTTTCTGCCTTACGCTTGTTTACATAATCACGGAACAACTGCTTCCAGTTACGCCCGTTACTGTTGAGATATTGTTCACACTTGGTCTTGTATATTTCAAAAACCTGCGAAATGGCTTTCATGCTTTTGCACTCCAAAGCTTCTTCACGAGCCTGCTTCAGATATTCCTCTATCGTCCTGGCCTCTTCAGCGGTCAGGTCAGGAACAATAGCATAATATCCTTTCATGGTGAATGCTACCTTCCCTACAGTATACTGGTCGAACACCGCTTCTATCTGCTCAGGTGTCAATACACGGTTCAGGTCTTTCAGCAGCCGTGCATGAACAGACTCTGGAATCATCTTGTCGGCCATCATTTCACGTTCCACCTTGCTCAACTTACGGCCGGTAGCCTTATCTTCTTCAGGAATGATGGCATAGGGATGAGTATTGTGCCAGTCGCGTACGGCACAACGGTGATTGTATACGGCGGTTGTTGCCAGATTGACAACCTTTTCATCGGTAAGGTTCAGAGTCGCAATAATCTCCTGCGATTTTTTCAATACAGACTCATCGGCAGCTGCCTGACGGACGGCATCCTTGCCGAAATACTTGTCCAGCTCGCCAACCGAACGGACGGCATTCTCGGGCATCTTCTCACCTTTCTTTCCAAAACTGCACAGATTTTCAAAAGGCTCTATGGTGATCTTGCTTTCATCCAGCTTGCTTTTGTCTAAATTAAATACTCCGGCGAAGAAGTCATATACGGCGTTGCGCTTGTTGGATCCGAAATCATGTCCTTCTTTCGGCAGATGTACATTGGTCACCCTGTCGGCGGCACCGTAAAAGCCATATACTTTCTGCAAATACGGATATTCTAAAGTCGGGGTATCAGCTGTCCAGTCTTTTCCATCGGAAACCACACACATGGGCTTTGGGGCAAACAACGCTCCCAGCTCGGCATTACAAGTTCCTCCTCCTGCCAGCATAACAGGCATTCCGCTTTCACACGGACATCCGCCATCAAAATATGATGAGAGGCTGACTACCGGGCAAGATGCTGTATAGCGGTCATCAAGTACCGAAAGCAATACTGTCTGCGAACCTCCGCCGGAACCTCCGTTCACTCCTACGCGGGTTGTGTCCACATCCTTGCGGGTTATCATATAATCCAGGACAGAGATGCCATTCATTGCCTGCACGGTATGTGCCACACTTGTCTGATGACCGGCAGAACTTACCTGATAAGCCGATTCTCCCCATCCGAACAAGTCGTAATCTACACAGATGGCTCCCATACGGGCCAGGGTAGCCATGCGCTGCTGCTGGTCTTCGCGGTAACGTCCGTCAGCAAAGTGCCCGTTCGGACATATAATCAGTGCATGCTTCCCTTTCGATCCCGGAGTATAGATAGAGCCGCATACATATAGTCCGGGAAGAGTCTCAAGGGCAAAGTTCTGGACAGTATATCCGTCATACTTGCGTATTTCTGACAAAATCGGCGCATTGCCGGTACGCTGCGAAAGGTACTTGTCAATTTGCAGGCGCATACGCACCTCTTTCTTCAAAAGCACGCGCCGTTTTTCAAAACTCGCCTGATCATTATACAGGGTCAACAAGTAATCAATCAGCTTCCGGCCATCGGCTTCCGTACGGCGGGGATATTCGTATTTTTTCAGTTTATATGACGCGTTTCCTTGCTTTACAAACTTGAAATCGAAAGGAGCAAGTACATTTGTCAGCGATTCCTCTACCGAATAAGGGCGTATGCGTGAATCGGCATACGGCAATTTCAATCCGGTTGTGTCAATATCGTATTTCAGACGTACATTGAAACGCGAGGCAATTTCATCGAGCATCTCACCCAACGGACGGGTAAACTGTCCCTCAAAAGTGTTCTGTGCCTGTGCATGAAAGATCAGACAGGCCAACAAAGCCAAAGTAAAAGTCAGTTTTTTCATTATGTTATATTGTTTTCTATAGTGTTTTCAGATTGTTCTCGTAAATGTATATGTTCCGCTCTTTACCTTTTCAGGAACATCCTGTCCTGGCAAATAAACAGTAGCCGAACAGTTGGCCGGTATGGTAATCCGCATATGGAAGGTATCGTCTTCACGCTTCCACTCCACTTCCAGCTTTCCGTACAATGTCTCGTACGATGCCTTTACATGCCTCAGATCTCCCACAACCTGCGGGGAGAGAATCACGTGCCGGTATCCTCCTTCCTTATCATCATGCTGAATCCCGGCCAATGAGTTGTAGAACCATTCCATAATCTGTCCCATCATAAAATGATTCCACGATGATCCCTGACGCGGATCCCACTGCTCGGTAAGCGTAGTGGCGCCAAATTTCAGCTGGAATCCATATCCCGGAGCCTCCTCGTGATTGTGCATGGCATACATCAGCTCATTCAGCCCGTTGCGGGCCAGTGTCTGGAACAGGTATCGGTTGCCTACATCACCCGTTGTCAGCCGGGTTCCGTGTGCCTTTATATCGGCCACCAGGTTGTCAAGTACGGCCTGTCTGCGTTCTGCAGGTACCAGATTCAGGTAAAGAGCCAATGCATTGGCACATTGGCTGCCTGTATCATACTGGCTGGTTTTCTCATTCAGAAAACGGGCATTAAAGGCTGCTTTCACCTTACCTGCCAGTTTTTCATAAGTCTCTGCGTCATGCTGGTTCCTTATCATACGGGCGGCTTCGGCCAGATGACAGATATTCATATAATAATGGGCCGTAGCCACAACAGCAACGGATGTATTGCGTGAAAAGCCGGCACGGAAGTTTCCGTAATCATACCAGTCACCCAGCCCGTAATCTACAATATGCTTGTCGGCACGGCCGGTAAGGTAATCTACATAACGGCGCATATTGGGATAATAGGTTCTGATAAGCGAATCGTCACCGTATGCATGGTAATACATGAAAGGGAACATCACCAGCGTGGTTGACCATTCGGGGGAATCGGCAAAGGCATCCATCCCCGGTCCTTCAAAAATCACATAGCGGGGAGCCGTAGTAGGCACCATTCCGTCTGGCTGCTGCGCATCGGCAATATCACGCATGATTTTCCGTCCGTATGATGTCAGGTCATAGTTAAACAGCAGTCCCGGGCCATTCAGATGCACCTGCTCGAGCCATCCCAGTTTTTCACGATGCGGACAGTCGGTAAACACACCCTGCATATTACTGCGCACGGCCTTGTCTATCAAATGGAATGCCTCTGTAAATATACGGTTCGAACATTCAAACGTTCCTGTCTGCGCCGAAGAGTTGCAGACAAAGCATGACTGTATTTTCTTCAGTACCGGCAATTTTCGGGGGTTCTTGTCTCCTTTCATCACCGCACCTTCTACCTGTATGTAACGGAATCCGTAATAAGAGAACCGCGGATGCCACACCTCTGTGCCATCGCCTTTCAAGGTATAGGCGTAGTAATGCTGATATCCTGTCTGGGATTGGTTTACCGCATTCTCATCCGTCAAAGCTTCGGCCACCAGTATGGTTACTTTCTGCCCCCGTTTTCCGGATACGGTTATTTCGGGAAATCCCGCCAGGTTTTGCCCCATGTCAAACATGATTGCCGTAGGATCTACGGTGCGCTTTGTCGATGTACAGGCGGCCTTCGCCTCTTCGGCTGTCAACTTATGGATTGTCTTCACGTCATAACGTTCCATAATCTTTATCGGAGGAGCCTGCTGCGGGCGCAATACGCCTTTCGGTCCTTCATTCAGCACTACCGGTTTCCATGACGAGTCATTGAAAGCAGGTTCGTTCCATCCTTTCTGTTCCAGACGGGCATCATAATCCTCACCACCGTAGATGGAATTGAACGTTATGGGGCTCAATGCGTATTTCCAGTCACTCCCGGAGCTTACCGTAAGCCCTGTTCCGTCAGTATAACGGATTACCAGACGCATCAGCAGTGCCGGCGCGCCGAAACCGATTTGCAGCTTGCGGTAACGTCCGCCGCCCACAACGTTGTAAAATCCGTTACCCAGCATTACTCCGGCGGCATTCGCTCCTTTCTTAATGAATGAGGTGACATCGTATGTATTGTAGTAAACCGTTTTATCATAGTCGCTGATCAGCGGGGCAAACTCCGCATCCGACACTTTCCGGCCGTTCAGTGACAATTCATAATGGCCCAGCCCGCATACGTAAGCCGTAGCGTCTTTCACGGGCTTCTCCACCACAAAATCCTTGCGCAGACAGATACTTCTCCATGCCAATGAGTCAACGGCATCCCATACCTCCTTGGCTTTCTTCAGCTCACTGCCGTGAAAGCGGCGGCCTTCGGGAAACTTTGCGTCTTTATTGGTGATTGCCCCAATCCATGCAGCCTTTTCAAAAAAACGGCTGTCAGGAGCCAGACGGAACTCGGCCTCCTTGCTCCATTCCGAAGGATTCCCGTTCTCGTCCCATACCCTTACGCGCCAGAAATAACGCCGCAGAGGCTGTAACTTCTTGCCGGCGTAGAGCACAAACTGACTCTGATCAGAATCCACTTTTCCGCTGTCCCATACGATCGGCTTTCCATTTTGATCGTCCTGCGTGCATACCTCCACCTCATAAGCCGACTGCATGCAGCCTTTACCGCCCCGCATCTGCCATCCGAAGCGTGGAATGTCTGTGTCCAAAGCAAGCGGACAATGTCTCATTTCACAACTAAGCCGTGTCACGTCAATGGCCTGCAACGAAGACGCGGCAAGCCATAATGCCATTCCGAAGGATGCTTTCTTATATATATTCATAATGATACATCTCTTATATACAATGATTTATCAGAGCGCATCCGGACAAGTCAGGCGTTTCAGCGTATCTGAATGTCCGATTTCCTTTCCGTCGGCAAGCACGCGCAATCCTTTTCCCAAATGATAACGGTCACCGTTCTTGTCCCACACAATGGTTATGTTGTGTCCGTGATAAAGCACGTTATCCAAGCAGAACCATTCCCATTTGTCTTCCGGTACCAGCGGATTGACTTCAACGGTACGGTCTGCACGCGGCCGCAATCCCACAATACCGGTAATCATCAGGTCATTAAACGTTGAGTGATTATAATAGCGGCTGCGCTCACGGTCACCCATCAGCCACTGTCCGTTCACCTCATCCAGATATTCACCTATATACGGATGTCCGCGGCGGTATTGTGATTCTACATAAAGCTCCATCTGGCGAAAGAACACGCTATCGGTCACTACCGGCGTATCCGTGCTGTTCAGATAATTAGCCAGTCCGGTAAGCGTCTGTGAGGTGGCAAACGGCCAGACAGCACCATCCCACTCACAGGTTCCCACTCCATGACTGCGGAATTGCGGATGACGGCGCTCGGCGGTGGTCAGACCGAAAGGAGCGGAAAATCCTTTCTCATCGGTCAGCTGTAGCCATGCCGCTTCGTATTTCTTCTGATTATTGTCCGGCAAATTGAAATACCATGGAATGTATCCGATAGCTTCACGTACACCGGCCAAAGAATCCTGACGAAGGGTCTCAAAGAACTGCTGTTTTTCGCTCCACAGTTGTGTCTCAATCAGATTCTTCAACGTATCGGCCTTTGCGGCATACAGTCCCGATGCGGCCTTGTCGCCTTTCATGGCAGCCATTTCCGACAAGGCCAGCGCATTGCCATACATGTAGCTGTTGATGGTAGGGCGCGCATACTGTTTCCTGCGCCCTCCACTGATGCTTTCCTCCATGCCGTCCTGCACATCACCCTGCCAGTATAGTCCGCTCTTCAGGCGGTTGGTGCTTTCCCAGCGTTTATACTCGGCATCCAAATCCTCATATAAGTCAATCATGTAATCCTTGTCGGCATCTACCAGATAGCGTCCGTATACGGCCCACGGATTCCATGAGCTGAACCTGCTCATCTTTTCCATTGCTTTTCCTTCGTTTCCACGATACCAAGTATGCAGGATCTGGTCAAGGTACCGCGGGTCACGCAGCCAACGGCTTTCACTTACATGATGCCCGATGGCGCATGCTATCAGATTGTATTTGTCGGCATATGACCGCTGAACAAGGAACTCGGTCATTCCATATCCTGCCGGTGTGTTCCTGATATGCTTGCGCAATGTCCACCAGCGGTAGTAATACATCTCTTCGAAATTCTTCTGCGGGCATTCAAACAACGGCACGTTGGCCCTCATCCATTCGGCAGCCTGCGCGTTGGGGATAGCCTGCGCTATGTTTTCATCCTCCATTGTATTGAAATAATCCACGTAATGCTTGAAGTCATCGAATTTCAGCAAGGCGGCATGGCCGTCCGCATCATTTGACGATGTCTTGAAATTGGCTATACGGAATGTCACTTCCGGATCTTCAGCTCCGGCATCCGGCATATCCTCATACTGGTCTGCCCACGTATCCGGATCGGGAAAACTCACTCGTGCCCCGGTACGGAACCTCACACGCTCAATGGCATGAACCGGCGCGTAGAACATACGGGTAACCTTCTTCTCGCCATGGTTCAATGTCAGGACAGAGCTGCGGTTTTCTACCGACAGATCCATCTGTATATGATAAGCCTTGTCAGGCTCATAGTTACATACCGTTCCGTAACGCGCTCCGCCTTTGGAACGCATGACGCCTTCTTTGGTCAGGTCAATGCGCGCGCAAGCCACACCGTTTTCATCCAGAAATTCTATTTCAAGTCCGCCCTGATTGTTCTGGCCGGCCATCAGGTCAAACGATACGGTCAGATTCTTGCTTGCAGGAATCTTGCGCTCTGCCATGGCTGCGGCAAACGGATCCTTGTCACGCAAGGTAAGCCATGTCTGTCCGGCTTTCTTCTCCAGCGATACGGGTGCCCATACATACGAGTTCAGGTTCCACATATCCAGATCGGCCAGTTTTTTGTAACCGGCAAAGTTTTCATCGGCATGCGAAGGCGCGTTAACCAGTACCGGTACAGGGATATGGGTAATCCACATATCCTCCTTGCCCACGCTGTAGGTTACCCAAAGGTCACCATCGGGAGGCGTGCCGTTTCCCTCCTGAATGCCGCGCGCATACTGCGGCCCGAACGACTTGTAGTTTCCGGCATAGCGCATAGGAGGCACATCACCGTATACCAGATTCAGCGTGGTATAATTCAGTCCGTCGGCACTCAATGAGACAGCCAGCGGCCATCTGTATTCCGACGGGTTGTAAACGGCGGCATACGTGCCGTCGCTCAGCTTCTGTCCCCATATCTTGGCATTGCTGTTTACAAATCCTTTTGCCCTGTTCACAGGCTCATGCCATGTATTCCCGCCATCATCGCTGACAGAAGTAAGCGCATGCTTCCACAACGCCGCAATCTTTCCGTCAGGAAGCGTATACCAGTTGAATGCCTTATAAGGCTTTTTCAGCGGGATCAACGGATCTTCCCTGTCGGCTTCTTCCACCCATTGCATGCGATACAGCGGATTGGCCAGAATCTCCTCACAGGCCTTTTTGAATCCTTTATCCTTAGCCTTGGTATAGAACGGATAATCCGTTTTGTATTTTCCGCCTTTCTCCGGATTGAAATCATGGTTCAGATAAATAAAATAAACCGGTCCGAACGAGCCGTCTTTCTTTATTTCACGTACTACGCGGCCTATTCCGTTACCGTCATTTGGATCATCTTTCGGATGCAGGGCTACACCGTAATTACCTATGGCAACGAGCCGGTCTTCTTTCGAGACATAGAAACCCACTCTCTGGTGCATGACGGCCTTCAGATCCTTGGCCGCATATCCCGGCTGTCCGGCTTTGGCAAATCCATCGGGCACGCCGTATTCAGGGAAAAGCACTTCCGGATTGGTCCATGTATATCCATCGGCGGATGTTTGCAGGAAAGTACACGAAGGCGGCACGTGCTCGCTTACGGGGTCTGACAGGTAGTGCATATAGAACTTGCCGTTCCAATAGGCAAGCATCGGCTGATGATTGTAAGTCCATCCGTGTCCGTTTGCAGGCGATGGCTTTTCACGGTTGGCACGCATGGTCTGGATGTTGTGCACACCCACCACGGGCGAGAGCTGTCCGTCATGTTCGTTCGGATTAGACAGTCTGGTGCCGGTGTAATGAATCAGTTCCTGTGCCGTAAGCCGGTTTGTACCGCACAATCCGGCAGCCAGGACCATTGCCAGTTTCAAAAAGCGCTTCATAGTGTTGCAGGTTGTTTGTTTTCGGTCTTTGCCGGTTGTTTTTCAAGGAGCCCTTTTACCACGGATTCAGGAGCCTTGAATATTGTTCCGTGTTTATGGCCCTCAGGGACACTCACGCTATCGGTCATGCCGGCAAAGTTTATAAAATCGCGTGTCTTCACCGCTCCATAAATATGATTGTTGTAATCATCAAAATAGATGAGATAGTCATCACCCAGCTTTTCTACCGCAGGTCCTTCCACAAGGAATCCGGTAAACGGGACCGAGACATTGGAGTAAGGCCCTTCGGCATTTCTTGCAAAAGCCGTCTTCAGGTTACGGTTAGGGCGTGTGTTGTCTTTCAATACCATTACATAGTCCTGTGCCCCGCGTTTCACAATGGTGGCGTCGATACAGCTGAAACCCGGATCATAAAGCAGTTCCGGATCTGAGAACGTATGAAAGTTCTTCGTTGTCACATAGTACAGGCGGTGATTGTTGTTCTCGTCCTCTACGCCCAATGCGAGCTTTTTATCGGGAACACACGATGAATATACAATCATATACCGATCTTTCACATCATCATAAAACCATTCCGGCGCCCACACGTTGACGGTAGAAGCCACCTGATCCATAGCGGGTATACGACGCTGCTCACTCCAGTGGATCAAATCTTTGGAACAGGCATATCCGAACCCCGTATCTCCACGCCAGGAGATGGTCCAGACCAGATGAAACGTACCGTCTTTTCCTACAATCATCGAGGGGTCCCGCAAGATGCTGTCTCCCAAAACCGGCTTAAGCCATGTTCCTCCAATACTGTCCCAATGAATGCCGTCCTCGCTATACAGGTAACGCAGGCCTTCGGTTGCCGGCTCATGAAACGAAGTAAACATAAAAAAATCCTTCGGATTTCCGGTCTTAGGATGCTTGCATGCGCCCAAAGACAACAACAGGACACATGCCATCCCCATTCTGGTCAGTGTTTTCATAATATATACAGATATAGAGTCTTACATTTTATCATTTTACATACAAAGATAACTCTTATTCCTTTCTCCGCAAAGCGAATGCGTTGAAATGCATAAAAGCGGCCGGACACTATGTAAAAGACCATATCGGCATTCCAAGGTTCAATCATCTGTGCAATCTTTAATATATTTTCAGGAATAGAGCAGACAGCGGCCTATGTAAAAAATGGCGGACCAGTGATTCATCCCACCAGTCCGCCATCAAAAAAACCGAGGCACGTCAGACACCTGTCATTTCTTTGTATGGCCCGATCATACGCTCAGAGACTTCGCCCTCCTCCCCGGCACGATCCGAAAAATACCGATAGTCGCCGCCTCAACAGCCCGGATTATCGCATTTTTCAGGAACAAGCCGTGCCGGCCGGCTCATACAAGAATATGCCTATGACCCTTTCGTCATATTTCCTTAACGTTCACGATAAACTGCATCACGAATCTTTCCGAATCCGGTATATTCCGAAACCAAAGCAAGAGCCTGGCTTGAAGAGTCAAACTTATAGAATCTCAAAATGCCGCCATTATCGTCTGTAGCGTTCTTCTTGTATGAGCCCACAATCAGATAATACTGTTGGTTCATAAACTCTTCGGAAGAATCAGACAAATTAGCTTCAGTGTTCTGAAAGAGATTGAATTTCAATAATGTGATCTCCTCTCCATCCAGTGTCAACGGCTGAGTTACCGTATTATTCATTAGATGATAGCAATACACTTTATTCTCAGCGCCGTTATAAAACATATAAGGATACTGTGAATGAAAGGCGAATTCCGTGGCATTATTAAATCCTTCGGCGTTGATCTGCTGATAATAAGTCTGTGACAAGTCTCCTCCCGCCAGGCTGATGCCATAAACATACCTGTTATGAGAATCGTCTTCCAATATGGAATAGGTAGTGGCTTCTGAGAACCGGGTATTAACCATTGCGATCATATCTTTTCCTGTCGTATAGGAGAAACGGGGAGACTCAGGATCAGCCAATTCTATACAAGCCCCGCCCTCTGAAGTATATGCATCCCATTTCACAAAACGCTTGTTATCCTTGTCATAAAATAGTGCTATTCGGGAATCAAGCGGACGTCTTTGGGAAACGCCTATAAAGGGAGCGACGGCAAACTGGGGATCTGTGTCGGCAACAAACGTGTTGACCGGTGTCTCATAAATGGAACCGGCCCTGTTCATGTATTTGAAATACAGATTTCCCTTATTTGTGACAATAAAGTTATAGCTCCCATACAACCCGTCCATGGCAATAACCTGCTCATCGGCCGGAGTAACGAGAAAATCGGTTTCCATAATGTTATACGCTGAATTGCATTGAAGAGTTGACGCATTCAATGAATAGGTGCCATCTTCTGAGACCAGCCATAAATAATCGCCATGCGCATATTTTGGCCACGGGTCATAAAAAACAGATTTCGCGTTTGTTATATCCGGCGCGTTCTCGCCTAATACGTCATGATATATTTCCGCAGGTCTTTCTTTAGACAATATGGAAATCAAATCCATATGCACTTTATTTTCCGCGCCCTCATCACACAGTACCATCCAGCCTTCATACGTAGCGGAAGTTATCTTTACGGGGATTTCAAAATTTGTGACCTCTCCTGTCCTCTTGTCCGTTACCGTATACCAGCAGGTATAATCGCCTTCATTGTCATCGGGTATATAATCGATATCTTTATTATGCTCGGGATTGATATCTTTATAACGGGAACCGTCAGGAAAAACCCCTGCGTTTTTATAAAGCAAGCATCCGAACTCATAATTAGGATTGTCATCGATCACGCCGTCTATGGATGAAGTGAAACTTGGCCTGAGAATAATCGGATCTGTCTTCTGCACCACAGATATTGTCGTTTCCGGCAGATTTTCCGCCGTAATTACAGGAACGTCCTTATAGTTATAGTTCCCTTTGTCATCATAACATGCCGTAACCGATAGCACACAGCATAAGGCTATCATCGATCGTATTGTTCTTTCCATAACTTTACCGTTTTTCATAAGCCGAATAGTCAACCGTATAAGGAGGTTCTAATTGCATGAATGAGCCGTCTTCGTCAATAACCGGAGTACCGGCATCGGCCAATGCCTGCAATTCTTTTTTAAATAATTTGGCGGCATACGCCATTGTTCCATAAGGTATATTCCAGTCATCCCAGTCAGCATGCGTCCACCCCATCAAAGCATTCAGTCGCTTTTCCTTGGTTGCCGACCATGTTCCAAAATATTCCGTTCCATACCATTCCCACCAATCAGTTATCTGATAAATGTCACTAAATATTATCTTAAATCTGGAACCGCACAATTCTTCGCCCGTAGCATTCCATGAAGGCCTGTTCTTATAAGACTCCAGTTCTACAGTAAACTCATTATTGTCAACCAGGGACAATTCAATTCTTAATGTATTTTCCTGCAAGTCAGGATGGCGGTAAAGGGTCACAGGTATGCTTACCCTTGTGGTACTGGCGGCTATTACACACTTGCTTTCATCAAAATCATAATGTACGCCGCGTTCCGCCGTTGTTTTCTCATCATCCACTTTCACAACAAACACTCTGTCATAATCTTTCACATCGCCCATTATGCATACCGGCACCTGTACTGTCATTGTCTGTTGCTCATCAGGATAAGAGGAAAAGGTCACGACTGTAGAATCGGTATATTGAAGAGGGTTCCCATTTATATCCGTAGTATAGGTCCGCTGAAAGTATATTCCATTTTTTGAACCGTCAAAAGAGGTAAATCCTTCTTCTGAGCAAGAAGTAAGCATACTGCCTGTCAAAAAAAGCATTACGCCTGAAACATATATAACAAAATTTTTCATGATCTTAATTTTTATCGGTTTTCCTGTTCTTGTGTTGGCAAAGGCACGACATAGCGTGCGGTAGAAGCATAAATATAATCATCATCATCTCCATTGTATTCATCACCTATGTCCAGATAATTGCGCTTGAACATGTAAAATATCTGTCCTTCTCCACAAAATTCTCTCATATACTCCAGACTCAGCTCATAGCCTACCTCTGCCCCAGACGCATCTTCAGGCAACTCCGATATGCCACGCGCTCTCAGAATTACATTTAAATACGAGACGGAAGCGCCCGGATCCGTATTCATCAAGGCCTCAGACGCAATATAATAAGCCTCGCTCACATGCATCAGCGGCATAAAGGTCGCATAAAATGGAGCCGCCTCATTCCCATTATATGAAATATCCTTGTATTTCACAAAGTTAAACAAGTTCCCTTGCGCGCTCCACTGAGATTGGAACCGGTAGTCTGCGGCATTGTCAAATAGCGTTTCCACGTAAGAGGCACGCGGCTGCAATAAATTAGAGGAGGAGCCTAAATTGGCACCGTCAAAATAGCTTGTGTAAATATAGTCCCTGTCTGCATAATAGAAGCCGAACAGTATTTCGGAAGAGAATACGCGATCGGGATTATACGTATTTCCGAGCAGTTTGTCTGAGTCAACAAACGGGAAGAACTCCTTTACTTTGGCATCATCGGTAATCTTGCGCGCTTCAGCCAAGGCATTCGTCATATCATCGGCCCACAAATATATGCGGGCTTTCAACAGTGCCACCGCATAATAATTCAGTCTCAGCTGACGGTAATGCATGTAGTTGTCGCCATTCTCATTATTCTCACTCAATACGCCTTCCGTTAATACGGGATCGGCCTCTGCCAGGCATTTTTCAGCTTCATTCAAATCCGGAATCAGATGATTGAATATCACGTCTTTCGCGGTCAGTATCTCATAGGCTTGTCCTATGGCGCTATCATTATAAGGAATGGCATCGGCCTCTGGCGTGCGGCTGTAGACAGGGCCGAACAGGCGCAGCATATCAAAATGCAAAAAAGCGCGCAAGGCCAGCAAATCGCCTTTTATCAGATTTACATCATCCTGTGACAAAACGCCATTTTGTTCTTCTACGTTTTTCAAAATGACATTCGCATTTAAAATCGCGGCATAAGCGTCGCTCCAAATACTGTTTAATGTAGCTGAAAAGTTATCGTCCGTATAGTTGTATCTGGCCCAATTATAGAAATTGCCCGCCGAATTAGATCCTGAATTATAGCGTTTGCCCATTATGTCAAGCATCCCGTATGACAAGTTCGAACCATATAGCGTTGAGGATATCAAGCGGTTATAAACGCCATTGACAGCCGCATAGAAACCGTCTCTGCTTGCGAACTGCTGTTCTTCAGTAGATTTGTCCTTCGGGGTATAGTCCAGCCAGTCGGAGCAGCTGCCGAGAGCCCCGGCAAAGACAGTCATGACAAATATATATATAACTCTTTTTAGTTTCATAATGCATACAATTATAAAGTGAATGAAAGCGCCAATGAGACATTGCGCGCAAAAGGATAATCTGTTCCCCGCTCCTCTTTGATATTGCTGATGCGGAAAATATCATTCATATACGCATTTACACGCAGACCGCTGATTCCTAATTTTTTCGCAAAAACGGGATCAAACTCATATCCTATTTGAAATGATTCAAGAGCCAGCGTGTTTTCTTCCTGGACAAAACGTGAGGACATCGGTGTACTGGATGAGTTCGCAATATTTTTGAACTGCGCGATATCGCCTGCCTTCTGCCAGCGATTATATAAAGCGCGCTTATCCTGGTTATGAATCAAATCGCTTGACGAAATATTCTCGACTTTGCTGTATACAGCGTTATTAAAAGAACAGCCTCCTAATTGGTAACGGAAAATCGCACTTACTGTAAATCCCTTGTATCCAAAATTCGTGCCAAAGGTGCCTTCGGCATCCGGACGGGCATTACCCACAACGACCTCGTCATCATAGCTGAAATCGTATGTATAGGTACCGTCTTTCTTTATGAAGATTTCACGGCCGGTAGCCGGATCAATGCCTGCCGAGCGCACCGCCCAGATATCATCGGGGTCGGCTCCGTCATAATAACGTTTCGTAGAACGGCTTTGACCATAGTTGTTCAGTGACTCCAGCGCGTTTCCAATATTTTCCAGACGACTGCTCTCCATACGCACGGTTGCGCGCAAGGACCAGGTCAGCCGTTTTTCAAAATCACGTAAGATATAATACTGCGCCGTTCCGGTAAAACCCTTTGACACCTGCTTCCCTAAATTGGTATAGAAACTGGTTTCACCCGATGAGACAGGTAATCCGATGGCAATTAGCAACGGGTCTGTAGTTTTATAATAGTAATCCACCGTCAAGTTGAAGCGCTCGTCAAATAAGGTCAAATCCATGCCGATATTACGGTCTAAGGTAGTCTGCCATTTCAAATCGTCATTACCCAGGCCGGTTAAGACAGAGCCTAATCCAAAATAGTTATAGGCGGTATAAGAATAATTAAAGGTTGTCAGTGACATTCCCGACTCATAGTTCTGATTGCCCGGATTGCCCACGGAGCCACGAATCTTTAAATAATTGATGAACGGCAGATTCTCCTGGACAAAGGTTTCATGATGAATATTCCATCCCAGGCCAAGAGACCATGTATTGATATATTTTTTATTTGATCCGAATACGGAGGCGCCGTTCATACGGTAACTGAAATCCAGCAGATAGCGGTCAAGATACGAATAGCCTCCGGTTAAATAAGCGCTCACCGAGCGGCTTACCGATTCGGCATAATTGGGCATTCCGCCTTCCGTATATCCGTTTGAGTAGGAAGGATAAGTAAAATCTCCTGAGGGGAATCCTTGAGCGGAATAGCCTTGGGTATCGCTTTTTGTCTCCGCGATATTGGCGCCTAAGGCGACATTCACACGATGCCTTTGGTTGATCAGCTTTGCATAATTGGCTGTAAAATCTCCTTCGTAGGTCGTGTTTTTTATATTGGAGTAGGTATAAGAGCCTCTTTTCAGCATATCTACATTCTCATAACGGGTATCATCAGGAGATACAAAATATTCATTTTCCCTGGTAGTTTGTGACAGGCCGAATTTAGCGCGCAGCTTAAAGTCGATACTCGGATTGTATTCGGCTATAAGGTAATTGGTATAAGACATTTGCTTAGTATCGTCACGACTGTTTAAGGCGTCATTATAAAGAGGATTGCCTACAGTTGGCTCATAATCGTTATTTGCCAGGAACTTTGATATATTGCCGTTCTCATCATATTTTTTATAGTACGGATTAGCGGCGGCATACGTGGCAAAAGTAACCGTAGGGTTGCTATATCTGGTTGACTGTGCCGTAAATTTATTGGTGAACTGCAGCTTGCCTACACGATAAATCAAATCAATATTGCCGCCCGCCACTTTACGGTCAGACTTTTTCATCACACCGTCCACACCGTTATAATTTAAGCCCACACCAAACATAAAGCCGTCAGATCCTCCTTCAATATATACGTTGTGACGATGATTAATGCCCGTACGCAAAGGCTCGCTTAGCCAATATGTGTCGACCCCGCTCACAATATCGGAATAATGCTGCTGATACAGGTTATCCCTGGCGATTATATCCCCGGCGCTTCCGTCTGAATTGTATTTTCCGGCCAGTTTTTCAAACTCAAGCTTTTCACGGGAGTTCATCAGGTTATAGCTGGTCAGATCCGGCCAGGAGATGTCCATAGATCCGCTGTAACTCAGGCGAAGCTGTCCGGGCTCAGGCTTCACCGTCTCAACAACAACAACGCCATTGGCCGCTTTTGAACCATAAATGGCCGTAGACGCCGCATCTTTCAGAATGGTCATGGAAGCAATACGGTTGATATCCAGATTATATATGGTTTCCAGCGTGCTCTCAAAACCGTCCAGAATAAACAAGGGCTGGTTGGGATCTTCCGCCACTTCGTCACGCATGCCCAGCATGCTGGATTTTCCGCGGATTTCAATATCCGGCATACGGTTCGGGTTTGAGCCATAGATATCACTTTCCTTCAAATTGAAAGAAGGATCCAGACTACGCAGGCTGAGCAACGGGTTCTGTACGCCTACAGATTTCAGCTCTTCTCCCGAAAAGGTAGCCGATGAGCCGGTAAACGTTTCCTTACGCTTGGTTACCACACCGGTTACTACCACTTCGTCAATTTCCGTATCATTCTGTAATTGGATTTTATACTCCGAGCGGCGCTCATACAACACCACTTCCTGAGTCTTATACCCTACAAACGAGACAATCAATGCTTTGGTCCTTGAAGGGACATTAATGCTGAAACGCCCGTCAATATCGGCCGTCACTCCATTTTTGGCATCTCCTTTTACATACACGCTGGCACCCGGCAAAGTCTCGCCGTCGGCTCCCAGCACAATACCGGTAATTGTGCGCTGATCCGGCTTGGGCACTTGCTGTATTTCAGGAAAGATAAAAATCCCCCCCCCCCGTCGGATTTGCCATAACCAGCTGTGTGGCAAGAAGACAAGTAGCAAATAAGGCAGGCCGTCTCATACAACGCCCATAATTTCTGCTTTCTTCCATAACGAGTTAATAATTTAGATTAAAATTTAGATAAATAAATAATTAATAATTGTTCTCCTGTTATACTTTCACAAATATAAATAGTATATTGAGAGAATATGAAAAAAACAGCAGTTAAAAATCAAGTTTTTAACATTCGTTATCATTTGATGGGATGATGCCGTCTAAGGTCATGCGGCTTTTTAATGTCCGTAAGCTTTCGCATGGGGCATGGGGAATGGACGCATCCCGGCGCAATCCGCCAGAATGACAACGCGCTGCCGATACGGCTGAAACGCCATAATGAAGCGGACGACATGCAGGGGATCCCACGATGTATGCGCGGCCGGCCGTTACGGAAATTTAAGGCCGCATTCTTGTAGCTTCAATAAAGAAAATCTATCTTTGCCGGGAATTGCTTATCTGAAACATCCCGGCATTTTGGCGATTGCCCCTTGACAGGGGAACGATATGGGCATATTGCCGGACGTACCTGTGAGTTAATTATATAGTTGAAAAATATGACCATCAAGTTTCTAACAAGTGTGTTAGCCGTCTTTTTGACGGCACAGCATGCGGCCGGTGTAAAGGCCGGAGCGCTTTTGCCCGATAAGGCCCTGCATGAATATCCTGCCCCCGACCGTTCCAAGGTTCCGGCCTTCCCCGGTGCTGACGGAGCCGGCAAATACACCGCAGGAGGAGCGGGAGGCAAAGTATATGTGGTGACCTCACTGAAAGATGACGGCTCCGAAGGGACCCTGCGCTGGGCCGTCCGCAAGAAAGGAGCGCGTACCGTTGTCTTTGCGGTAAGCGGTATCATTGAACTGCAGTCACCCCTGAAAATAGATAACGGTGATCTGACCATAGCCGGGCAAACGGCTCCCGGTGACGGAATTTGCCTGAAAAACCATACTATCGGGATTTCGGCAGATAATGTCATTGTGCGCTTTATCCGCTCACGCATGGGCGATGAAATCAGACAGAGGGGCAGCGATGCCATGAACGGTTTCAATAATCACCGCAACATAATCATCGACCATTGCTCGGTAAGCTGGAGCACCGACGAATGTGCCTCATTCTACAACAACCGGGATTTTACTATGCAATGGTGTATCATCAGTGAAAGTCTGGCCAATTCTGTCCATGAAAAAGGTTCTCACGGATATGGAGGCATATGGGGAGGACAACGCGCGTCGTTCCATCACAACTTGCTGGCTCATCATACCAACCGTACCCCGCGTCTTTGCGGAAGCCGTTACACCGGAAAACCGGAACTGGAAAAAGTGGAACTGTTTAACAACGTGATATACAATTACGGCAGTGACGGAGCTTATGCCGGAGAAGGCGGCTCATATAACTTCCTTGCCAATTATTATAAGCCGGGGCCTTATACCGCGGCCAAATCGTCATACAAGCACCTTTTTACAGCCTATGCCGATGATGGGAAGAACAGCAACAAAGCCGGAACACACGGAGTGTTCTATTTTGAGGGGAATTATATTGATGCCACCTGTCCTGAACTTACCGGCAAGCAGAAAGAAGCCATTTACAAGGTTCAGCGTGACAACGCATACGGACTCGTAATCAGGAAAGATTTTGCGCCCGAAAAAGAAGTATTGGCCAAAGAGGCGTTTGATATAGCCTGGCATACATCGTTACAGCCGGCCCGCCAGGCATATCAGTCCGTACTTGAGTTTGCCGGGGCTTCACTGAAACGCGATGCCGTAGACACGCGTATCGTAGAAGAGACACGTAACGGGAATTACACTTACGAAGGATCCAACGGCAGTACAAACGGTATAATAGACCATCAGGGCGATGTAGGGGGATGGCCTGAATACAAATCAGAAGCCGCGCCTCTTGATTCTGATCAGGACGGAATGCCCGATGAATGGGAGCAGAAAAACGGCCTTGACCCGAATGACGCTTCCAGCAGTGCCAAATATAATCTTGACGCGCAGTATACCAATCTGGAGGTATATCTGAACAGTCTGGCCGAACCGTCTTTCCCCGGCAAATAAGAAAAAACGGAAGATCCGCCCGGGTCTCACATAACGCATAAGAAAGAACAGGTTTCAGAGTCATTGTAAAGTAGGGACGATATCCGAAACCTGTTCTTTCTTCATTACAGGTTTATAAAATGGGAAAAAGGAAGCCGTAAAATCAGAAAGTCACAAAGAGGGATAAAATGCCCGCGCCCTGTCATTTATGCCGGTTTGCTCTACGGCGGCGGTACCCGGCTTTCATTTTGGCAGAACCGGAACCGTGACAGCCGGTAATATAGGCCTTTTTCCTTGCCTTGGTCCTTACTCCTGTCTTTCGTAAGGATGACTGTGAAGGAACCGGCTTAAACACAATGCCTTCAGTCAATATTTTTTCAATGCTCATATTCTCTTTATCCATAAATTATCCATAAAAATCCGGCATGATTCCAGACAATATACGACCAGACTAATTGAACGAGGCGCAACGTCATTTGCCGCAACCGCCCATACGGGTTGTTGAAAGGGCCGTGATGCCGCCTCCAGGATCAAGCGGGTCATAAGCCGGCAGACTCTGGCTGCTCAATCTGCTCATTTCTATCGTTGCCCCGATCCTCTTCCCCGTAATCATCTTCGTATTCGCAATCTGCATCTTCCGCTTCGTCCTCGTCCGCATAAGCAATATCCTCATCCTCGCCCATTGCTTCCAGTTCGTTCTGAAGCAATCTGATATTCTTGTTGCGGTGTACGATTCTTTCCGGAGAGACGGATTCGAGCTTATTACTTTCCTTATTTAACTCAGTCCATAAAATATCTTTCAGCTGCTGAATACCCAATCCGGTCAAAGAAGAGATAAACACATGGGGAATATTTTCCGGCAAGTTTTCAGACAGCATGCCTATAAGCTCCTCATCAAGCATATCGCACTTGGTGACGGCCAGCACTCTTTGCTTGTCGAGCATATCCGGATTGAAAGCAGCCAGCTCGTTCAGCAATATTCCGTATTCCTTGCAAATGTCATCCGTATCACCCGGAACCATGAAAAGCAGCAGCGAATTTCGTTCTATATGTCTCAGAAAACGAATCCCCAAACCTTTTCCGGCACTTGCACCCTCTATTATACCCGGAATATCGGCCATTACAAACGATTTTCCGTCACGGTATGACACGATACCCAAGTTCGGTTCGAGTGTCGTAAACGGATAACCGGCTATTTTCGGGCGCGCTGCTGATACAACCGACAAGAGTGTGGACTTTCCGGCATTGGGAAATCCCACCAGGCCCACATCGGCCAGCAATTTCAATTCGAGAATAACAGTCAGTTCACGCATCGGCTCTCCGGGCTGCGCAAATCGTGGAGCCTGTCTTGTAGCGGTCTTAAAATGCCAGTTGCCCAGTCCTCCCCGGCCGCCTTCCAGAAGAATAGCTTCTTGTCCGTGTTCCGTAATGTCACAGATATATTCACCTGTTCCGGCATTATACGCCACTGTTCCACGGGGCACTTCGATCACCTTGTCGGATCCGTTTTTCCCAGAGCTTCTGTTACGTGAGCCGCTCCCGCCATGCCCGGCAAAAACATGGCGGTCATGTTTCAGGTGAAGCAATGTCCAGTAATTACTGTTCCCGCGCAGAATCACATGACCTCCTCGTCCGCCGTCTCCCCCGTCAGGACCTCCGTTGGGAATATATTTCTCCCGCCGCATGTGCGCCGATCCTCTTCCCCCCTTGCCGGAACGGCAATATATTTTCACATAATCTACAAAATTTGACCCGGCCATAATTTTTCCTGTTCTTGAACAAAAAGCGCAAGTTATATTTAATTACAATTTTTCTATTGCGGCCACAATGTCATTGAAAACAGCATCCATTGTTCCCGCTCCCTGGATGTGCTGATATTTTCCTTCTTTTTTGTACCAGTCAATCAGAGGTGCAGTCTGTGAATGATACACTATCAGGCGTCTTTTGACAGTTTCTTCGTTATCATCCGCACGTCCGGATTCTTGCCCGCGTTTGATAAGACGGGTAATCAGTTCACTTTCAGGAACTTCCAGATCAAGCATGATTGAAACTTCCTGATTCCTGTCTTTCAGCATCTGCTTCAGAGCCTCAGCCTGGGCGATAGTTCTGGGAAAGCCGTCAAAAACCACACCTTTGCCGTCTTTGAACGAATCGAAGACACCGGCCAGAATATCAATCATCAATGCATCGGGAATGAGTTGTCCCTGATCTGTATATTCCTTTGCCGTTTTACCCAGTTCAGTACCGTTTTTAATTTCAGCACGGAGCACGTCACCCGTAGAAATGTGGCTTAAGCCAAACTTTTCGACAATACGTCCACTCTGAGTACCTTTACCGGAACCCGGAGCTCCGAAAATTACAATGTTCAACATGTTTTTATTTTAAAACCTTTTATTATGTATTTATATTATTTCTAATTACGGCTTGCGTTTCATGCAAATTAACCGCAAAATTACACTTTTTCAGAAAAAGAAGCATCATGATTCCTTTGAAAATAGTATTTTTACACCTGATAAAACCAAAGACTTCATAATAGTGAAAATACTTACTGGATCTCAAATCAGGGAATGGGACAAATATACGATAGAAAATGAGCCCGTCACGTCTGCCGGCCTCATGGAGCGTGCGGCACAAAAGCTAACCGAGGCTATTGCACGCCGGTGGGATAAGCAGACCCCGATTAAAGTATTTGCCGGACCGGGCAACAACGGAGGCGATGCTTTGGCGGTAGCGCGTCTGCTCTCAGAAAAGGGCTATCGCATAGATGCTTTCCTGTTCAATACGACAGGCAGGCTTTCGGAAGACTGCAAAACCAGCTATGACTTGCTGAGAATGTGCAAGGATGTCAGTCTTTCCGAGATCGGCACCCGGTTCGTTCCGTCTCAACTGAGTGAAAAAGATGTGGTGTTGGACGGGCTGTTCGGTTCCGGCCTGAACAGGCCTCTCGACGGAGGATTTGCCTCAGTGGTAAGGTACATCAACCAGTCACCGGCCACGGTTGTTGCCATAGATATTCCTTCGGGACTGATGTGTGAAGACAACGCATACAACAGTCATGACCATATTGTCAGAGCTGATCTGACGCTTGCAATCGGACAGCTTAAGCTGTCGTTTCTTTTCCCTGAAAATGAAAAGATTCTGGGTGAGACGGAAATCATAGACATTAATCTGCATCCTGAGTACCTGAAAGAAGCGCAAACGCCTTTTCATGTAATGGAAAGGGATGAAGTGGCGTCATTGCTTAGAAAAAGAAGCCGTTTTTCACACAAAGGCACTTACGGCCATGCGCTGCTCATTGCCGGAAAAACCGGTATGGCCGGCGCTTCGATTCTGGCGGCACAGGCTTGTCTGCGAAGCGGAGTAGGGCTGCTGACCATACACGCTCCTTTGCGGAATAACGACATTCTGCAAATCAGTGTCCCGGAAGCCATGATTGACCATGACTATAGCGATGACTGTTTCACTACAGCCACTGAAGCCGACCCGTTTGAGGCCGTTGCCGTAGGTCCAGGTATCGGCAAGGAAATGGAAACAGCCGAAGCTCTTATAGAACAGTTGCAGATTACTTCTGTCCCGATGGTACTTGACGCGGATGCTCTTAACATCCTGTCGCTAAACGGCTCGTGGCTTGAGCAGATTCCACCCAACAGCATTCTCACACCGCACCCCAAAGAACTGGAGCGTCTTGTCGGAACATGCAATGACACTTACGAGCGTATTGCAAAAGCCGGTGAACTGGCGGAGCGCCTGCATGTGCATGTAGTATTGAAAGGCGCATATACCGCGATTGTTACTCCCGGAAGAAACGTGGCATTCAATCCTACGGGAAATCCGGGAATGGCTACCGGAGGAAGCGGTGATGTGCTTACAGGCATACTGCTTGCCCTGCTTGCCCAAGGATACCGGCCGGGCGATGCGTGCCGCCTGGGCGTATATGTGCATGGACTGGCCGGTGATATGGCCGCAGATGCTGAAGGCCAGATGGGCATGACTGCATCAAGCATCGTGAAATACCTGCCACAGGCATGGAAAGCAATAAGCGAATGAAAACCCAGCTATCAAAAACACAATAGAAGATATGAAAACCGGACTATTAACCTTAACACTGTCACTGTCTGCAGCAGCCAGTGCACAAATCCATGTATCCAATTATGCTCCAGGACAGAATGAGGAAGGAATTACCTATTTTCTTCCCACAACGGCATTACGCATTACGGTCGAAACAGAAAAGACCACCTTTACACCCGGTGATTTCTGCCGGTATGCAGAAAAATACCTGCAACTGGCCGGTGTCTCTTCAGAAGCCTCTGAATTGTGGAAAATAAAAGGCATCAGGATTGTTCCCGTAGGACAACCCGACAAATCACAGGCATATACGATAGAGATTAAGGACAAGACATCCGCCCCTCTTGTGGAGCTTACAAGCGATGGCATCATTAAGGCTGTCAATACGCATAATCCGAACAAATACGATCCGGAAGAAGAAGTGCCCGAAGATCCTGAGAAGACACTCAATCCACGTGATTACATGACTGAAGATATTCTAATGGCCGGTTCTACGGCAAAGATGGCCGAACTCACAGCACGCGAAATCTATAGCATACGCGAGAGCAAGAACAGCCTGACACGCGGTCAGTCAGAATACATGCCTAAGGACGGGGAATCGCTGAGAATAATGCTCGATAATCTGAAAACGCAGGAAGAAGCCCTGCTTCAGTTGTTTAAAGGAAAGACCGTTAAGGAAGAACACAAATTCACCCTTCAGCTCACTCCGACGGGCAACATTGAAAAGGACGTATTGTTTCGTTTCTCAAAAATAGCGGGCGTTGTCGGTGCAAACAATCTGGCCGGAGAACCGGTATATGTATCGCTGACCAGTCTGAATAACGTGCCGGATCCCAATCCTGACGAGAAATCAAAAAAGAAACTTGATGGTGTGGTATACAATATTCCCGGCAAGGCACAGATTTGCATTTTCCATGGAAAGGAAAAATACTATGAAGGCGAATTCTCGTTTGCACAGTTCGGCAATACGGAAATCCTGAACAAAAAACTGTTTGATAAGAAAACGGGTGTAAAAGTCATCTTCAATCCTGCTACAGGAGGTATTATAGAGATAACGGACGGTGAGCGGTAACATCTCACGCCATTGGCATTCAGATATGTCTGTGGGTATGTCTTGTGCGGGAGAAGCGCTTTCTTGCCGTTGCGCAAAAAGGGCGCATGAAATTTTCTTTTTCTCCCGCTGTTTTTTGTAACTTTGCCCTGTCATAATAAATACAGGTTGATATGCATGCACGACAAGAACAACTGGAGGCGTTCGGACGTTTTCTTGATATCCTCGATGAGCTGCGCGTGAAATGTCCGTGGGACAAGAAGCAGACCAACGAGAGTCTGCGCCCCAATACTATAGAAGAGGTTTATGAATTGAGTGACGCCCTGATGAAAGACGATCAGGAGAATATATGCAAGGAACTGGGCGATGTGCTGCTGCACATTGCGTTTTATGCCAGGATCAGTTCGGAAAAGGGCGGGTTCGACATAAAGGATGTATGTGACAAACTGAGCGACAAACTTGTCTTCCGCCATCCGCATGTGTTTGGAGAGGTAAAAGCCGGTACGGCCGAGGAGGTATCGGAAAACTGGGAGCAGATAAAGTTAAAGGAGAAAGGCGGAAACAAAAGCGTGCTGAGCGGTGTTCCGGAGGCATTGCCAACGCTCATCAAGGCTTACCGCATCCAGGATAAGGCCCGAAACGCCGGCTTCGACTGGGAACAGCGCGAACAGGTATGGAGTAAGGTGAAAGAGGAATTTAGCGAGTTTGAAAAGGAAGTGGCCGATATGGACAGAGAAAAGGCCGAAGCCGAATTCGGTGATGTGATGTTCAGTCTGATCAATGCGGCACGGCTGTACAAGATAAATCCGGATAATGCGCTGGAGCGGACCAATCAGAAATTCATCCGCCGTTTTAACTATCTTGAAGAACATTCCGTGAAAGCCGGGCGCAATCTGGCGGATATGTCGCTTGAAGAGATGGACGCGATATGGAATGAAGCCAAATCGAAAGGACTGTAAGAAAAGAGAAGGCAAGATATAATCATGCCCGCTGCGGATCGAGTCAGCGCATATTTTAATCCTGCCAATGGGGGAGGGAAAAAAGAGAGGACGCCTGAAATACAAAAACCGGCCGGATCGCAATGCTTTGAATATGAATCAGCGGACTGATTTTTGGATTATTTACTGAATGTTCCTGATATTGCGGTTAAGATATCGGCGGTTATTTCCCGTTTTTGAGACATATTGGTTTGCTTCAAAATAGTACCTTTGTCTGATGTAACGATAATAATTATGGCTAAAATTGGAATTTTGTCAGATACTCATGCCTATTGGGACGAAAAGTACCTGAAATATTTTGAGAATTGTGATGAAATATGGCATATTGGTGACATTGGGTCAATGGACATTGCTGATAGACTTGCCGCTTTCCGTCCGTTGAGAGCTGTATATGGCAATATTGACGGACAAGATATAAGAATGAGATTTCCGCTGGTAAACAGATTCACATTTGAAGGTGTAGATGTACTGATGAAACATATAGGCGGTTATCCCGGGAATTATGACGCGTCTGTTCGTGAAACACTGTTTGTGAATCCTCCCAGATTGTTTTTGAGCGGGCACTCGCATATTTTAAAAGTAAAATATGACAAGACTTTGGGCCTTTTGCACATTAATCCGGGAGCTGCAGGATTATATGGCTTTCATGAGGTACGTACGTTGGTCCGTATGGCAATAGAGAAAGGAACGTTTAAGGATTTGGAGGTGATAGAGCTTGCAGACAAAAGGTAATTCAATCATCATGGATACCTCCCGCCTCCCCGGATTCTTTCCGGAACGGCTTGCCCGCAGCCGGATAAATTGCCGGATTGTCGTTATTCCGCTGTGACGGATCTGGCTGAGTTCTGTGGCTGGACACATTCTTGCCTTTACAGATGGCTGTATGATGTGCCAATCCTCGGCATTGGTCTTTGCTACAACAACAGGATTATATCGATGACAGACTTTTATTGCATAGCTTTGGCAAAAGCTCTGACCGCATAATGGATAAAATAATAGACAGTTTTACAGACCGGCAAAGACAACTCGTTTCTCAAGATATTCCACTGCCAGCACATGGC
>CAYUIJ010000011.1:0-38834 GCA_964444735.1 uncultured Bacteroides sp. | reverse complement strand
AAACGGACATACCTTTCCATTACCTCTTACAATCTTGGTTCCTTTTACAAAGATAGAAGAAAAAGACATATCTTCCAAGATGTCGGGTAAAAAAGGCTTTTTATTCTGGAGTAATATTTAATGAATCTGCATTGTGCTGCGATTTTCTTCTCCATATCAAACATATAAATTTTTAATTTTCCTTTGATAACAAAGGGTTATCAATAAATATCCAGGAAGGAGATTCCCAAACAGAATATTCACCATTGCTTACGGATTGTCCTTCATACGTAACCTTTGCCTTGCCATCTTTGAAAGGGAAGGCAAATTTACAGCTTGGAGGGATGATTACCTTTCCAAGAGTATCTGCAAATCCGATAGCGCCGTCTTCATCTATGATTCTGAATAGTCCTTCTTGTGGGTAGTCTGGTCCATTGTCATACTTGAATACGTAAAAAAGCTTATTGCCTTTTACGCCAAGGCATACTATCTTTCCGTTTCCTCCAGCCACAAATCCAATATGGTTGATTGTGTCAGTATAGGCAAATGGGTATATGCAGGGTATTATGGTATCACCGCTTTCTGATATATATCCGAATAAGCCGTCTTTTTCGACCACGAACAACTTCTTGTCAGGCGTTCTCGTACAACATGCGAGTCCGACTGTGCAGATGAATGAAAAATACAACAGGATTCTGCTCATGATTTTCCTTGATTATTGTAATACATAAAGCTCTACATCACCGCAATCCAAGGTCACACGTCATGAACCGGATCACGCGCTCTCTATCAAGTGCATGATGTTCACCGCCCATGATAAGAGGCATGCCCCAGTCCGTTATATAAAGAAAGGGAGCCGGTTGTCCTTCGTCTCTTCCTGCCTGCAACCGCACTCCTCCCCGCCACGCATGCCCGCCTGACAGATAGTGCCATTGGGACAACATCTGATGATGTCAGTACGCTGCCTTTCGAAATCACTTCAAATATATACTTTTTTTGTGTTTTGAATAGAATGCCATATTGCTATACAGTATATTATGTATGTTATTAACAAATATTAAAGAAAAAAAGGAGCGGTGAGATTTTGTCTGTCAGATGACTGGATATGTTTGTTTCAGGAAGGTTGCTTTGGCATTTTCCATCGAGTTTTGAACTTCTTGATGGGATGCCTTATAATTTTATGTTACGGGATGTAAGTTTTTTACCAATGGAAAAAAGTAGTATTTTTGTTCTGTTAAAAATTTTAATGCCGGATCTGGGAAATTATGTTGCAGCGGACCAACGGAATTGTATTGCGGACCATAAAGTATACCGATGCGTCAATGATTGTGGATGTGTATACGGAACAGCACGGACGTATGTCGTATATGGTTACCCTCTCGCGTTCCAGACGGGCGGCTGTCCGTAATGTGATGTTCCAACCTTTTTCGGTCATTGAGTTCGAGTCGGATTATCGCCCCCGTTTTAATCTGCAGCGTATGAAAGATGTCCGCCTGTCATACATCTTTCAATCTTTGCCCTATAATTCGCATAAATCGGCAGTGGCATTGTTTCTGTCGGAATTTCTTTCGTATGTGCTTCATGAGGAAGCAGAGAATGTTCCTCTTTATACATATCTGCTTAATTCATTGCAATGGCTTGACGGGTGTACCGGTTCGACAGCCAATTTTCATCTGGTCTTTCTGATGCGTTTTTCTCGTTTTATGGGTTTGTATCCGAATCTTGACAATTATCACGCTGGTGATTATTTTGATCTTCGGGGAGCATGTTTTGTATCATCGCTTCCTTTTCATCCCGATTATGTTCGTCCGGAAGAAGCTTCCCGCTTGGGTACGTTGATGCGTATGAACTATGAGACGATGCATCTGTTTGCCATGAGTCGTGCAGATCGTAACCGATGTCTGGAGATTATATTGGAATATTACCGTCTGCATCTGCCTGTTTTTCAGAAAATGAAATCGCTTGAGGTATTGCAGGAGCTTTTTACATAAGGCCGGAAGTTCCACAAACTTTAGGCAACAACAAAGCCCGGACCAGGAAAAAGGGGCTTTGCGCATAAAAAAAGAATTGTGCCGGAATCCTGACGCAACTACGTTGCTTTCATACGTTTTTATATAAAAGCCTTTGATCATTTTTTGGTTAGTATGTTCTTTCATTCTTGTTTAAATTACTACTTTTGCCGATTGCAACATATATTAAATTAAAGATGGGTAAGAATAAACTGGAGAAGTTTGCCGATATGCGGAGCTATCCGCATGTGTTTGAATATCCATACTCTGTCGTTGACAATGTTCCTTTCGAAATGAAAGGGGACTGGGACTGCGATTTTTTTAAGAATGCCAATCCTATCGTGCTTGAATTGGGATGCGGACGCGGAGAATATACGGTGGGGCTGGGACGTATGTATCCAGGCAAGAACTTCATAGGTGTCGATATCAAGGGGGCCCGCATGTGGACCGGAGCAACCGATGCGATGAACGAAGGATTGCGCAATGTTGCCTTTTTGCGTACCAACATTGAAATTATCGAACGCTTCTTTGCACCGGATGAGGTGAGCGAGATATGGCTTACCTTTCCCGATCCCCAGATGAAAAAGGCTGCCAAACGTCTTACATCGACTTATTTCATGGAGCGTTACCGCAAAATCCTTGTTAATGGCGGAACCATACATCTGAAGACAGACAGCAGCTTCATGTTCACATATACACGCTATATGATTGAGCATAACCATCTTCCGGTTGATTTCATGACAGATGACCTCTATCATTCAGGTCTTGCCGATGATAGATTGTCCATTCGTACCTGTTATGAGCAGCAATGGCTTGACCGCGGCCTGTCTATCAAATACATCAGATTCCGTTTGCCCCATGAGGGCATACTTCAGGAATCCGGTGTTGAAATCGAACCTGATGACTATCGCAGTTACAACCGCAGTAAGCGGAGCGGCATGCAAACAGGTAAACAATGACATAACGATATTATAAAAATGAAGACTATTTACCCGAAACTGATATTCGATGCTCTGGCAACCGTCCGTTACCCCGGCACTGGAAAGAATCTTGTTGAGGCTGGGATGGTGGAAGACAATATCCGCATCGAGGGCAGCAAGGTATCTTTTTCCCTTATATTTGAGAAATCTACTGACCCGTTTATGAAGTCGGTCATTAAGGCTGCCGAAACAGCCATTCTTACCTATGTGGGAGAAGAAGTCGATATCGTTGGAAACATTTCTGTCAAGACCGTTCAGCAGGCACGTCCCGAAGCCGGGAAACTGCTTCCGCAGGTTAAGAATATCATTGCCGTGTCTTCCGGAAAGGGCGGGGTAGGCAAGTCTACCATAGCAGCCAATCTGGCAGTGGCTTTGGCACGTTCGGGGTATAAGACCGGACTTCTCGATGCCGATATTTTCGGTCCTTCCATGCCCAAAATGTTTCAGGCGGAAGACGCGCGTCCATACGCCGAGACGATCAACGGACGCGACATGATTATTCCTATTGAGAAATACGGAGTGAAGTTGCTTTCAATCGGTTTCTTTGTCAATCCCGGACAGGCCGCTTTGTGGCGTGGCGGAATGGCCAGCAATGCGCTTAAACAGCTTATTGGCGATGCCGCATGGGGTGAGCTCGATTATTTCCTGATTGACCTTCCTCCCGGAACCAGCGATATTCATCTTACGGTGGTTCAGACTTTGGCCGTGACCGGTGCGGTCATAGTCAGCACTCCGCAGCAGGTTGCTTTGGCCGATGCGCGCAAGGGAATCAACATGTTCACGAATGACAGGGTCAATGTCCCTATTTTAGGACTGGTTGAAAATATGGCATGGTTCACACCGGCCGAGCTTCCGCAAAACCGTTATTATATATTCGGGAAAGAGGGAGCAAGGAAGCTGGCCGAAGAAATGAACGTGCCTTTGCTCGGACAGATTCCTATCGTACAAGGCATTTGTGAGAGCGGTGATGCCGGGAGGCCGGTTGTTCTTGAAGATACCGTTTCTTCACAGGCGTTTATGAATCTGGCCGAAGAGCTGGTTCGTCAGACCGGCAAGCGCAATCGTGAGAAAGCACCTTCCCGGATAGTCGAAACGCATAAATAAGATAACAGTTCCCGTTATAAAAAGAGAATTTCCCAATATTTGTAAAGTATGACATTCTATTGGTTAAAGTTATATAAACGAAAGCTATGTAAGTCACAATAAAAAAATTAATATATAATTTCGCAGTGTTGCAGAACTTGAAAGCCTGCATGAGCTTTCAAAAAGAAAAGAAACAATTATTTAATATACATAAAGAATATGAAGTTCAGGCAAATTTTCACTTATTCAAGTGCAGGCGTTCTCTGTGTGGGAGCGTTGTCTTTATTGAATGCTTGCGGTGGTAATGGAGGTACAAAACTAGGCGATGATGAGTTCACCGTTGAAACAGTGGCTTCTACATCCAGCAGTCAGTCAATTCAGTATCCTGCCACAATAAAAGGAACGCAGGATATTGAAATTCGTCCTCAGGTTTCAGGATTCATTGTCAAACTGTGTGTTGACGAAGGCGCAACCGTTCACAAAGGACAGGCTTTGTTTCAGATTGATCCTACCCAGTATGCCGCTTCCGCAAAACAAGCCGAAGCAAATGTCAAGTCTGCCAAAGCCAATTTGCAAACAGTAGAACTGACAGCTCAAAACAAGAAAATGTTGTATGATAAGAAAGTGATTAGTGACTATGACTATCAGACAGCTTTGAATAATCTGGCAACGGTCAAGGCCTCCGTAGCTCAGGCCGAAGCCGTTTATATAGCTGCAAAACAGAATTTGGACTTCTGCACCGTAACCAGTCCTTCAAACGGTGTGGTGGGTACGTTCCCCTATCGTGTAGGCAGTCTGGTTAGTGCCTCCATCGCACAGCCGTTGACTACCGTTTCTGAAATCGGCGATATGTATGTTTATTTTTCAATGACCGAAAAGCAACTGCTTTCTATGACTCGCGCCGAAGGTTCCTTGAAAGAGCAACTCGAAAAGATGCCGCCGGTAAAATTACGGCTGGCCGATGGTACCATGTATGATGAAGAAGGTAAGATTGACGCCGTAAGCGGAGTTATTGATCAGAGTACCGGTTCGGTTAGCATGCGTGCCATTTTCTCTAATAAAGGGAATGTGTTGCGCAGCGGTGGTACAGGAAATATCCTGTTCCCTTATATGCTGGAGGGTGTGATTATTATTCCTCAGTCGGCAACTCTGGAAATCCAGGATAAGAAGTTCGTTTATGTCCTTCAGGACGATAACACTACAATCAAACACACGGAGATTAAGATATTCTCTGCTAATGACGGAAAGAACTACATTGTTACAGACGGTTTGAAATCAGGTGATAGGATTGTTGTTGAAGGTGTTCAGAACTTGACAGATGGTCAGAAGATCAAACCCATCACGCCCGAGCAGCGCACAGCCAAGTTCCAACAGGCATTGAAAGACCAAAAGGAAGGGAATCTTTCTACCGCATTTAACTAATTAACGAGTTGACAGGAGAAGTGTGTGGCGCGATAAGTACTGCTTGCCTTCCCATTTATTTAAATTAAATTAAAATTTATGAGACTAGATAAATTTATTAACCGTCCGGTACTTTCTACCGTAATTTCCATTTTATTGGTTATTCTGGGTATCATCGGTCTGGCAACCTTGCCGATTACACAGTATCCGGACATTGCACCTCCTACCGTATCTGTAAGAACCACCTATACCGGCGCAAGTGCATCCACCGTGCTGAATTCAGTCATCGCTCCTCTGGAAGATCAGATCAACGGTGTTGAGAGCATGATGTACATGACTTCATCCGCATCCAACAATGGTTCGGCAGAGATCTCCGTTTATTTCAAGCAGGGAACCGACCCTGATATGGCAGCCGTTAACGTGCAGAACCGTGTGTCTATGGCACAGGGACTGTTGCCTGCCGAAGTAACCAGAGTCGGTGTAACCACTCAGAAACGTCAGAACTCCATGCTGTTGATTTTCTCAATATACGACGAGAGTGACCGTTACGGCGTAGAGTTTATTGAAAACTATGCCAAGATCAACCTTGTTCCTGAAATCCAGCGTGTAAACGGTGTGGGTGATGCTTTCGTACTGGGTACCGATTATTCCATGCGTATCTGGATGAAGCCTGATATCATGGCACAGTACAAGCTGGTTCCGGGTGATGTCTCACAAGCTCTGAGCGAACAGAATATTGAGGCTGCTCCGGGTCAGTTCGGTGAGCGCGGGAACCAGACATTCCAGTATACTATCCGTTATAAGGGACGTTTGCAACAGCCCGAAGAGTTTGAGAACATCGTAATCAAGTCACTTCCCAATGGTCAGGTACTTTATCTGAAAGATATTGCCGATATTGAGATGGGGCGTCTTTCCTATTCATTCGATAATACCGTAAACGGTCACAGGGCTATAAGCTGTATCGTCTTTCAGATGGCCGGCACCAATGCGACCGAGACCATTCAGAATATCGAAGCCGTTCTGGCCGAGACTTCCAAATCCCTGCCTGCCGGTTTGAAAATCAACATTGCGCAGAGTGCCAACGATTTCCTGTTTGCTTCTATCTACAATGTAATCAAGACTCTTATTGAGGCTTTCATCTTGGTATTTATCGTAGTATACATCTTCTTGCAGGATTTCCGTTCAACCCTTATTCCTGCCATTGCCATTCCGGTTGCATTGATTGCGACATTCTTCGTGCTGAAACTCATCGGCTTCAGTATCAACCTGCTTACCTTGTCGGCTATGGTGCTTGCCATTGCCATAGTCGTTGATGATGCCATAGTCGTTGTTGAAGGTGTCCATGCCAAGCTTGATCAGGGATACAAATCTTCCAAGACAGCGGCTATTGATGCCATGAGCGAGCTGGGTGGCGCACTTGTCTCTATTACCCTCGTTATGATGTCTGTGTTTATCCCGGTAAGTTTCATGGGAGGTACGGCCGGAACATTCTACCGTCAGTTCGGTATCACCATGGCCGTCTCTATCGCATTCTCGGCCATCAATGCATTGACTTTGTCACCGGCTCTTTGCGCCATTTTCCTGAAACCGCATGACAAGAATCACAGCGAGAAGAAATCAACGCTCATTTCCCGTTTTCACACCTCTTTCAATACGGCTTATGACACATTGCTGAAAAAGTATAAGAAACGCGTAGTGTTCTTTATCCATAAAAAATGGCTGTCATTTGGTCTGGTAGGCGCTTCTATCATCCTGCTGGTATTCTTTATGAACATTACGCCGACCGGTATGGTGCCGAACGAAGATACGGGAACCATCATGGGTGTTGTAACCTTGCCTCCCGGAACATCCAAGGAGCGTGCTCAGGAAGTGCTTGCACAGGTCGATAGTCTGGTTGCCTCCGATCCGGCCATTAAGTCACACACCATCATTACCGGATACAGCTTCATCGGTGGCCAGGGCCCCTCTTACGGGTCAATCATCGTCAAGCTGAAAGACTGGAAAGAACGTTCCATGACACAGAATTCCGATATTGTATATACATCCCTGTTCATGCGTGCCCAGAAGATTATCAAGGACGCGCAGGTATTGTTCTTTACTCCGCCTATGATTCCGGGATATTCTGCATCCAGCGATATTGAGCTGAACATGCAGGATAAGACTGGTGGTGACATAAACAGGTTCTTTGATGTAGTCAACAGCTATACGGCGGCATTGGAGAGCCGTCCTGAAATCAATTCGGCAAAGACATCCTTCAACCCGAACTTCCCGCAATACATGATTGATATCGATGTGGCGGCCTGTGAAAAGGCAGGCATCAGCCCGTCCGACATTTTGGTTACCATGCAGGGATATTTCGGAGGCATCTACGCTTCAAACTTCAACCGTTTCGGTAAGATGTATCGTGTGATGATTCAGGCCGATCCGGAAGCGACCAAGAACATGGAGTCACTGAAAGGCATCAAGGTGCGTAACAGCAGCGGTGAGATGGCTCCGGTTGAGCAGTTCATTTCCATTGAGAAAGTTTACGGTCCTGATGTAATCAGCCGTTTCAACCTTTATACATCTATGAAAGTAATGGTCGCTCCCGCTTCAGGTTACACATCAGGTCAGGCGTTGCAGACCATTGCCGAAGTCGCCAAGGATAATCTCCCTACCGGGTTCAGCTATGAGCTTGGAGGTATGGCGCGTGAGGAAGCCGAAAACAGCGGTAGTGCAACCGGTATCATCTTTGTACTCTGCTTCGTATTCGTTTACCTGTTGCTGAGTGCCCAGTACGAAAGTTACATCCTTCCATTGGCCGTATTGCTTTCTGTACCGTTCGGATTGCTCGGAAGCTTCTTGTTTGTCAACGGATTCTCTGCTTTGGGTAACATCCCGGCTCTGAAGATGATTCTGGGAACGATGTCAAACGATATCTACATGCAGATTGCATTGATTATGCTGATGGGTCTGTTGGCAAAGAACGCCATCCTTATCGTAGAGTTTGCGCTTGACCGTCGTAAGCAGGGTATGAGTATCTCGTGGGCCGCAGTTTTGGGCGCGTCAGCCCGTCTTCGTCCTATCCTGATGACTTCATTGGCCATGATCATCGGTTTGCTTCCGTTGATGTTGGCTTTCGGTGTAGGCGCACACGGAAACCGTACGCTGGGAGCATCTGCTATCGGTGGCATGTTGATAGGTATGATTTGTCAGATTTTTGTGGTTCCAGTTCTGTTCGTTGTTTTCGAGTGGTTGCAAGAGAAATTCAAGCCAATTGAATGGACCAGCCTCGATGTCAGTGAAGTTGAACCGGATATTGAACAATATACAAACAAGAAGTAAAATGAAAAAAAAGATACTATTCATGATGTGTATAGCCGCCTTGTTCAGCAGTTGCGGCATTTATAACTCCTATAAGCGCCCTGCCGATCTCACTGTCGAAGGTCTTTACCGTGACACCTTGTCGGTCAATGATACATTGGTAACCGACACGGCCAACATGGGAAACCTTTCATGGGTGGAAATCTTTCGTGACCCTAAGCTGCAGATTCTTATCGAGCGCGGGCTTGAGCACAATACTGACATGCAGAATGCCATGTTGCAGGTTGAGCAGGCACAAGCTTCCCTCATGACCGCCCGTCTGTCATTCCTGCCTTCGTTTGCCCTGTCACCGCAAGGCGGTATAACCAAACAAGGCAGTGACCCGTCTTTTCGCACGTATAAGGCGCCCGTCTCGGCCAGTTGGGAAATTGATGTTTTCGGCCGGTTGCTCAACACCTCTCGTGGGGCAAAGGCGGCACTTTTGCAGAGCAAGGCATATGAGCAGGCTGTACGATCCCAGGTTATTGCAAGCATAGCCAATATGTACTACACACTGCTCATGCTTGACCGTCAGCTCGAAATCAGTGAACAGACCTATATCAACTGGAATCAGACGCTTTCCATGATGAAAGATTTGAAAGAGGCAGGTATGACCAACGAAGCGGCAGTTGTACAAACCGAAGCCAGCTGTTATTCCGTAGCGGCCAGCATCCCCGAGATTCGTCAGAGCATCCGTGAAACTGAGAATGCCCTTTCTACTTTGTTGGGCGAGGTGCCTCACCAAATAGAGCGTGGCACTTTGGCAGGGCAGCAGATGCCTGAGGAGATCAATGCCGGCGTGCCTGTGCAGTTGCTTGCCAATCGTCCCGATGTGCGTTCTGCGGAAATGACTTTGGCCAATGCTTTCTATCTTACCAATAAGGCCCGTTCGGCTTTCTATCCCCAGATATCCATCACCGGATCATTGGGATGGACCAATGGCAATGCGGGTGAAACTAATCCGGCCGTAATTTTGCGTAATGTAGTGGCTTCGCTTACACAGCCTATCTTTAATCGGGGTTCTGTCATTGCCAACTACAAGATTTCAAAAGCACAGCAGGAGCAGGCCAAGCTAAACTTCCAGCAAACGGTTCTTGATGCAGGTGCCGAAGTCAGCAACGCTTTGTTTGCTTACAAAACAGCAGGTGAAAAGAGTCTGCAGCGTGACAAACAGACCGATGCGCTTGAAAAGGCTGTAGACTATACACAGGATTTGATGCAGGTGGGTAGTGCCAATTACCTTGATGTAATCACAGCCCAGCAGTCATTGCTCAGCGCGCAGCTCGCTCAAGTTCAGGATAAATATGAATATTTGCAGTCAGTCATTAATTTATATCAGGCTCTTGGAGGCGGACGCACGAATGAATTGGAGATTTGCAGTCAATAATAAGATAAATGGAGCACAAATTACACAAATACGCATGTTCTTAATATAAAACTGACGCTGTGTAATTTGTGTTCTTTTTATTGTTGATAACAGCTTTTCTTGCGGCTTTGTCTTGACGAAAAACAACCAAGTGAATTAACCTTATAAAATCTATATAATTATGATTAGTCCGTTAGCTTATGTCGATCCATCGGCACAGATAGGCAAGAATGTAACCATTCATCCGTTCGCTTATATTGATAAGAATGTGGTGATTGGCGATGATTGCGTGATTATGCCTTATGTAAGCATTATGAACGGTGCACGCATAGGGAATGGGAATATTTTCTATCAGGGCGCAGTTATAGCTACTCCTCCTCAGGATTTCAAGCATAAAGGTGAGGAGACAATAGTGCGCATAGGGAATAAGAATGTGATCCGTGAAAATGCCGTCATTATCAAAGCATCGGCATTAGGCCATGAAACTTCCATCGGAGACGGTAACTTTATCATGCAGGCCGTTCGTATTTCTCACGATGCCACTGTCGGCAATAACTGTATCATCGGTAACGGTGCTCAGATAGCAGGCCAGTCTGCTGTAGGTGACTGTTCCATTATCTCTTCTTCGGTTATCATGACCGGACACATCCGTGTGGGCAGCTGGTCAGTAATTCAAGGGGGATGCCGTTTTTCGAAAGATGTTCCCCCATATATTGTGGTGGCTCATGAACCCGCAACATATTACAGCGTCAATACCCGTGTGCTTCAGCACGAGGGATTTTCCGATACTGTTATCAAGCACATCGCTCATGCCTACCGCATCATCTACCAAGGTAATACCCCCATTGACGACGCGTTATACCGCATAGAGTCACAAATACCAAAAAGTCTTGAGATTCAAAATATTATTGATTTCATTCGTAGCTCAAAGGCAGGAATCATCCCAGGAATCATCCGTTAAAGTGTTTATTTATATTTCAGCAGGTCTTGCCCGGAATACAAATCCGGACAAGACTTGTTTTTTGTTTGCTTAATACCTTTCCTGCCTAAAAATGTAATTGTTACAAATTTGAAAATAAATTCATATCTTCGCATCAGTAATAACCATTTGAAAAGAGAGCATTATGAACAAGTCATTAAAAGGAACAAAAACAGAGAAAAATTTGATGGCATCATTTGCAGGCGAGTCACAGGCACGCATGCGTTATACTTATTTTGCCGGTGTGGCAAAGAAAGAAGGTTATGAGCAAATGGCAGCTGTTTTCGCAGAAACTGCCGATCAGGAGAAAGAACACGCAAAGCGAATGTTCAAGTGGCTTGAAGGAGGCGTGGTTGAAATCACTGCCCGATATCCTGCAGGAATTATCGGAAACACTCTTCAGAATCTTCAGGCGGCAGCCGATGGCGAGCACGAAGAGTGGACGCTTGACTATCCCAAGTTTGCCGATATTGCCGATGAGGAAGGATTCTCAGAAATTGCCATCATGTACCGTAATATAGCGGTTGCTGAAAAAGGACATGAAGAAAGATACCTTGCTTTGGCTGCAAATATTGAAAACGGCGAAGTTTTCAAGAAAAAACGGCCCGTTTTGTGGCAGTGCCGTAACTGCGGTTTTCTTTTCGAAGGTGAAGTGGCTCCCGACATATGTCCGGCATGTCTTCATTCACAGGCATATTTTCAGGTAAAGCCAGAAAATTATTGACAGTTCATTAGAGGTTGTGTCAAGACGTTGGCACGACCTCATTGTTTCATGTATGCGCAAAGCCTTGACTTTCCCAAGCCAGGACTTTGTTATTACCATAGTTTCTCATTATTTTCGTCCTTATATTCCCGGCCAACCAACCCGTTCTTTTTCCATTCGCCGTATCAAGGATTCCGATGCTGCCGATATACCCGCGAAAAGCGACGGAACCGGCAGCACGAAAAATTTTGAAATCCCTATCGCATCATACCAAAGGCGGCAGTGCCGAATAAACGAAATGCTGCTCACGCTCGGTAATCCACCAGCGACCGTTGATCTTCTCGTATTTGTCGTAGTAACGCACGGCATGGAAAGTTAATTTCTCCTTGCCATTTTCCTCGGTTACCAAGGTGGCGATGGCATAGCAGGTACCTGTAGCGTGCGTGTCATCAATGAAATCCACCACTTGCTGTCCGTTCTGGTGGAAAGAGGCCTTGGCCGCACCGAAGGCTTTGTACCGTGCGATCATCTCCTCCACATCGGTAATGTCCATTCCGAGCGTTTCTCCGAAATAAACTTTCAACTTCACATCGGAACGGAAAATGCTGCGGTAGTAATCATGGTTGTTTTTGTCACTCTCCGTTGCGTAACGGTCGATAAGGTCTTTGAGCATTACGCGGTCTTCAATTCTGTTGTTCATATCGCTGCTTGTTTTTAATTGATTTTTCACACTGCAAATTTAGGGCGGAAGATACGGACGAATGTTTCACAAATAACATCAATAGTTTCACTCTTTTACGAAAAACACTATCTTTGCATCATGACAGCATCGCTACATGATAATATCGTTATTTCCACCGATTTCCGGCAGATCAACTCGCCTGCATTCTACGATTGCATCGTACATTTGATCTGTACGGAAGGCAACGGCAGTTTCACATATAACGGGAAGAGATTCGCTATCTCGCGCAACAACATCGCAGTGATATCGCAACCGCAGACGGTGACCGGCATCGAAGCCGGAGAAGGGATGAGGTGCGAGTATGTCGCCGCTCCCGAAAAGTTCCTGCATAACCTTTTGCCGGCCAACAATTACGGCATTCGGGGATGCGTAAGCCTTTTCTCCGACCCGGTCATCGAAGCCACTCCGGAAGAGGCCGCCGATTTTCTCGATGACATTGCCCGCATTAAAAAACGGGTTGGCGGCAACGGCCGCAAGTTTTATGTCGAAATGATGGGGAGCCTGCTCGAAACGATGATTTACGATCTCTTCGAATTCCATTCGAGAGCCGGAGAGAATGTGCAGATCACCGACCGGACGGGATATGTCACCCGTCAGTTTTTCAATCTGATAGAAGCCGGGCGGCCGAAAACGGAGCGGGAGGTCGGTTATTACGCCGAGCAGCTCCACATCACGCAGAAATACCTCTCCGACACCATCAAGCGCATCACCGGCAAGAGTGCGTCCACGCACATCAACCGCTGTGCTGCGGCTATCATCCGGAATTATCTACAAACTTCGGCGCTATCCATAACACAAATAGCCGATGAGATGAATTTTTCATCCGTCAGCTATTTCAGTCGCTATTGCACGAAACATCTGGGTATGTCGCCTGCAGGGATAAGAACATCGCTGCGAACTACCCGGTCCGCATAGTCAGTGCTGTTGCTGACAATCACAGTCTTGACAGTTTCAAGAAACTTTATAAAGAAACGGGCCGCTCAGCTTATCATCCTAAAATGACGATCAAGGCAATTATCTACATTTGCATGAATACCTGCCGTAAAATAGAGAAGTTCCCTTTGCGTGATATCCGTTATATCCGGCCTGTCGGTAATAGGAATGCGGATTTTCATAGCCATCGGCCGTTTCTGTAGCCCTGTAAGGGAGGAAACAAGCGATATCTTCATGCGGTTGGTTCTTATCCTTGCCGACAAGGAATCCATCAAATCAGATCTTGCGTGGATCATATCAACGAATCCAAATTGATCCCAAGGCCGGCAAATATACTTTTGTCTGGCGCACGACAATCGAAAGGAACCGTACAAGGCACCGGATAAGATTCGTGCTCTTCTGGAGCAGGTGGATAAAGCCATTGCGCAGGAAAACTCCGTAAAAGATACGTCCGTAAAGTTGACTTTAAAGAAGTCGTGGAACGCCATCCTGCAACAAGAGACAGGGAACAAAAGCGGCATCCCCGTTATACTCCCGACCCGTTCCATGCGGAAAGTCTCCATTACAATGCGGAAGAGGATTATTACGCTTGTCCGATGGGACAACATGTGAGCCGCATAAGAACCAGACGTGGTAAAACAGCGGGAGGATACATCACCGGAAATGTCCGGTATAAAGTACAAGGATGCGAAGACCGTCTTTTTTTCATGAAGCTGTTTTGAAGCAAAACCGTATTATAGGAGTCAGCCACCGGTTAAACCAATACAAAGCGGCAGGTACGGGCCGTGGTACGTTCATGGCTGCCGCTGCGCTGTCAGGAAAGCGCAGCAACCAAGCGGCATTCCGGCTTCTGAAGAATGCTTTTTTAGATGACAACCAATATTCCCTCCGGTTTGCGTTATCCTGAATAGAGCCTGTCTCATGCGTGCTTCATATTGCCTCGCCTTTTCCTTCCGATAGTGTTAGTTCTTTGTCCCGCTTCCGGTCTGTTCCTCGTTTTATTCCAGCACACGGGCCATTCTTTCCAGCCCGTTGGCAAGCAGTGCCCGGGGACAGGCAAAATTAAGCCGGATGAATCCTTCTCCGCCTGGACCGTATATTGTACCGGGATTGACCATCAGTCTTTGTTCTTTTCGTAGACGCAGGGTCAGGGCATCCGATCCGATACCTGCCGCGTGGCAGTCTATCCATGCCAGATAGGTTCCCTCAAGCGGCAGCACGGAATATTGTGGCAGTCTTTCCCTGAAAAAACAGCGGAGATACCCGTAATTCTCCCTCAGGTATTCCCGCAAGGCATCAAGCCATGGACCGCTTTCATTGTATGCGGCTATTGTGGCGGCTACACCGAATGGATTTACATCGCATACCTCATTGATGTTGATGGCACGGTCTATCCGGCGGCGCGTCTCCTCATCGGCCGCGATGATGCTGGCTATTTGCAGTCCGGCAAGGTTGAACGCCTTGCTCGGAGAGACGCAGGTCACTGAGTTTTGTTTGAAATGTTCAGACAGGGAGGCGAAAGGCGTGTAGTCATGCCCCTCATAGGTCAGCTCGCAGTGGATTTCATCAGACACGACAGATACTCCGTTGCGCAGGCAGATGTTGCCTGCGCGCCATAGTTCCTCTTTCGTCCATACCCGTCCCGTCGGATTGTGGGGGTTGCATAGCAGTAAGATTTTCGCTTTCGGATCGGACGCTTTCGCTTCAAGATCATCAAAGTCAATTGTATAGCGGCCATCTCGGTAAACAAGGCTGTTGGCAGACAATTCGCATCCGTTGTTGCGGATTGACGAATAGAAGCAGTTGTATGCCGGAGTCTGTACAATTACCTTGTCACCCGGTGAAGTCAAGGCTTTGATAATGGCAGACAGGGCCGGCACAACACCGGTCGTGCAGATGATCCACCGCGGGTCTGTCTGCCAGCGATGTCGCTCCCCGAACCACCGGACAACCGCGCTGTAATAGCTTTCAGGTACTTTGGTGTAACCGAAAATACCGTGCGCCACCCGCTTTCGCAGTGCCTCAATGACAGCCGGTGCAGTGCGGAAATCCATATCCGCCACCCACATGGGCAGTACATTTTCTTCTTCGGGAGTATCCCATTTGTATGAGTTCGTCCCGCGCCGCGGGACGATTGTGTCAAAATCGTATTTCATAGTTTCCATGCGTTATTCAGGTATTGTATTATATGTTTTGTGTTTGTCCTTATTCCTTTCGCGGGATGTTGATCTTATGAATCCATCTGCTTCCCCGCAGTCTGACAAGGAATATTGCTCCCCTGAAGCAAAGCTCGATGCACATGGCGATCCACACGCCGCGCAGTCCTTTCGCGGGAGCGAGCCATGCGGCCAGTGTAAGCCTCACGCCCCAGATGCTGCCGAAGTTCATCAGGCTGGGCACGAGTGTGTCTCCTACGCCCGCGAATACGCCGTAGGCAACAATGGACGCGGCAAACATCGGCTCCGCGAAAGCTTCTATCCGCAGAATCCCTGTTCCCAGTGTACGGATCTCCTCTACGGGAGTCATCGCCCCGATGATTTGGGGAGCCGCTATGTACATCAACGCTCCCATAATGCCCATCATCAGCATCCCGGACCATACGGTGATGCCGGCAAAACGCCTGAGCAATTGAATGCGGTTCGCTCCGAGACATTGTCCGGCCAGTGTCGTGGCTGCCTCAGAAATGCCGTAACCGGGCATATAACAGAGACTTTCAGCCGTAATGGCAAATGAGTTGGCCGCAATGGAGACAATGCCGAGTGGTGCGACGATTGCCATTGTCATAATTTGTGCTCCGCAAATGGCCGCGTGTTCGAATCCCATTGGCGTGGCAATACGGAGAGCCTTGCGCAGGATTCCTTTCCGGAGTGTGAGGCTTCCATGTTCTCCATATAGTTTCAGCATGGGTGATTTGCGGTAAAGATACCACATCATCGCACCAGCGATAATGAGTTCGGCCAGTACCGTTCCCAGTATCGCGCCTTCCACACCCAGACCCGCGCCGGGAACGGTAATTTCCACTCCAAGCCATTCCGTCTGCCGTGAGGGGAAAATCAGGAGGAGGTTGAACACAACATCCAGAAGGCACATCAGTACGTTCAGTATGCTGGGCACACGTATATTCCCGCTACAGCGCAGCGTATCGCCTGCAAGGAAGCCCAGTTGCATAGCGGGAATGAAAAGGGAGAATATCCGGAAGTAGAGTGACGAGTCGCTCCGTATCGCCTCATCACCGCCCAGCCAGCCGGGCAGCGTACCGCTGATGGAAATACCGACTGCCGCCAACAGGGAACTGAAAGCGAGCGTGGCTGTAACCGACTGGCGGAGCACCTCTCTGGCCCCCGCGAAATCTCCGGCTCCAATCCTGTGCGCGACTTGGACGGAAAAACCTGTCGCGGCTACTGCGCACAGCCCGCCGAACAGCCATGTTGTGGTAGACACCAGACCAATGGAGGCAGCAGCATTCGCGCCTAATCTGCCCACCATCGAGGCATCGATGTACTGCATGGCGATAGAGGATATCTGCGCCATAATGGCAGGGATGCTAAGACGCGCGGTCAGGAGCAGCTGCTCCCCCGATGTCATTTGCTTCCCGTCACGGATAAGCGACAGCAGATAGTCTGTAGTCTTTTTCTTTTTTATTCCCATCAGATTACGCGCGGGTATCAGTCGGTATGGATGGTTCCCCCGTCCCAGAGTCTCAACCTGCAATCAGCGGGAGCCTTGATATTCTCATCAAGGATAATCTCCCCGTAGCTCCCGGCAGTGATACAGCCTGTCCGTGGATTCTTCACCCCGCCTATCGTCCCTTTAATTGTTGCCTGCACCGAGCTGTACTCGAAAGCCCTGTCACAGTCCGGGCCGAAAGTGCAGTTTTCCAGTACCAGGTCATTGGCGTAGCAGAATGGCTGTTCGCCGGTAATGTGGCAGTTCACCAGCCTGAGATTGCGCGAATGCCAGCCGATGTATTCGCCGTTAAGCTCGGAATCATGGATTGTCACGTTTTCCACCTCCCAAAAGGCATCTTTCGTAGTGATTCTGGCATTGCGCAGCTCTGCGTTCCTCACATATTGGAAAACATATTTGCTGTCACTTTCCAGTCCGTCAATCAGGATATTGCTGCTGAACATGAACGGATAGGTACCTCCGTGCAGCTTCAGGTTTTTGATGTTCAGATTCTTACAACGCCAGAACACTTCATCGGCATCGTTCATCTCTACGTTCTCTATTTCGATGTCGTGCATTTCGCGGAACATCTTGGGAGCGTCAATGCGCGTGTTTGTCATTTTCAGATGGTCAGAATACCATAGTGCCGAGCGCCCGCCCGTGTCAAAGAAACAGCGGTCAATGACGAACCCGTGAACGTGCCAGAAAGGATAATTCCCTTCAAACCGGCAGTCAACGGCTTCAATGTCACTGCACTCTTTGATGGCCGACTCCCCCGCGTGGATGATTACATTTTCCAAACGTAAGCCGTGTGACTCAAACAAGGGTCTTTCTCCCCCGAATTCTGCGTTTGATATTACTTTCATGCTTTTCTTGCTTTAATTTTATTATAGTTTATCATAGTCAGAAAGAAACCGCGTCTTTTACGGTCGCGCCGGTACGGGGAGCAGCATAAGACAACACCGCTATCCCCGGCATCGGAATACCGGATTACACAGACGTACGAATCTTCCGGGGTTCGTTGAGCTCCGTGCAAATATCCGCGCTGATGTCGGCGGCATGGATTCCCGTGCAAACGGCAAAGTTACAACTTTTTTTGGCGGATTATTCGCGTTTCACATTTTTTTCTGATTCTTTATGCCACCGCGTTGTCCGGACCATCGTTAACGGATAAACGCGGATAAATGGCACGCTGACTTGATGGTTCTCTATCCTCCGCTTGAATGCACTGGCCGTGACCGGCTGCACTGGGTGCAAAACCATGGGGAGAGAAAAAGAGATATCTGCATTGCCATCGGCTGCACAAAACGAAATCAACGGAGATCATACCCGTCAGATGGTGGCAAACGATTTAATTGCTCTTGATAAAAATAGAGAAAGCGACAAACAGGTTTATAAAAAAGCCTCCGGAAGAATTGATAAAAGACTTTCGGAGGCTTTCGCTTGTATATATAATAAATCTTAAGCTTTTACACGACCAACGTATGAACCATTACGGGTGTCAACCTCGATGATTTCGTCTTGGTTGATGAATAGAGGAACACGTATGGTCGTTCCGGTCTCAAGAGTTGCCGGTTTAGTGGCATTGGTTGCAGTATCGCCTTTCAATCCAGGTTCTGTATAAGTAATCTTCAATTGAACCTTAACAGGGAGTTCGGCAAACAGAATAGTCTCCGTTGAAGCGTCAGATACTACATTGACAACCATTCCTTCTTTCAGGAAATCTACCCCTTCAATCAGATCGTGGGCGACAGGTATTTGATCATAAGTTTCCTGATTCATGAAGATATAATCGTTTCCCTCTTTGTAAAGGAACTGGTAAGGACGATGCTCTACACGTACGTCTTCAAGTTTTTCACCAATGTTGAAGCGGCGTTCCAATACATATCCATCAACAACGTCTTTCAGTTTTGTACGCATGAAAGTGTTTCCTTTTCCAGGTTTTACATGAAGGAAGTCAATGCAAAAATAGAGCTTTCCGTCCATACGGATTGCTGTTCCGATTTTAATGTCTTGAGCGTTAATCATATTTAATTCAGTTATATATTTATTCGGTTATCTCCTGAGTTGTGTTATGAACATGAATTTTTTTCGTTTACAAAAGTAAGCCAAATCAATAAAAGGCACAAAAGATTTAAGCAAAAATGAATTATCTCTTGGTTAATTAAAAAAAAGTATCTATTTTCGCATCCCCGAATTCCAATGTTTTTGATAACGTAAAAAGTATATAGCAATGAAAAGAACATTTCAACCTTCTAACAGAAAAAGAAAAAACAAGCACGGATTCCGTGAGAGAATGTCTACGGCTAATGGCCGCCGCGTATTGGCGGCACGTCGTGCTAAAGGGCGCAAGAAACTAACCGTTTCTGATGAATATAACGGTAAATAAGCAGAAATGCAATATTTATACAGGTAAGGGTGTCTTGGGTAGTTCCAAGATACCTTTTTTATTCAGTATTCGATCCTTATGGCGGCTAAAATATGCGGAGATGTGTATGTTATAACTTCTGCAAAAAGGCTCGCTTATAACCTATGCTTCTGTTTTTTTGTTATATATTTGCTTTCAAATTATAAAATAAGGTATTACCTTAGATTTGCACTTGAGGATTACAGATGAAAGACCAGAAAGATGAAACGTTTGCAGGCGTTGATGAAAGACTTGGAGGAAGCCATACAAGCCATTACGGATGAAATGGATGAAGCGGTAGCCTCTTGTCCGTTTTTGTCCAGGCAGAGGAAACTGCTGATGTCCTTAGACGGCACTGGACGTGTAGTGGCAACCAACATGGCAATTACAACGGAAGCCTTTACACGCTTTGAAGACCAAAGCAAGGTTAACTGTTATGCGGGGAATGGCTCCTTTCTCTTATTCTTCCGGAAGTGCCCTGCACCCGAAGACAAAAGTGTCGCACCGGGCAGGCAAAGGGATGAAAAGACTGTTACATTGGGCAGCCGTAGCTGTGACACATCGAACCGGTGGAGTGCTGAAGAGGTATTATGAAAGGAATGTTGCAAGAATGTTTGCAGTCGTCAAAAAGGAATGAGAATTATAAAACTATTTTTTACCGTAAATAATTTGCAAAAATCATAGTAGTATGACATTTAAGGAATTCTTTTCTTTCAAAAAAAATAAAATGTTCTGGTTGAATATAATCTGGATGTTTGTTTTTGTAGTAACAGTTATTTTTATTGCTCTGAAAGGAATTAATATATATACACGGCACGGTGAAAGTATAAACGTGCCGAATGTGCAGGGAATGACTGTGGAAAAAGCCATGCAGGCTTTAAAATTGAGCCATCTGGATGCGGCAGTGATAGATTCTTGCTATGTACCGAATACTTCATCGGGTATTGTGGTAGATCAGCAACCGCTTGCCGGATCCAAAGTAAAACAGGGAAGACAGATTTATTTGACAATTTGTACGAATAATACACCGATGCATACAATTCCTGATGTGATAGACAATTGTTCTTTGCGTGAAGCCCAGGCAAAAATGCTGGCTGCCGGCTTCAAGCTTACGGAAAATGATTATATCTCAGGTGAAAAGGACTGGGTTTACGGAGTACGTTATAACGGACACAATCTTGCTTCGGAAACAAAAGTTCCAATAGGAGCAACTTTGACTTTGGTTGTAGGAAGTGATAACATTATACCTGTAGACTCATTGTACAATGGTGAGGAAATAAATAATGCAGATGATACCTCTACAGACGGAAACGGACAGCCAAATCTGGATGAATCTTGGTTTTGATACTATGACAGAAGGATATTTTAATGAATTGGAAGACTCTTTGGATGACACGGAACCGGTGACAGAGAGTCAAGACTTATATGAACATTTCCGTGTCGTGGCAGACAAAGGGCAATCGGCTGTTCGTGTTGACAAATACCTGTCTGAGCGATTGGTCAATGCGTCCCGTAATCGTATACAGAAAGCTGCCGATGGAGGATTTATCATGGCTAATGGCAAACCGGTAAAAAGCAACTATAAGGTGAAGCCATGTGACATATTGACTGTTATGATGGACAGGCCACGTTATAATAATGATATCATACCAGAAGACATACCTTTAAATGTAGTTTATGAAGACGAGGATTTGCTGGTTATAAACAAACCGGCAGGCTTGGTGGTGCATCCCGGATGTGGTAATTATCACGGTACTTTGGTCAATGCCATTGCGTGGCATTTGCGTGACAGCACGGAATATGACCCCAATGACCCGCAGGTGGGATTGGTGCATCGCATTGATAAAGATACGTCCGGACTGTTGGTAGTAGCCAAGAATCCGGATGCGAAGACTCATTTGGGACTTCAGTTCTACAATAAAACAGCACAGCGGAAATATAATGCCGTGGTCTGGGGCACTTTGGAAAATGACAACGGGCGCATTGAGGGAAATATAACCCGCAATCCAAAAGACAGAATGCAAATGATGGTGTCATCAGATCCGGAGGTAGGAAAGCATGCTGTAACTCATTATCATGTACTGGAACATCTGGGTTATGTAACGTTTGTAGAATGCGTGCTTGAAACAGGACGTACTCATCAGATTCGTGTCCATATGAAGCACATAGGGCATCCTTTGTTTAATGACGAACGTTACGGAGGAAATGAAATCCTGAAAGGTACTCATTTCAGCAAATACAAGCAGTTTGTGAATAATTGCTTCGGAATTTGTCCGCATCAAGCCTTGCATGCCAAGACTTTGGGCTTTGTGCATCCCCGTACCGGTGAAAACATGTTTTTTACATCTGAACTGCCGGAAGACATGGCAATCTTGCTGGATAAATGGAGAAGCTATATCTGTAATCATGAAATTTAAGTATTTTCAATAAGTATATCATGAAACGTATTATTGCAATTATTGCAGGTGGAGATTCTTCAGAACTCCCCGTATCTCTTCGTAGCGCACAGGGACTTTACTCTTTTATGGATAAGGAAAAATATGAAGTATATATAGCGGAAATGGAAGGGTTACGTTGGGAGGTCGTGCTTTCGGATGGAAGCAAGATTCCTATAGATCGTAATGATTTCAGTTTCTGTCATGACAATATTAAAACCAAATTTGATTTTGCCTATATATCCATTCACGGAACTCCCGGTGAAAACGGTATTTTGCAGGGATATCTTGATTTGCTTCATATTCCGTATTCTACATGTAATGTATTGGCTTCATCAATGACTTTCAACAAATTTGCACTGAATCATTATCTGAAAGGATTTGGCATACGTATTTCTGAATCTTTGCTGGTTCGTGCCGGATTTGAGATAACAAACCATGATGTGATGGAAAAAATCGGTTTGCCTTGTTTTATCAAACCTAATGAGGGAGGTTCCAGTTTTGGAGTGACCAAGGTAAAGACTACAGAGCAGATACAGCCGGCTATCCGAAAAGCTTTGAAAGAATCATCTGAAGTGATGATCGAGGCATTCATGGACGGAACCGAAATAACGTGCGGATGTTATAAGACAAAAAACAAGGAAGTCGTATTCCCTATAACGGAGATTGCATCGAAAAACGAATTTTTTGACTATAATGCAAAGTATAACGGTGAATCACAGGAAATAACTCCGGCCCGTTTGAGTGAGGATATGACTGAACGTGTCAAACTGTTGACTTCGGCCATTTATGATATTCTGGGTTGCGAGGGCATTATCCGGGCAGATTATATCATTACCAAAGATGACAAGATTAATTTGCTGGAAATAAACACAACACCGGGAATGACCGAGACCAGCTTCATTCCGCAACAGGTTCGTGCCGCAGGTCTGGAAATGAAGGATGTTCTGACCGATATTATTGAGAATAAATTCAGGACTGTTTAATTTTATTGAACTATTTCGCAATACTGTAAGTATGAGATAGTTGGCTGTTTTATGCTATTTATTGATGCTATTTATTGAATGTCCCCGCATAGAGCGCTATTACATGCGCGGGTTCTGGAGGGATCACTGCAGGATGTACAGGGGCCGTCCCATATACTGGCTGTTCGCCTCGCGGAGGGGCTCGTTCAGGGCCTTGGTGTACATGCACCGCATGAACCCCTACACGGCGGATCGCGTGTGCCGCAAGTACCTGCAGCCCTACATGGAGCGTCTGCGTGAGGAGGCGGTGTCTCTTGAGAAGCGGCGGGGAGAGCTGGAGGGCGGCGAGCCGCGCCGCCTTGCGGGTCTGCGCGTCATGCTGGAAGACTGCCGCGAGTATGAGGGCCGTCTGCGCCGGGTTGCCGATCAGGCCATCGCGATTGACCTTGACGATGGCGTGGCCGTGAACCATGCCCGGTTCGGCGATGTGCTGGCGGCGATAAGGTGAGGCCGCCGGAAAGCGCGTAAGTGCTGCCGTGAAAAGGATGCAAGGATGGCTGAGGCCTTGTGCCGCAGGGCAGTCCGGGCACTAAGCCGTGAGGCTTTTCCCGTTTTATCTGGGTGATCGGCATGTTCCGTACCCGGCAATGCGGCTTTCAGAAGATGTCATTGCCAGATTCATGGATGCCGATCCATCGTGCTTTTTCCTTTTTCGGCAACCCTTTGAATAGCGGCCGATGCGGCGGTTGCGTCCGGCCGGAATGCGGATAGGAGGGGCATGAGGGAGAGAAAGAAACGACTTTTTAATTAATTCGTCAGTCGGATATAATAATATATATTCTTAGCATAGTGTCATTGATTATTTGTATATTTGCCGGAAATATGACGAATATGGAGACACGTTATTTAACGCCGGGATACGTATTTGAGTCCAGCTGGGAAGTGTGTAACAAAGTGGGAGGAATTTATACTGTGCTTTCTACACGGGCGGAGACCTTGCATGACCAGCTGGGCGATCATTTGTTCTTTATAGGTCCCGATATATGGAGAGGCAAGGAAAACCCGCTGTTGACAGAAGACAAGAGCCTGTATTGCGAATGGAAATCATACGCGGAAACGAAAGAGAATCTTTCGTTTCGTGCGGGGCGGTGGAATATTCCGGGGAATCCTGTAGTCTTTCTGGTTGATTTTGAGAAGTATTATTCCATCAAGAACGAAATCTATACGCAGGCATGGGCAGATTATGGCGTAGACTCGCTTCACGCATATGGCGATTATGATGAAGCCTCAATGTTTTCCTACGCGGCGGGGCTGGTTGTTGAAAGCTATTTCCGTTATCACGGATTGACGCGGTATGATAATGTGGTATATCAGGCGCACGAATGGATGACGGGGATAGGAGTGCTTTACATACAAAAGCATCTTCCTGAGGTAGCGACAATCTTTACGACTCACGCAACGACCGTAGGGCGCTCCATTGCCGGGAACTACAAGCCTTTGTACGATTATCTGCACGCTTATAACGGAGATCAGATGGCATACGAGCTGAACACGCAGTCAAAGCACTCTGTCGAAAAACAGACGGCGCTTCATGCGGACTGCTTTACAACGGTAAGCGGGATAACAAACAAGGAATGCGGACAGTTACTGGGCAAAAGCGCGGATGTGGTGCTGATGAACGGCTTTGAGGATGACTTTGTGCCGAAAGGAAGACAGTTTGCGCTGAAACGCAAGAAGGCACGGCAGGCATTATTGAGCGTGGCAGGCAAACTGCTGGGGACCGGCCTGTCTGATGATACTATATTGCTGAGTACAAGCGGACGTTACGAATTTAAAAACAAAGGGCAGGATGTGTTTCTGGAAGCCTTGTCGCGCTTAAACCATGATGCGGATATGCGGAAAGACGCGGTGGGGTTCGTTATGGTTCCGGGTTATGTCAGCGCGCCGAGGGCAGACTTAAAGGAGCGGCTGCTGAGCGGGGAGTCATTTGATACGCCCCTGCCGAGTCCGTTTCTTACCCATTGGCTGCATAATCCGGGAGATGACAAAGTGCTGGCCATGCTACGTTCTTCAGGGATGACAAATTCGGCCAGCGACAGGGTAAAAGTTATCTTTATTCCCTGTTATTTAAACGGTAATGACGGTATATTGGACATGCCATACTATGACCTGATACTTGGAAGCGATCTGACTGTATATCCTTCGTATTATGAGCCGTGGGGATATACTCCGTTGGAAAGTATCGCCTTTCATGTTCCTACCATAACGACGGATCTCTCAGGATTCGGCTTATGGGTCAATTCCCTTGCCGGCCGGTACGGTGACTTGTCTGACGGAGTAAAAGTCATTCATCGTTCTGATTACAATTATTCAGAAGCGGCAGACGATGTCAAGCGGACAATTGTGGAATTCGCTTCCTTATCTGATGAAGACATTAAAAAGGTCCGCAGACGCGCTTCCGCCATTTCAAAGAAGGCTTTGTGGAAGCATTTCGTAACCTTTTACCATGAAGCCTACGACATAGCGCTAAGACGCTCCCGAGACAGATTAAACAAGACTTAAAGACTCTAATAAACTATATAACTATGAGAATTAAAATTAGTAATGCGAATACGCCTAACTGGAAAGAGATTACCGTTAAATCCAGAATCCCGGAAAAACTGTCCAGGCTTTCGGAGTTGTCACGCAATATCTGGTGGTCATGGAATCATGAGGTTACGGATTTATTTGAAGACTTGAATCCTGCATTGTGGGCAGAAGCGGGACAAAACCCCGTGCTGCTTCTTGAGCGCCTGAGCTATGAGCAACTGGAAGATCTGGCTAAAAACAAGGTCATTCTTAAGCGGATGAATGATGTTTATGACAAATTCAGGAGCTATATGGATGTTGAGCCTGACAAGACACGTCCTTCCGTGGCATATTTTTGTATGGAATACGGAATAAGCCATGTCTTGAAGATTTATTCCGGGGGATTGGGCATTTTGGCCGGTGACTACATGAAAGAGGCATCTGACAGCAATGTAGACATGTGCGGTGTGGGCTTGCTTTACCGTCATGGCTACTTTACGCAGACTCTGGCAATGGACGGGCAGCAAATAGCCAACTATGAAATCCAGAATTTTGGCAGTCTTCCTATTGAGCGTGTCTTAGACAAGGACGGTCAGCCGCTGGTGGTGGACGTTCCGTATATGAATAACCTGGTACATGCCTGTATCTGGCGCGTGAACGTAGGGCGTATTCCATTATACCTGATGGATACGGATAATGAAATGAACAGTGACTTCGATCGTTCCATTACCCATCAGCTTTACGGCGGTGACTGGGAAAACAGACTGAAACAGGAGATTCTTCTCGGTATCGGCGGTATGCTGACCTTGCAGGCCCTTGGAATAAAAAAAGACATTTATCATTGCAATGAAGGGCATGCCGCGCTTTGCAACCTTAAACGCCTGTGCGACTATGTCAAGGAGGGGCTTACATTCAATCAGGCACTGGAGCTGGTACGCGCCTCATCATTATACACCGTGCACACTCCGGTACCTGCAGGCCATGATTATTTTGACGAAGGCCTGTTTGGGAAATACATGAATGGCTATCCTCAGATGTTAGGAATCACATGGGATGACTTGATGGATATGGGGCGTATGAACCCGGGAGATCATAACGAGCGTTTCTGCTTGTCAATTTTCGCATGCAATACATGTCAGGAGGTCAATGGAGTGAGCAGACTGCATGGGAAAGTTTCCCAGGAAATGTTCTCAGGTATCTGGAAAGGATATTTTCCTGAAGAGAACCATGTAGGATATGTAACAAACGGAGTCCATTTTCAGACTTGGTGCGCTACTGAATGGCAGGAGCTCTATGACAAGTATTTTGATTCGAATTTCCTGTATGACTTGTCCAATGTAAAAATCTGGGAGGCCATCTATCAGGTTCCTGACGAAGAAATATGGGCAACCCGCCAGTGTTTGAAAAACAAGCTGACCAGTTATATCCGCGAGTCATTCCGTGAAGACTGGCTGAAACGTCAGGGTGATCCTTCCCGCGTGGTCTCACTGATTGAAAAAATCAATCCGAATGCGTTGCTGATTGGTTTCGGGCGTCGTTTTGCCACATATAAGCGTGCGCACCTGCTCTTTACCGATCTGGCTCGTCTTGCAAAGATTGTCAATAATCCGGATTATCCTGTTCAGTTCTTGTTTGCCGGCAAGGCGCATCCTCATGACGGTGCCGGACAGGGCCTGATTAAGCAGATTATAGAAATTTCCCGTCGTCCGGAGTTTTTAGGCAAGATCATTTTCCTAGAGAATTATGATATGAAACTGGCCCGGCGTTTGATTTCAGGCGTTGATATCTGGCTGAATACTCCTACACGTCCGTTGGAAGCTTCGGGAACTTCCGGAGAAAAAGCGTTGATGAATGGTGTCATCAACTTCTCGGTGTTAGACGGATGGTGGCTTGAAGGGTATCGTGAAGGCGCGGGCTGGGCATTGAGCGATAAGCCTACTTATGTGAACCATGCATACCAGGATGAGCTGGACGCGGCTGCCATATACGCCATGTTAGAAACAGAGATTCTTCCTCTTTATTATGCCCTTAACAGAAAAGGATATTCTGAAGGCTGGATCCGTACAATAAAGAATTCCATTGCCCGTATCGCCCCCCATTATACAATGAAACGTCAGTTAGATGATTATTATTCCAAGTTTTATTGTAAAGAAGCTCCCCGTTACCATGAGTTACAGGAAAACAATTATGCCAAAGTCAAGGAGCTGACAGCATGGGAAGAGGCCGTTGCCGAGAAATGGGACAGTATTGAGGTTATTTCAACTTTCCGCTCGGAGGCATTGGTTGACAGCGGAATTGAAAGCGGAAAGGGATATACCTTAACGGTAGTTCTTGATGAAAAAGATCTTGATGACGCAATCGGGGTGGAGCTGGTAACAATCTACAAAGGTAAAGATGACAAGGAACATATTTATTCGGTAGAACCAATGAATGTGGTCAAGCGTGAAGGCAACATATATACTTTCCAGTGTGTTCATGTATTGAATAACGCGGGAAGCTTTAAACTGGCATACCGTATGTTCCCGAAACATCCGGATCTCCCCCATCGCCAGGATTTCTGCTATGTACGCTGGTTTACGTGAGCGAATCAGACTTTCCGTTTGAAAAAGAGAGCGCACCGGGAAAAACGGTGCGCTCTCTTTTTTCAAAAATTTCAGCGGCTAAGGGATATTCAGTAAACAGCATGAAGCTCCCCAATCCATACTCAAGCCATTACGAATCAGCCGGTTTTTTGCATTCGTACCCCCGGCAGGAATACAATCAACTCGCGTTCACAGGCGCATGCTTCAGAAAATAAAAGTCACGGGAATCACGGATGGGATCCGTCTGTATCCGTAGCGCGGATAAAGCCATTCATTACGGTAGCGGATGAGCACGGCCGCACGGGTATCGGCACAATCCGCAATGTACCGGGCATTTTCTTACGCCCGCCGGTGACAGGCTGTATCCCGGTGCCTTGGCATCTGCCGTCATTTCCACTTTTCTGAATTCCAATGCATGGCACAGCCTGTGTTTTTATACTGTAAAAAAGAGGATGCGTTGACAGGCCAACGCATCCTCTGCAATTTCAATGACAGAAACTGTCTTTATTTCAATAATTCGGCCAATTTTTCTTCAAGTTTTTCTCCACGCAAACCTTTCGCAAGAATAGTACCGTCTTGCCCGATCAGCAGAGTGGCAGGGATAGCGCGTACATTATATAATCCAGCGGCTTCGCATTTCCACCCCTTAAGGTCGGACATTTGCGGCCAAGTGATTTTTAAATCCTTGATAGCCGCTGTCCATTTTTCCATACTGTCATCGAGTGAGACACCGACAATTTCCAATCCTTTAGACTTGAAAGTCTTGTATGCCGCAACAACGTTAGGCATTTCAGCACGGCATGGACCACACCAGCTGGCCCAGAAGTCCACTAAGGTAACTTTATTCTTGGCAACGATTTCAGACAGTGACAAATCCTTTCCTTGCGGAGTTTTCAATGTGAAATCTATGAATTTCTGCCCGACAGCGGTTTTCTTGTCAAGCTCAATTGTTTTCTTGATATCTTGTATTTCCTCATTGTCAGCGTAAGCCGCGGGCATTTTTGCGATAATAGCTTCCTGCTCATCCATTGTGAAATTACCACGATGTCTTATAAATAAAGAACAGCCTACAATGTTATCAACATTGTTGCTGATAAATGTCTTGTATAATTCCTGAGCCTGCGGCATTAATTTACGCATCTGCTCTTTATATTCTTCAATTTTGGCGCCCCTTTCTTCTTCTGTAAGAGTAGTGTCTCCCATAATAGTTTTATATATTGGGGTCACCGGCTCATAAATGCTGTCAATCTTCATATTTAATGAATTCAGTAAATCATTGTAGGCGGTACCCGTAACAATATTGCCGTTTTCCTTACATTGTACGGTAATATTGCCATTCTCAAATACGAAATCAACAGGACTCGTGTATGGCCTGTTCTTTCCCTCTTCAAAGAAACAGATACTTAAAAACTCGGTAGTGTCGGCTTTTCCATTGAATACAAACTGTTTATTCTCAACCTTTGCAGTATCAATGAATTCCAGGCCCTTTGCAGACATCCTGGCAATTACTGCCAATGTGTTGTCTTTAATTACAGAACCTTCTTCTACGGTACCCGTAATCTTATAAGAAACAGGCTGTGCCTGACAAGAAGCTGCCAAAACAGCCACGCTTGCAAATAAAAAAGTTAGTGCTTTCATAAAAATATTTTTATTAAATGATAATGTGGTAAAAATATCTTATTCTTTTGATTATAAAAAAGAACAAGAGCCGCTTTTATGTTTTTTTAATAAAACAATTGCCTGTTTATGTATGGGAAAAACAGAATTTAATTAGCTCTATTCTGACATTCTGTTGCCGGCAAAAGCCTTTTAAATTCCGTTTGAATACAATTATTGAATGATATATTGTGAACTGATAGATTCATTGGTAGTTACGCGGCGGATTGTCTCAGCAAACATATCCGCAATAGACAATTGCCTTACTTTCGCGCAACGGCTTGAATATGGAATGCTATCGGTAAATACCAGTTCTTCGAGTGCCGATCCTTGTACTTTTTCCAACGCGTTTCCAGACATTACGCAATGAGTCGCTATGGCGCGTACGGAGCGTGCTCCGGCTTCTTTCATGATATCCGCGGCTTTGGTGATGGTACCTGCGGTATCTACCATGTCATCTACCAGAATAACATTTTTGTCCTTTACATCGCCAATGATCTGTATAGAAGCCACGACATTGACTTTTTCGCGTGTCTTGTGACACAATACCAATGGCACATTCAAATATTTAGAGTAAGAACTCGCACGCTTAGAACCGCCGACATCGGGAGTAGCGATAACCGGATTTTCCAGATTCAGCGACTGTATATACGGAATGAATACTGTAGACGCGTATAAGTGATCCACGGGAACATCAAAGAATCCTTGGATCTGGTCCGCATGCAGGTCCATTGTAATCAAGCGGTCAATTCCAGCAACGCTTAACAGGTTTGCGACCAGTTTTGCTCCAATTGATACGCGCGGCTTGTCTTTTCTGTCCTGACGAGCCCATCCGAAGTAAGGGATAACCGCGATGATGCTTTTGGCAGAGGCCCTTTTCGCCGCGTCAATCATCAGTAAAAGCTCCATCAAGTTGTCTGAATTGGGGAATGTTGACTGTACCAGAAATACATAACGGCCACGAATGGACTCTTCGTATGAAACCACGAATTCACCATCGGCGAAATGAGTGATATTCATATTTCCTAATTCGCATCCCAGACCGACACAAATTTTTTCTGCAAGGTATCTCGACTTCGTTCCGGAAAATACCATAAAAGGCTCTTCTTTTCTGCTCATGATTCTACAATAGAGTTTGTCTATTAGTTTTTAAGTTCTATGCAAAGGTATAAATCTTTATAACATTTCAGACGCATTTCATTCGTTTTTATTTCGCTATCTTTTTCAGTTCCTTGAAATGTTCAATAACATGTCTGTAACTGACGCTTCCTAATGTATCGAACTTATTCCATATATCGCCCGACAACGCCGCTCCTCCAAATCCGAATTCCTTTATCCGGTGAAGATTCTCCTTATTTATTCCGCCCAGGGCAACGACCTTGCGGTCTATGATTCCTGATTCTGACGCATTGGTAATTTGTTCTTTCGTGTATGCCGAATCATAGTTGCTTTTTGAGATACTGTCGAAAACAGGACTTATAAAAACATAGCCGCATATTTCCTTGAACCGTTTTACTTCTTCCATGCTATGGCAAGAACAGCTGACGTGCCCTCTGTATTTGTCAGGAATATCCGGATTGCGGTGATTCAGGTGAATTCCCATTAAGTTAAATTCGTTTTTCAGATAAAAATGATCATGCGTTACTATCCGCTTATGGTATTGATCCGGAATAAGTGAGAGCAACCGTTCAGAATATACAGGCCCCGTGCCGGGCTTACGCAAATGCAGATAGTCCAGTCCTTCCTCAAACAACGCCGTTATTATCCGGTCTTCTTCGATAAAGAAAGCGGGAGTTGTAATTACGATTAGTTTCATGCTCATTTAAATTTGAATGCAAAAGTTTATAATGAAATTATGCGGCTCTGTAAGGTTTTCAAATCAATTGTCCATAATTTGTCTATCAGCGGATCTCCGAATCCTCCGATAATCTTAAGCGCCTCCATCGCTTCCGCGCACCCGATAATTCCGGGAGTAACTCCGATAACTCCTTTAGGCGGCTCCGGCATTGACAACATCTCCTCTTCATTGGGATAAAGAGTCCGGTATGTACATTTTCCCTTAGGATGATTAAATACGGCTACCTGGCCGTCAAAAGCCCGGATGGTGCCATAAACATATATTTTGCCTAAATCCACGCATGTATCATTGATAAGATACCGGGTTGCAAAGTTGTCACATCCGTCAATGACGATATCATAATCCTTGATAATATCATGAGCGTTCTTGTCTGTAAGGCGGGAATTGCAGGCATGTATGCAGATTCCGCTGTTCAGCTCGAGAAGATGCCTGCGGGCCGTTTCCGCCTTAGGCATTCCCGCTTCCCGCTCCTTATAAAGAATCTGCCTTTGCAGATTGCTTGTATCTACGACATCGCCGTCCACCAGGCCGATTGTTCCTACTCCGGCTCCCGTCAGATAAAGAGCTATGGGTGAGCCCAGTCCTCCGACACCCACCAGAAGGATTCTTGCCTGTCCTATTTTTTTCTGTCCGTCTTTTCCTATTTCCGGCAGAATAATTTGTCTGTTGTATCGTTCCATCGGTTGATAAATATAATTATTATATTACGGCATGGATATTCCGAAAAGAAACGGGGGTGTCCATATCCGTTAAAGAACAAGTCTTATTTTTGTATATGCGTGCTGTCAAAACTGGCATCCCAGTCTTTCCAGACCGGCCAGCGTCCCAGTTCTGTCAAGGCTTTCCATACTTCTACGGCCTTGCGCCCGTCACTTACGCGGAACTGTTCCAATGTTTGCGGATAACTGTAATATCCTCCCGGTTCCGTTTTACTTTCCGCACTCATGGTTGTGACTCCCAGTGTTGCCATGTTGTCGCGGAATGCCGCGCTTTCACGGGTTGAATAAGATATGTCGACATCATGGTCAAAGATACGCATGGCGAAAGTAAGCAGTGCCAGCTCGCGGTCGCTCATAATGACATTCGGCTGGAACCCTCCGTTTTCAGACGGACGCATACGCGGGAAATTCACGCTGTATTTTGTTTTCCAGTAATGCTTTTGCAGATAACGCAGGTGATAAGCCATCATCGTCACATCGGTTCTCCAGTCTTCCAGGCCAATGAGAACGCCCATGCCGATGGAATGTACACCCGCTTGTCCCATACGGTCGAAACCGTTTACACGCCATTCAAAGTCAGATTTCATACCTCTTGGGTGGTAAGTTCCGTAATTGGATCTGTTATATGTTTCCTGAAAACAGATAACTCCGTTCAGTCCGTGCTTTATCAGCGCCTTATAATCTTCGGTACTTAACGGCATTACTTCTATTTTCAGGTTACTGAAATAAGGCTTTGCCAGGTCAAGAGCCCTTGCTATATAGGGGGCACCCGCTTTGGCCGGATTTTCGCCTGTAACGATAAGCAAGTTCTCAAAAGGCGCGAGTTTCTTGATAGCCTTATACTCGTTGACCATTTCCTCTTCCGTAAGAATCGTGCGTTTCATTGGATTGCCGGCATGGAATCCGCAATAAACGCACGAGTTGGTGCATGAGTTTGTAATATAGAGCGGCACGAACATTGAAATGGTTTTGCCGAAACGTTCCAGTGTATATTTCCGGCTCAGCCTGGCCATTGTTTCGAGGTATGGTCCGGCCGCAGGCGATATCAGTGCCATGAAATCGTCTACATTGCAATGTTCTTTGCCTAATGCACGGCGTACATCGGCGTCTGTTTTTGAGAAGATGGCTCCGGTTGTCTCTTCCCATGATATCTTTTCTAATTCCTCACTAAACATTTTATGTATACATTCAGTTTGTTCTTATTCTTTATTTATCTTCCTTACATCCTGACTCAGTTTCATAGCGCAGAAGTCCGGTCCGCACATGGTACAGTATTCACCGTCGGTATGATGTCCTTCGTTAAAGTACTCAAGTGCCCTGTCAGGATCAAGGCTCAAATGGAACTGGTCGCGCCAGCGGAATTCGTGTCTTGCCTTTGAAAGAGCGTTGTCACGGATCTGCGCGCCGGGATGTCCTTTTGCCAGGTCAGCGGCATGCGCTGCAATCTTGTATGTGATAACGCCGGTACGCACATCCTCCTTACCGGGTAGTCCGAGATGTTCTTTGGGAGTGACATAACATAGCATGGCCGTACCTAACCAGCCTATCTGGGCCGCGCCGATAGCCGAAGTGATATGGTCATATCCGGGAGCGATATCGGTAACGAGCGGGCCGAGCGTGTAGAACGGAGCATTGTGGCAATGGCTTATCTGGCGATCCATGTTTTCCTTGATTCTGTGCAAAGGAACATGTCCAGGCCCTTCGATAAGTGTCTGTACGTTCTTGTCCCATGCGCGCAATACCAATTCGCCCATGGTATCGAGTTCGGCAAACTGAGCCTCATCGTTGGCATCGTAAATGCTTCCCGGACGCAGGCCGTCACCTAATGATACGGCAACGTCATATTGTGCCAGAATATCACAGATGTCATCAAAATGTCTGTATAGGAAGCTTTCCTCGTTGTGCAAAAGACACCATTTGCTCATGATACTTCCTCCACGGCTTACGATTCCGCAAAGGCGCTTTTCTGCAAGGTGTACATTCCGGAGGCGGATTCCCGCATGGATTGTGAAATAGTCAACTCCCTGTTCACATTGCTCAATGAGTGTGTCCTTGTATATCTCCCAAGTAAGGTCTTCCACTTTGCCCTTGACTTTTTCCAGAGCCTGATAGACGGGAACAGTACCTACCGGAACAGGGCAGTTTCTTATAATCCATTCGCGTGTTTCGTGGATATTGGCTCCCGTTGAAAGATCCATCAGCGTATCGCCTCCCCATTTGCAGCTCCATACGGCCTTTTCTACTTCCTCCTTGATTGTTGAGGTTGTGGCGGAATTTCCGATATTGGTGTTTATTTTTACCAGGAAGTTACGTCCGATAATCATCGGCTCGCTTTCCGGATGATTGATGTTTGCCGGAAGTATTGCGCGTCCTGAGGCAATTTCGTCACGGACAAATTCCGGTGTGATGTGTGTGTCAATGCCCAGTTCTTTGCAGTTCATGTTCTCTCTGACGGAAACGTATTCCATTTCAGGAGTAATGACACCTTGCCTTGCATAATACATCTGGGTGCAACATCTGTCTTTTTTCGCCCGATAGGGAAGAGCTATATGCTCGAAGCGCAGATGACCGAGACTTTTGTCGTTATGGCGCATTTTTCCATATTCTGACGTGACGGATGACAACCGCTCCACATCTCCCCGTCCGGTTATCCACTTTTCACGCATACGCGGCAAGCCTTTCTTGAGGTCTGTTTCTACGTCAGGGTCACTAAACGGCCCGCTGGTATCATATATATATACGGGGGCGTTTGGAGTTACCGTTTTCTTACCATTGACTATAGAGACGGTCGGGGTAAGGTTTACTTTCTGCATTCCCACTTTGATAAAGGGGAACAGAGTACCTTGCATATATGCCTTTTCTGCGTGTGCGTAAGCTTTTTTGTCTGCTGTATTCTCCATAAGAAAAATAAGTTATCGGGGGGGGGTTATTTGTTCAGGAAAGCGGTCAGAGGTGATGAAGCTGAAGCTTCAAATGTGCGGCCTACACTTCCAAGTCCGGCTTCGTAGGCGCGTCGTCCGGCAATGACTGCTTCCTTGAAAGCCTTTGCCATTTCTACAGGATTTCCAGCTACGGCAATGGCAGTGTTTACGAGACAGGCCGAAGCTCCCATTTCCATCGCTTCGGCCGCATGACTCGGAGCACCGATACCCGCATCTACAACAACCGGCACATTGGCCTGCTCGATGATGATGCGGATGAAGTCTTTTGTCTGCAGCCCTTTGTTTGTGCCGATAGGCGCGGCCAGCGGCATTACAGTTGCAGCTCCGGCTTCCTCAAGCTGACGGCATAAAGTGGGGTCTGCCTGGCAGTAGGGAAGAACAACGAATCCCATTTTTACAAGTTCTTCGGTTGCTTTCAGCGTCTCTACCGAGTCGGGAAGCAAATATCTGGGGTCTGGATGGATTTCCAGTTTCAGCCAGTTGGTTCCAAAGGCTTCACGGGCCATCCGGGCAGCGAATACGGCTTCTTCCGCATCACGGACTCCCGATGTATTAGGCAACAGCCGGATGTTCGGATGCTGAATATGTTTCAACATATCGTCTTCTTTGTCGCCCAGTTCAATGCGTTTCATTGCAACGGTAACCATTTCAGTTTCTGAAGCCAGAATGGCTTGCTCCATTAATTCATTTGAATTGAATTTTCCAGTTCCGAAAAAAAGACGTGAGTTGAATTCTTTTCCAGCGATTATAAGTTTTTCCATTATGTGATAGTTTAATATTGTATGTTCAATATTCGTCGTGTTTCTTCAACCGGACTGGCCGCGTTCAGGATTGTTCCCGATAGTGCTATTCCGTGAATTCCCGTATTCATGATATCGGGGATATCGTCATAAGTAATGCCCCCGATAGCTACAACGGGTATGCGGATACACATTTCTTTCAGCCGGCCGATGATGGCTTTATACCCATCCAGTCCCAAAACAGGACTTAGGTTCTTTTTGGTGGCTGTAAACCGGAACGGACCGCATCCGATATAGTCGGCACCGGCATTGAAGTGCATCATAATATCCTCAAACGTGTTGGCGGTGCCTCCTATGAGGAATTCTTCTTTCAGGAACCGGCGTGCTTCTGCTACGGGCATGTCATTTTTCCCCAAATGTACTCCGTCGGCCTTTATCTCCCTGGCCAGTTCCACGTGGTCATCAATGATAAAAGTCGCCTCGTGCTGTCTGCACATTTCCTGTACTTTAAGGGCTGTTTCCCTAAAATCCTTTTCATTGGCATCTTTCATCCGCAACTGAATCCATTTACATCCGCCTTCAAGTGCCATACGTGCCGAGTCAAGATACGAATATCTTCCGGTATGGTGGGTGATGAACTGCAATGGCAGCATATTTTTTTATCCTCCGCAAGCCGCTTTAATGATGATGACGCGTGATTCGGCCTTGAGAGTGGTGCTGCTCCATTCCGCACGCGGAATCATTTGATTGTTTACGGCCAGTGCGATCCCTTTGCCGGACAATTGAAGCTGACAGGCAAGATCATTGACTTTGATGTTTTCAGAAACATCTGTTTCTTTGTCGTTTACATAAATTTTCATAAAATAATGAATTAAATGTGTATTAAATGTATAAGCAAAGAAAAAGAAGTGCAGAGGAGCAAGCTTTTTTGAGAGTATAGAGTCCATAACAATCCCTTCGCCGGCATAATCCGTATCAGGTTCGTAGGGTATAATCTCAGCCCGTTCTTGCAGGGCACCCCTTTGTTCTTTTTTGTCTCAGGCAAAGTTAGTGATTAATATAATAGGATGATATGTTTTTAAGATATTTTTTCTTTGATGATGTTGGATTTACTGCTGCATTGTTCCTTAGGTGTTTGTGACGATAGTGAGCTATATGATCATTGGGGTGTCAACGGGCATTGTGTAGGATGCGCTACGAGCATGGAGACGCATACACATCAAGGCACCGCTGTCTGCGCTACAGATAAGGACAGGCATTGGATTGATACTGCTTTTTGCAAATACAATGAGTGTCTGCAGGCTGCATCGGATGGAGACAATATAGCCGGCGGTGAGGACTATGTTAAAAATCGTTGCACATATTTGTCTTGTCAAGAAAAGGAAATATATTTGTAAATTATATGGTAAATAAAAACAATAATGTCTAATTAAAAAGTTACAGTCATGAAAAAGTACGTTGCGGAAATGATTGGAACTATGGTTCTGGTTTTAATGGGATGTGGCAGTGCGGTTTTTTCCGGTAGTATTGCCGGAACAGTAGGCGCTGGAGTTGGAACGATAGGTGTGGCTTTGGCTTTCGGTCTGTCAGTAGTCGCCATGGCATACACCATAGGCGGTATATCAGGATGTCATATCAATCCTGCTATTACATTGGGGGTATTCTTGTCTGGAAGAATGAGTGGCAAGGATGCCGGTATGTATATGGTGTTCCAGATTATCGGAGCCATCATCGGTTCAGCCATCCTTTACGCATTGGTATCTGCCGGAGTCCATGGTGGACCTACCACAACTGGTTCCAATGGTTTTGAAGAAGGTATGATGTTACAAGCATTCATTGCGGAAGCCGTATTCACGTTTGTCTTTGTGCTCGTAGTGCTTGGCTCTACAGACGAGAAGAAAGGTGCGGGTAACTTGGCAGGCCTTGCCATCGGCTTGACGTTGGTTTTAATACATATCGTATGTATTCCTATCACTGGCACATCAGTGAACCCTGCGCGTAGCATCGGCCCGGCACTGTTCCAAGGTGGCGAAGCCTTGATACAATTATGGTTGTTTATCGTTGCACCGTTCGTTGGTGCTGCGCTGAGTGCCCTTACATGGAAGGTTATGGCGGGGAAGGGGTGACCTGTCAGGCGGATTCTGTCCGTTTTTCTCTTCCCCTGTCAGGGAGGAGATAGGGAAAAAGGCTGTCCTAAATTGAATCGCACCCCGGAAGTCAGGCACAAAACTTCCGGGGTGCGATTTGTTTATGAGGTACAATCATCTCAATTAGACAGGGTGGAAGAAAAATTTGGATTTTTGGAAGATGTCAACAATCGTTCATGTATAAGGATTTGTTTGGGGATTGACTTTAGTTGAAACAAGTACGGCAGCCGATCTGGAACGGGTTGTTGACAAATAAACTTTAGTATATCAGATAATAAGCAGTCGGTGAAGACAGATTCTTTTTGTTTATCTGTATCAAACAATCAGGTAAAAGCCGTTTTGAATGATGGCACTTTGATAAAAGGCGCAGATTTGTTTATAATCAGTTATTATGGCGATATAAAAACATGCTATACAACTTGATATCTTTCAGGTTAAGGTTGGTCAATGCTTACATGTAGGTCTGGCAGATATATTGTGGAATGAAGATGGTACATTAGCATCTTCTGTTGATCCGGTTTTTGCATGGGGAGATATAAAAGTTTCACTGTAGGTTCGTCTGTTGAAAGGGGCGGCTTATTGTCCCTTTATTTGGTTAGTTTTAAAAAAAGTGGTTGTTTTTTGTGTCCGGT
>CAYUIJ010000010.1:0-40986 GCA_964444735.1 uncultured Bacteroides sp. | reverse complement strand
AGGCCGCTCACCGCCTCCGTATATGCCGGCCGGCAATATCCCGGAGGACACGGCATACAAAAAAGGCCGCCTCGCTTATGATGAGACGGCCTCCTATAGTGGGCGTTGACGGATTCGAACCGCCGACCCTCTGCTTGTAAGGCAGATGCTCTGAACCAGCTGAGCTAAACGCCCGATGCATCTTCCGCTTCAAAAACAACGCGAAAGTAAGCGATTTTTCTCAACATGCAAAATTTTTTCCCTCTTTTTTAAGGGAAAAACCGAAAAACAACAACCCTGCCGCCCTTTACCGCGTTCAAGGCCGCACTCCGTCTTTAAACCGCCGGGCCTGCCGGCCAATCAAATCCAGATCGTCAAAATAATCAATCCTCATCGCCTTACGCACATCAGACAACGTATCCGCAGCCACCTCACGGGCCCGCATGCTGCCCCGCTTCAGGATATTATACACCTCAGGGATATCCTGTTCAAACTCTTTTCTGCGGGCACGGAAAGGAGCCAAAAATTCTTCAAGAACGGCATTCAGGAACCTTTTCACCTTTACATCGCCCAGACCTCCCCTCCGGTAGTGGGCTTTCAACTCATCAAGATCAGGATATTCAGGGAGATATCTTTCAAAATGCTCCTGACGGCAAAACGCGTCAAGATAAGCAAAAACACAATTTCCTTCTATCCGGCCCGGATCTGAAACCCTTATATGACCGGGATCCGTATACATGCTACGGACCTTTGCCTGAACCTCCTTTTCAGAGTCGGACAAATAAATGCAGTTACCCAGCGACTTGCTCATTTTCGCCTTTCCGTCAATACCCGGCAAGCGCATGCAGGCCCGGCTTTCGGGCAACAATATCCGCGGCTCTGCCAGCGTGTCGCCGTAAATATAATTAAAACGCTTTACTATCTCACGAGTCTGTTCCAGCATAGGCTCCTGATCTTCTCCCGCCGGGACATCAGTCGCCCTAAACGCGGCAATATCGGCGGCCTGACTTACGGGATAACAGAAGAAGCCCGCAGGGATGCCGGTTCTAAAATCACGCGCCTGTATTTCGGCCTTAACCGTAGGGTTGCGCTGCAGGCGCGATACCGTAACCAGATTCATGAAATAAGCGGTCAATTCGGCCAGCTCAGGAATCTGTGACTGGATAAACAAAGTCACCCTTGCCGGGTCCAATCCGCAAGCCAGATAGTCTAACGCCACCTCAATGATGTTCTGCCGTACTTTTTCAGGATTGTCAGCGTTGTCCGTGAGAGCCTGCGCATCAGCGACAAACACAAACATCCTGCTGAACCCTGCCGTATTCTGAAGCTCCACACGCCTTTTCAACGACCCCGCGTAATGCCCCAAATGCAGCCGCCCTGTGGGGCGGTCACCCGTCAATATAACCTTTTCCATACACTTATCATGCTATTGTCTGCCTATATCCATAACCGTGCCGCGAATATACCAAAAAAAAGAGACCCTGCCATGACCGCAAGGCCTCTTTCTATTTAAAAAGCGTTCAAATCATTTACTTTACAATATCTACAATTACACGGCGATTGTATGAATTAGGATTCAAAGTCGCTACACCGCCCAGACCCTCAACAACAAGCTTGTCACGGTCTACACCCAATTTAACCAGCTCGTCAGCGACACGATTCGCACGGTCCTCACTCAGCTTCTGGTTGAATTTAGCACTGCCGGTAGCACTGTCGGCATAACCGGAGACTTTCAACTTAATGTTGTCATCAGCCTTTACGGCATCGGCCAGTACCTGCAAGTTAACAATCTCTTTCTTGGAAACAATCTTAGAAGATCCTATATTAAAGAATATCGAACGCGGAGCGCCCACATATTCCTTAGCGCCTTCCACAGTCTTGACAACCTCTTTCGGTTTCTTGGCAAGCTCTTCCTTCAGCCGTGCGTTCTCATCCTGCTGGGCAGCCAGCGCGGCATTCAAGGCATCCAGCTGGCCGGCGTTCAAAGCCAACAGCGCGTCTATGTCTGCCGTATTCTTGAACCCGGAGGCCTTTCCAAGGTTCACGGTAAGCCCTACGGAAACGAACAGCGCCTTGTCACTTGCACGCCAGTACTTTTTCCCATCGGCCTTGGTGCTGATGCCGTCAAACGACTTCGGAGCAACCAGCGCGCCGGCCTCAACGTTTACGCTTACACGCTTGTTCAGGCGGAAAGTATTCAGGATACCCACATTCGCACCCCATAAATAGTTACTTGCCGAGCAGTTACGGATAACACCGGAGCCCACATAAGGTATAAAATTCCAGATACGCTCCTCATTATAACCGCACAGCATATTGCTCAGGTTAACCAATACATCACCGTGAAGATTCCAATAATCAAAATCTTCCACACTTTTCTTTGAATTCACCTGCTTCCCGGTGATACCGTCAAACTTCAGCCTCAATCCCAAACCCGGAGTAAACCACTTGCCCACTCCCACATTGAAACCTACCGCGCCACGATCCTTAAACGGATTCTTGCTTACACCTACTTCCTGACTGGAATAAAATACATTATAATTTACTCCAGCCTGAATAAACCAGTTACTCCAAAAGGAATTGGTCTCTACGATATCCTTCTTAACAGGAATATCCGTAGCCTTCACACTCTCCTGCGCCATAGCGGCGGCAGAAAAACCGGCAACAGCCAGCATTAACATAAACTTTCTCATAATTATCATCTATTTACAAAATCACTTTATTTTACAAATTCACTTACATTGTATAAAAAAAGACATCCGAGTGCAAATATACAGAAAAAATCTTTCACACAAGAGTCTGCCCGCTTTTTTTTATGACAAAACCCCATTTTTTAAAAAAACACCGCACTCATCTACCCCTAAAACAAAATAACTTCAAGCAATATCATTGCCAACGGCCGTAAAGTTATATAAATTTTAACTTACATCATTACCCCCCCTATGATTTAACATAGATTTAACATAGATTTAACATATATGACATGCTATACCCCGCAGGCAGCCATCCAGTCACCATGAAAGCGGACAATCTGACAGGAACGGCAGACAGGACCGCTTATGATCCGCCGCGCGGATCCTGAGACACGCCCCGCGCGGCCGCAGACCAGGGCTTCTTTCCTCCGCCGGCCTTCCGGGCCTCAAATTAAAAGCCTAAAACAGCTTGTCAATATCGGAACCCGATATCACGGAGAGTATGGGCTTGCCTTCCGGAGTATAATTCGGGATCTGACATAAAAACAGCCCGTCGACCAGACTGCCCATCTCGTCATTACCCAATACCTGTCCCGGAACAATAGCCACAGACTTAGCCATTGTCAAAGCCAGCCTGTGATGAATATCCTCTTTCAATTCATTTCCCCCGGCCATTGAATTGCCTACAAGGCTACGGAGCAATTCCGCCGGATCCAGCCCCTCCATGCCGGCGGGAACGCCATTGACGGAATAGCTTCCTCCACCCAGATTAGACAAGTCAAAGCCTATGGCAAGCAGGTCGTCACATATACTGTCCAACATGACAGCCTCCGATGCCGGGAACCGGACAATCTCAGGGAACAGCACTCTCTGAGATACTCCCCTATGATTCTGCAGCTGGCTCAAATAACGATCATACAAGACCCTCAGATGCGCGCGGGTCTGCTCTATTATCATCAACCCCGACTTGACAGAAGTCAAGATATAACGTCCCTTGAACTGGAAATACACGTCTGCTCTTTCTACGGAACCATGAAGGCTATCGCCTGACGCGGAGGCCTCACCGGGGCAAGCACCGGAAGGCAGGTACATCCTTTCCCATTCCGAAGGAACAGGAGCCCGGCGATGTGAGTCACGGTACTCTCCTTTCCGGCCGGGTTCCGCCGCAAAGGCACCATCAGAAGCACCGTCATCCTTACCGGAGGCAAAAGGATTATAAGACACATCATAGCCTGCGGAAGGCATAGCCGGATATTTATTCATGCCTGTAAAAACCGGAATATCGGGCATTCCTTCCGTATCGAAATCGATACCCGGCACCGCATTGAACCTTCCCAACGACTCCTTTACCGCCGCGGAAAGAATCTGCCAGACAGCCTGTTCGTTCTCAAACTTTATCTCAGTCTTGGCGGGATGAATATTCACATCTATGCCTGAAGGGGCCATTTCAAAATAAATAAAATACGATATCTGCTCTCCCGCCGGTATAAGGTTCTCATAGGCGCCCATAACCGCGCGGTGGAAATAAGGATGCCGCATATAACGCCCGTTTACGAAAAAATACTGACGCGATCCTTTCCTGCGCGAAGTCTCCGGCTTACCGACGTACCCGGTAATCTTCACCAGCGAGGTCCCGACTTCAAGACCCAACAGCTGCTGGTTTATTTTCTTGCCAAAAACATCCATAATGCGCTGACGCGGCGAAGCGACAGGAAGATTAAACAATTCTGAGCCGTTATGACACAAAGTAAAAGCGACATCGGGACGGACCAGCGCCATACGCTCGAACTCAGCCAGTATGTTGCTTAACTCCGTCTGGTTAGATTTCAAAAACTTCCTCCTCGCGGGGACGTTGAAAAACAGATTATTCACAGAGAAGCTGCTTCCTTTCGCACACGACACAGGCTCCTGCGCAAGCACTTTCGATCCGGCAATGGATATAAACGTTCCCAGCTCGTCTGATTCCCGCCTGGTTCTCAATTCAACCTGGGCAACGGCCGCAACCGAGGCCAAAGCCTCTCCGCGGAAACCCATCGTATGCAAGGAAAACAAGTCGGCGGCATCACGGATTTTAGAAGTGGCATGCCTCTCAAAAGACATACGCGCGTCAGTCTCGGACATGCCCTTGCCGTCATCGGTGACCTGAATGCAAGTCTTTCCCGCATCCTTCACAATTACATGTATGTTTCCAGCCCCCGCGTCAACGGCATTCTCCACCAATTCCTTCACCACCGAAGCCGGGCGCTGTATCACCTCTCCCGCCGCAATCTGATTAGCGACAGAATCAGGCAACAACCGAATGACATCACTCATAAACAAATATCTTTAACAACAAAATCAGACAAAGGCCCCTTTCCATCAACGGCATGTCCGCATATATAAAAACATGCCGCGCTTTCAGGATCAGGGGCCTGAAACACCGCGGCTCTTTTTGCCCACGTTCTTCAACGAGGGCAACGGTATTTCCCTCTTCACTTCCTTCCTAAGCTCCTGGCCGGCCTTCTTTCCCCTCCAGACAAAAATGTCATTCTTATCCAGCGGGCGGATATAGTCAAACCACGCAAAAGAAGGCAGGTACAACTCATCCGCCGGGATCTGCGACAAAGGATAGGCGGTTCCGTCAGTCTGCGGACTCATCTTTATCTTTTCCACCTTACGCCGGCTCAGATACAGATTCATCAGACTTGTTTCCGCCGAGACAAAATTAATCAACGAGCTGTCATTATCCATAGGATAATACCCCACCCGGACATTTCCGATAACATCCAGAGTGTTCAAATCGCCATTTTTAAAATAGGCTTTCATTTCCTTGCCGCTCACCTGGTTATAATGAACCGAATCAATCCGCTCAACAGACATGGCCTGACTGACAACATGCGCCCAGTCAATCGTAGAGTCATTCATATACGCGCGGATTTCCTCACCGAACAGCTGCTGGCTTCCATTCCAGACAACAGGGTCGTGATACATTGTCATGCAAGAATCCTGCGAATTAAAGACCAAGGAATCACACACTCCCTGCATGTCGGACTTATACATCCGTACCTTATAATATACGAACATCTTTCTGTATACAGAGTCTGTATTCATATTGTAAGTCAGCATTCTCAAGGTATCACCGTGCATATACAGGCTGTCATTATTCTGGGAATAATTAATGGCGACAGCACTGTCTGTAACCAAGGCGTTTCCTTCCAGCTCATTATAATAGCCATACTCCCCCGTCAGAATATTCTTATTCTCCGTATCGGTCATGACGACATCACGAAAAGCCTCTCCATAACCTTGATTCTTGTCATAAAACAGGCTGTCGCCCACCAGTCTTTTCGCGCCGTTAGTCAAAACCGACCGGTTCAACAAATCAGCCTTTCCCGTTATCGTATTATAATAGCCTGACTCCGAATAAATATGGCTGGCCTCACTTACAATTTCAGAAGGGCCGACGATATTGGCAATCTTCGTCTGAGAATTATATTTCAGCGTATCCGAGGTCAGGGTAAAATCAGGATTTACCAGCCTCACATCATAATTAAACACGGCATCTTTCGTTACCGGGCTATATTCTCCCCAGTCAGAAGTCAATATATTGACGGAATCAGTCAAAGTGCCTCCGTCAAAGAAATAGGCAAGCTCAAAAACCCTGTCGTAATTAAAGCTGTCGGTCGTCAAAACGGTTTCCCTGTCAATCATCCTCACATTCTCACGCAACATGGCTATCCTTGAGTTGCCGTCATAAAACAACCGGTCGCCATAAATAAACAAGGTATCTCCCTGCCGCATCCTCACATTTCCAAAAGCCTCCAATGAATTCCCGGCCTCATAATAATAAGCGGAATCACAATCCATGTATACGCTGTCATGCCTGAACCTGACATTTCCAACCAAGATCCGGGCATCAGGATTCAAATCCTTATTAAATCTCAAAATATCAGAATGCAATAAATACACCTTTGTTTTCTTAGGCCCGTCATGCGCCGCCTGCCGTGCGGTACGCACCTGTGCGGCGCAGATGCCGGACAGGCACAGAATACCGCCCAACAATATCCTATGCCCGCCAAATAAACGACCGTGCCTCTTCCTGCCCAACATTCTATATTAACAACAGTATCATTCTTACTTTAATTCTGATTCCATCCCGGATACTGGAAATCACAATTCTTCCATTTCTCATTTATGCGGACATACGTTGATTTCTGCTTTCCGGCAATCCATTTCTCCAGTTTTTCATTCTGCAGTCTTTCCAGAACCACATTTTTCAGCCGCTGATAGTCTTCGGTAATAGTGGCCTTATGACCAGGAATTCTTGTCTTCAGCCTGACTATGGCACACTCCAGCTTCTGATTCTCGGTATTAATCATTGTAAAGGCTTTCGAGATCTCGCCTATATTCATCTTATCAACGACAACGGCTATTTCCTGCGGGAGCTGCTGCATTTCAAAATGGGAAGTCCCCTCATTTTTATTAGGCATCAGTCCATTATTATTCTTTGAATTCTTGTCGCTTGACAAATACGCCGCGGCGGATTCAAACGAGAACTTACCTGATCGGATGTCATCGGCAATTGAGTCCAGGCGCATTATCGCGCTGCTGATTTTCTCATCAGGGATCTGAGGCTTCAACAATATATGGCGCACCTTTATACGGTCGCCGCGCTTTTCAATCAGCTGGATTATATGGAAGCCGTATTCCGTCTCCACTATCTTGGAAACTTTATCAGGGTCTGTCAGGTTAAAAGCGACCGCGGCAAATTCGGGCACCAGCTGGCCTCGTCCCATAAAATCCATTTCTCCGCCCTGACGCGCGGAAACGGGGTCTTCGGAATACAGGCGGGCCAATGTAGAAAACTGGGCCTCTCCAGAATTAATACGATCCGTAAAGTCACGCAGGCGGGCCTTTACCCTTTCTATCTCTTCCTGAGGAATCCCCGGCTCCTGAGTAATTATCTGCACTTCAACCTGAGTGGGGACATAAGGCACGCTGTCTGAAGGCAAGTCGTTAAAATAACGTCTTACCTGAGCCGGAGTCACCTTTATGTCACCGACAATTTTCCTCTTCATCTCATCGGCCGTCATCTGGTTCCGTACTTCCTCACGCCATCTTTCCCTTAACTGCGTAGTCGTCTGATTCAGATACTCCTCAAGTTTTTCCTTTGAGCCTATCTGCTGGATATAGAAGTTCATCTGCCTGTCAACCTGCTTCAAAACATCAGACTCAGAAACTTCTATACTGTCAATCACAGCCTGATGCAAAAAAAGCTTCTGCACCGCCATCTGCTCAGGAATCACACAATAAGGGTCCTTGTCAAACTTCACTCCCTCATATTGGGCACGCAAGCGCGCCTGCTCTATCTCAGATTTTAAAACAGGCTCATCTCCCACCACCCATACGACCTCATCGATAATATTGTCCTGAGCATACGACATCACACCGGCCATCCAGACCTGCAGGAACAACAAGACTCTGATATCCAACAACCTTTTCATCTGTCTGTCAATAATAATTAATATTTTTCCTTTCCAAGAATCATACAAACAACAGGCGAATATACTGTTTTAATTTATATAGCCCCGTGATTATTAACTGTTTTTAAAACCTCTTCGTTTATTTCAACCTTAATCCTTTTCTTCAAAAACGCGTCTTCCTTCTCCAGCTGAGACTTACAATAACCGGCTTTTACTTTTCCGTAAACATCCAAATAAGACTCAGGCCTTTTTTTCAATACTTTTCCCAACACTTTCACATAAGGATAATCTGCAGACGAACGGAAATCCCCCTGCCCAAAACAATATTTGTCAACACACGCGTTCGTCCCTATCTGAAACAATCCGTAATCCACATTCAACCACGATAAGTCATCTGTATTCTCCAGCTGCCTTATCATTTCCAGCCACTTCTCTTGAGGATATCCGCAAAGGCGCTTCCCTAAGTCCTCCAATTTTATCTTATCTGAAGACTGCAGCACAATCCCCTTAAAGTGCGGAAGTCTCCATTTATAGTATCTACGATGCTTCTTATAGAATTTCTCAAGGACATTCTCATCAGCCTTACAAAGGCTGTCTTCCAGCATTTGAACCAGCAATCCATCACGATATTCAGAAAGCAGCCAGGCCTCATCCCTCAGATCCGCAACCCTAACGGTATCCGCCTTGCCATATTCCGGATCCAATATCTGTATCATGTGAATCCCAACAGGTGAAAGAAACGGTTCAGACAAAGTTCCATTTCCAAGAGAATCCAAGCATGACGAAAAACAGGCCAGTAACCGGGAGGGGATCACTTCCTGAATCTCAACATTCCAGCCTGCCGGAAGAAAGCTCTTATTCTCCTTTATCCAGGCGACAAAATCACCGTTTCCCCGTATGCTTTGATACAAAGAGTCAGACTGACAGCGCAGTCTGCCCATATCCTTATATGATGCTCCCTGGGGTATACGGACAAACAAATGAGCCATGCACAAACTGCCGTTTCCAACATGCCTGCCGGTATCCTGCGCGGGGGCCGCAGCCAGATCCCTTATTCTCCGTTCATACAAAGAATAGCGGCCAACAAACGTCCGCGTAGTATCCAGCCCCATTTTCCTTGCCGCGCATGCCCATCTCTTAACTCTCACATACCGAGAAAGGAATTCGTTAAAAGGGACGGAAGTGTCTTTTTGATACGCATGCATAAATTCAGACCTTGAAACAGACACGCCGTCTACACGCATCAATAAAGAACCGCCTTGCGCTCTCACACAAAGAATAAAAGAACAGACCCACAATAAAACAACAATCCTTTTCATCTCTGACTGAAAAACAACAGGGCCGCTTTCAGGCAAATATAAAAACAGCCTTATATAATCTCAAAAAGACATTCCATTATCTTACTGAGGGCGGCTATAATTAGGAGCCTCACTTGTAATGACCACATCGTGCGGATGACTTTCCAAGACTCCGGCATTTGTAATACGGGTAAATTTAGCCTTATGCAATTCCGTTATGTCCGCAGCCCCACAATACCCCATACCCGCACGCAAGCCTCCGGCCAGCTGGTAAATCACTTCATACAGACTTCCCTTATAAGGCACGCGGGCGGCAATTCCCTCAGGCACCAGCTTTTTAACATCGGTCTGCCCGTTTTGGAAATAACGGTCTTTAGAACCATTCTCCATAGCTTCCAGAGAGCCCATTCCGCGATAGGATTTAAACTTACGGCCGTTGAAAATAATAGTTTCGCCCGGCGACTCTTCCGTGCCTGCCACCAACGAACCAATCATCACCGAATATCCGCCAGCGGCCAAGGCCTTTACGACATCGCCCGAATAACGCAAGCCGCCATCGGCAATCAAAGGAACGCCCGTGCCTTCCAAAGCCTTCGCGACATCATATACAGCAGTCAACTGAGGAACGCCCACGCCTGCAACAACGCGCGTAGTACAAATAGAACCCGGCCCGATTCCAACTTTTACAGCATCGGCACCTGCCTCGACCAAAGCACGAGCCGCGGCACCGGTCGCTATATTCCCAACGACAATATCAACATCAGGGAATTCCTTCTTTGCCTTCCTCAATTTCTCAATAACATACACAGAATGTCCGTGAGCCGTATCAATCACGACAGCATCGGCACCTGCCGCAACCAACGCGCGTATACGGTCCAATGTATCGTCTGTCACTCCCACACCGGCGGCAACACGCAAACGTCCTTTCCCGTCCTTGCAAGCCATAGGCTTGTCTTTTGCCTTGGTGATATCCTTGTATGTAATCAAGCCGACCAGTTTATTTTCCTTATCGACCACCGGCAATTTCTCTATCTTATACTGCTGAAGAATCCGGGTGGCAGCCTCCATATCGGCCTGCTGGGTTGTCGTAACCAGATTCTCCTTAGTCATCACATCCTCGATATTCTTACTCAAATCTTTCTCAAAGCGTAAATCCCTGTTTGTTACAATACCTACCAGATGACATCCGTCATCAACAACAGGAATGCCGCCTATATGATATTCAGTCATTAAATTCAAAGCATCGCGGACCGTTGATCCTCTTTTTATTGTCACGGGATCGTATATCATTCCGTTTTCCGCGCGTTTTACAATAGCGACCTGACGCGCCTGCTCCTCGACTGACATGTTCTTATGGATGACTCCGATACCTCCCTCACGCGCAATCGCAATGGCCATCTTCGCTTCGGTAACAGTATCCATTGCGGCTGTCACAAAAGGTATATTCAGAGCTATGTTTCTTGAGAATCTCGTTGACAAATCAACAATCCGGGGCAACACTTCAGAATAGGCCGGTATCAAAAGAACGTCATCAAACGTCAGACCGTCCATAACAATTTTATCTGCAATAAATGACATAGGTTTATAAAGCTTTAGAATCTATTGCGTGCAAATATACTAATTTTATTTATCAGCAAGAAACAGTCTTTTCTTTTTAACAAGCCTTAAATCCGAAAAAAGGGAACCTGAAAGACCGGCAAGCCATCAGACCCGGCACAAATCTCCTGCAAGCCGCATCTCATAATATTATGCAGTTTTCCGCCACATTCCAAATCCCATCAAAATATCAAAGCATGCAAAACCAGTTTTGCGCATGGCACAAAAACCGAGACCTCATCATCAAGACTATAGCCGAACATTCTCAAGCCAAAGCATCCGCCAGGAATCAATGAAATTGATCCTCAATTATATAAAGGCTATAAACAAGCCTTTCCAGTCAACAAAAAAGACACCCTGATAAAGACACCCCGATTAAAGATTATTCATTCCTGCACATATCAATTAGCCATTTCAGAAATAAACTTGATACGTACCAGGCGAATCTCATCCTCCGTATAGTCATCGCCAAGATCCTTCATCGCCTCCTCAACACTGTCTGTGACAGATTCTTTAAAATAACCATATATAATGTCCACATAATCTTCGTCCATCACATCTTCCAAAAAATAATCAATATTCAGTTTCGTACCAGAATAGACAATAGCCTCGACCTCATCCAGCAACTCAGAGAACTCAATGCCTTTGGCCAACGCAATATCATCCAATGCCACCTTTCTATCTATACTTTGAATTATAGAGATCTTCAACTTCGACTTGTTGGCAACCGTACGTACCCTCAGGTCTTCAGGCCGCTCTATCTCATTCTCCTCACAGTGAAGTTTGATAAGCTGGCAAAATTCAGCTCCATAGCGTTTTGCCTTACCCACTCCTACTCCGGGAATATTCTGCAATTCTTCCAAAGTAACAGGATAAATAGTAGCCATAGCCTCTAATGAAAGATCTTGGAATATCACATAAGGAGGCACTTCCAGTTTTTTTGAGAGCTTCTTCCGTAAATCCTTCAACATCGAATAAAGAACAGGATCAACGGCACACGATGCCCCATCGTGCATTGGATCCTCTTTTTCCTCAAAATCATTATCTTCGGTGATTTTAAATGATCCTGGACACTTCAGAAACCTCTTGCCATCGGCCGTAACTTTAAGCAAGCCGTAGTTTTCAACGTCCTTACTCAAATAGCCGGCTATCAAAGCCTGTCGGATTACGGCATTCCACAATTTTTCCTCCTTACCGGAGCCAGAGCCAAAAACTTCCAGCTCCTCATGCTTATGATCCAAGACCTCCGTTGTCTCTCTTCCAAGAATGACATCTATCACATACTCCGCCTTAAAGTTCTCTTTCACAGCCAATACAGTTTCAAGAACAGTACATAATAAATCTTGAGCTTTCACTTGTTTCTTAGGATTTAAACAATTGTCACAATTCCCGCAATTCTCTTCCGCATATATCTCACCAAAATAATGCAACAACAATTTTCGACGGCAAACCGAAGATTCCGCATATGCGGCAGTCTCGCGCAATAACTGTCTTCCTATATCTTGTTCTGCGACAGGCTTTCCTTCCATGAACTTTTCAAGTTTCTGAAAGTCTTTACCGGAATAAAACGCAATACAATTTCCCTCGCCGCCATCACGCCCGGCACGTCCTGTCTCCTGATAATATTCTTCAAGACTCTTAGGCATATCATAATGCAACACATAACGCACATTCGGCTTGTCAATACCCATACCAAACGCAATCGTCGCCACAATGACATCAATCTTCTCCATAAGAAAATCATTCTGCGCGGCAGTTCTTGCGGCAGTATTCATTCCTGCATGATAAGGAAGAGCATTAATATCATTGGCCCGCAGTATTTCAGCCAGCTCCTCGACTTTTTTCCGGCTCAGACAATAAATTATGCCCGATTTGCCCGGATTAGCCTTTATGTACTTTATTACATCCTTATCTATATTTTCCGTTTTAGAGTGCACCTCATAGTAAAGATTAGGGCGGTTGAAAGAAGATTTGAATTCCTTGGCATCAACAATCCCCAGATTTTTTTTAATGTCACTTCTTACCTTATCCGTTGCAGTCGCCGTCAGCGCTATAATCGGAGCCTTCCCTATCTCATTTATAACAGGGCGGATTTTTCGATATTCCGGACGAAAATCATGCCCCCACTCTGATATACAATGAGCCTCATCAATTGCATAGAATGAAATCTTTATACTCCTTAAAAACTCTACATTCTCTTCTCTTGTCAAAGATTCGGGAGCTACATACAGCAACTTCGTCTTTCCTGCCAGGATATCACCCTTGGCCTGATCTATGGCAGTTTTCCCCAACGATGAATTGATAAAATGCGCGACTCCGTCCTCTTCACTCACATTCCGTATAGCATCAACCTGATTTTTCATCAAGGCGATCAAAGGCGAAACAACAACCGAAGTCCCTTCCATCAATAAAGAAGGGAGCTGATAACATAAGGACTTACCACCTCCCGTAGGCATCAAGACAAAGGTATCATGACCCGACATGAGATTACGAATAATAGCCTCCTGATCACCCTTAAATGTATCGAATCCGAAATACTTCTTCAGCTGTGCCGCTAAACTTGATTTCTCCGCCATACCATTCTTTTCCGTGATTAATAGTCCAAACTGAACGACTAACAAATTTATAAACAACTTGCCATACAATACAACTATTTCAGATGCTATTTTGTTGTATTCCTCCCTAAATTCCCGACTTTTCCTTATTGCATTTAATCTACACAGCCTGTAATCTTGACAAACCGGCTTTCCCTAACTGTTTTTTTGCATAGCCTAATGTCACACAATATTCTGCAACCTTCCGTGACGGAATATCAAACATTGTATCCATCATAATAGTCTCAACTATTGAGCGCAATCCACGGGCCCCCAACTTATAATCAACAGCCTTGTCAACAATAAACTCAAAAACTTCCGGTTCAAAAGCCAGCTTCACCCCGTCCATTTCAAACAGTTTAGTATACTGCTTGATGATAGAGTTCTTAGGCTCTGTCAAAATATTGCGCAATGCCGTTCTGTCCAAGGGGTTTAAATAAGTCAAAACCGGAAGACGCCCTATAATCTCAGGAATCAGTCCGAACGACTTTAAATCTTGAGGAGCAATATACTGAATCATATTTTCCTTGTCAATGTGCATCGTATTCTGTACCGCACCATAGCCAATGACATGCGTATTCAGACGCTGAGCTATTTTTTTCTCGATACCGTCAAAGGCTCCTCCACAAATAAATAAAATATTCTTTGTGTTAACCGGAATCATCTTTTGCTCCGGATGTTTACGTCCTCCCTGAGGGGGAACATTCACAACCGTTCCTTCCAGTAACTTCAATAATCCTTGCTGAACACCCTCCCCGCTGACATCACGAGTTATAGAAGGGCTATCCCCCTTACGGGCTATCTTGTCTATCTCATCTATAAAAACAATACCACGCTCAGCCTCTGCCACATTATAATCGGCAGCTTGCAACAAACGTGTCAAAATACTTTCAATATCCTCACCCACATAACCAGCCTCAGTAAATACAGTCGCATCAACAATGGCAAAAGGGACATGAAGCAACCTGGCTATTGTACGGGCCAACAAGGTCTTACCTGTGCCCGTACTTCCAACCATGACAATATTTGACTTTTCAATTTCCACATCATCGCCTTCATCCTGCTGAAGCAGCCTTTTATAGTGATTATATACAGAAACAGACAAGTATCTTTTCGCATCATCCTGCCCTATGACATAAAGATCTAAAAACTCTTTGATCTCTTTAGGCTTAGGGAGCTTATTCCTATCTAATTCAGACAAATGTCCCTTCGTTGTCTGTCCGACAGTTTCCTGTACTATCTTATCGGCCTGAACTGCACAATCATTACAAATACATCCGTCAATACCTGTAATCAGAAAGCCCACTTCTGTTTCCCGTCTTCCACAGAAGCTGCAATGCCTTTCCGGCTTGTTTTTTGAATCCAAAGTTATCCTCCCGTTATTTTTTACGTTCAAAAACTTCATCAATCATGCCATATTCCTTTGCTTCCTGAGCTGTCATCCAATAATCCCGATCAGAATCTTTCCATACTTTATCAAAATCCGTATGTGAATGGCCGGCAATAATTGTATAAAGTTCCTTTTTTAATTTTTGAATCTCACGGGCAGTAATCTCTATATCTGAAGCCTGTCCCTGTACTCCCCCCATCGGTTGATGAATCATTACACGAGAATGTGACAAAGCCGAACGCTTCCCCTCTTTTCCGGCAACGAGCAAGACCGCGGCCATTGAGGCGGCCATTCCTGTACAAATCGTAGCGACATCACTTGAAATGAACTGCATGGTATCATAAATACCCAATCCCGCATATACAGAACCGCCCGGAGAATTTATATATATGGAAATATCTTTTCCCGGATCCGCAGAATCCAAATAAAGCAGCTGAGCCTGTAACGTATTGGCCGTATAATCATTGATTTCCGTACCAAGAAAAATAATACGATCCATCATCAAGCGTGAAAAAACATCAAGCTGTGTTACATTTAACTGGCGTTCTTCCAGAATATAAGGATTCAAATATCCTGCTTGTGAACGAATGACATCATCAAGGACCATACCGTTTATCCCCAAATGTTTAGTCGCATACTATCTAAAATCGTCTTTCATATATTTCAAATTAATACACAAATAAAAAGAAAGCTTCCGGCTTTCCATATTGTGCACAAATGTACAATATTACTCACACCCGAAGCCTCCTTTTAGGAAGTTTTAGCAAAACAATATCCCTTATTCAAACATCTTGTTGAATTCTTCTACCGAGACTGTCTTATTGTTTAATTTAACCTTATTTTTCAGAGTCCCGGCAAGCTTAGACTCTATACAACGATTGACCATCCTCTCTACAGACTCTTTTTTCTTCAGCATTTCTTTCGCATAGCTATCAAGCATATCTTCAGGAACATTCTGCATGCCATACTGAGCAAACTGGATACGAGCCTCCTTTTTGGCCATTTCTGCCATATCATTGTCTTCAACTTTAATTCCATTGGCAGAAACCAATTTTTCCTTGATAAGATGCCATGTGAGCTCCTCAATGCCGCGATCGTAATTTTCAGAAACAAACGCCTCACCTTTTTCCCGATTGTTCAACAACATGATACGTTTTAAAAGAGCATCGGAAAACTCCAGTTTACCCACCTTCTTAGTCACATAATCACGTACATCCATCAAGAATCTATAATTACTATCATTCAGGAACTGCTCAGAAAGTCCATTTTTGATTCGTGTACGAAACTCCTCTTCACTATGCACGGCACCTTTACCAAAAACATTATCAAATAAAGCCTGATCTAAATTACCCGGTACAAAACGAGTGATTTCCTCTATTTGGAAACTGAAGCTGCCTTTAGTCTCAGCAACTGCATTCTTTTCAATTTTTAATAAAGAAGAGATTTCAGCCTCGCTGCCTTCAAACGCCTCAAAAGGATTAAACACCAAAACATCATTTACTTTTGCATTTGCAAAAATTGCTTTCTGCTCATCCTTTTTCATATAAACAGGCATCATAACAGCATGCTCTACCCTGATTCCTCCTTCTTTGGCATCTCCGTTTCCGTCAAGTTCTGCGATCAGACCTTTCAACATATCACCTTCCGAATACTCCTGCACAGCGTCATATCTGCCGCCGCGCTGAGCATACATCTTAACCTGACGCTCCACCAACTCATCATTCACATCAATTGTATAATAGTCTATCTCATCGTTTGAATCAAGCGTGACATCAAATTCAGGAGCCAAAGCTATATCAAAAACAAATTCAAATGTCTCGTCTTTAGCAAAGTCAATCACAGGTTGATCTTTTTCACTGGGAAGAGGCTCGCCCAGCATATTAACCTTATTCTCACGAAGATATTCATATACTTTTTCTTGAAGAAGCTTATTTACTTCTTCGGCCAATATAGCTGGGCCATACTGTTTTTTTATTAAATTCATTGGTACCTTACCAGGACGGAACCCATGTATATTAGCTTTCTGGCGGAAAGACCTCATAGATTTTTCCACACGTTCCTGATAGTCATCTTTTTCCATTTTTACAGTAAGCAATGCGCTTACCTTGTCAATGTTCTGTAGTGAAACGTTCATTCCGACAATTTGTTTTAATGAATACTATAATTCGTCTGTGCCTACTTCTATATAATTACAGAGTGCGCAAAATTAGCTTTAATCTTTTAAATATCAAAGGCCCAGAATAAAATTTTCCAACATATACTCCGGATCTTATCGCAACCAAGCATCATACGCCTCCCTATCTTCAATCACCATGAAAACATCCTGCACGATTCTTGATAAAAAAAGAAGACATGCTTACATTATTCCTCCTCCAATACTACAATCTCTGCTTCGTATATGAAACAGAAATTTTTACCGCAACTGAAAATCTTTTCTTCTCAGCACAAAGCTCCGACTCAGATATTTTTCACGAACTATCTGATTTTCAGATAATTCTTCCGGAGTTCCCTGAAATAATATCTTGCCCTCAAAAAGGAGGTAAGCACGATCTGTAATACTTAAAGTCTCCTGCACATTATGGTCTGTAATCAAAATTCCTATATTCTTATCTTTTAATCTCCATACGATATGCTGTATATCTTCTACGGCAATAGGGTCAACTCCGGCAAAAGGCTCATCCAACATAATAAATTTCGGATCAATAGCCAAACAGCGAGCAATTTCCGTACGGCGGCGTTCTCCTCCTGAAAGCTGATCTCCCATATTTTTACGCACTTTCTGCAATCCGAATTCCGCAATCAGACTTTCAAGCTTTTCTTTCTGATAATCCTTAGGCTTATCAGTCATCTCCAATACGGCAGCAATATTATCTTCTACGCTCATCTTCCGGAAGACGGAAGCTTCCTGAGCCAAATAACCTATTCCATTTTGAGCACGTCTGTATACAGGATATTTTGTTATATCCAAATCATTCAGATAAATATGTCCTTCATTAGGAACTATCAATCCCGTTGTCATATAGAAAGAAGTTGTTTTTCCTGCTCCATTAGGCCCTAAAAGTCCAACAATCTCTCCTTGCTTTACATTCATAGAAACATGGTCTACAACAGTTCGTTTACCATATTTTTTTACCAGATTCTCGGTCCGCAGCACTATCTTTTCCTTTGTCATAGTCCCTTATTTTTCGCAAAAATAAGAAATTCGCATTTAAAAAAGGTTATCAAAAAGAGGAAACTGTTTAAATACATCGGCTTTCCTTCATAAAAGAGTTATTTTTGCACAAAATTGTAAACAAGAAACAACGTGAAAGCACTTCTCAAATCGCTTCATCAATTAGGAAGCTATATGCTCCTAATGAGAAAAACATTCGGTCGCCCGGAAAAAGGGAGAATGTTCTGGAAACAGTATCTTAAGGAATTAGAACAATTGGGGGTGAATTCCATTGGAATTGTACTTCTCATTTCTTTTTTTATCGGAGCTGTTATTTGCATTCAAATCAAATTGAACATACAATCACCATGGATGCCGCGCTTTGTAACGGGATTCACTACACGTGAAATTATGTTACTGGAATTTTCATCTTCAATAATGTGTCTGATACTTGCAGGCAAGGCAGGCTCAAACATTGCATCAGAACTCGGGACTATGCGGGTTACCCAGCAAATAGACGCTCTGGAAATGATGGGAGTAAATCCGGCTCGTTTCCTGATTATGCCGAAAATCACAGCGTTAGTAACCATGATACCGGCATTGGTCGTATTCAGTATTTTTGCAGGAATTACCGGCGCATACGCCACCGCATATATTGCCCATATCATTAATCCGGAAGACTTGACATATGGATTACAATATTCATTTAATGAATGGTTTGTATGGTGCGGTATAATCAAATCAATAGCATTTGCCTTCATTATTGCCAGTGTATCCTCTTTTTTTGGCTTTACAGTTGAAGGAGGATCCATTGAGGTAGGGAAAGCCAGCACAAACGCAGTTGTATGCAGCAGTGTACTCATATTATTTTCCGATTTATTTCTAACACAATTACTAACAAAATGATTGAAATAAAGAATTTATGTAAATCATTCGAAGGGAATCCGGTTTTGTCCAATATAAACGCTGTCTTTGAGAACGGGAAAACCAACCTGATTATCGGGCGAAGCGGCTCCGGAAAAACAGTCTTAATGAAATCAATTGTAGGACTACTCTCTCCGGAGAAAGGAGAAGTCCTTTATGACGGACGTAACTTGGTAAAAATGAACAAAAATGAAAAAACAACCTTACGGCGCGAAATGGGTATGATTTTTCAGAGTGCTGCGCTTTTCGACTCAATGACAGTATTGGAAAACGTAATGTTTCCACTCGACATGTTTTCAAATGATAATTATCATGAACGTAAGAAACGCGCCATATTCTGCATAGACCGCGTAAACCTTACCGGAGCTGAAAAAAAATATCCAGGAGAAATTAGCGGAGGTATGCAGAAACGCGTTGCCATAGCCCGAGCCATAGCACTCAACCCTCAATATCTATTCTGTGATGAACCCAACTCCGGGCTGGATCCTAAGACCTCACTATTAATTGATGAGCTAATACATAACATCACAACAGAATACAATATCACGACAATCATCAATACCCATGATATGAATTCTGTAACCGGAATTGGAGACAGCATCCTTTTTATAAATGAAGGACACTTGGAATGGCATGGAACCAAAAAAGAAGTATTCGACTCCGGATGTCAGACATTCGATGATTTCGTCTTCGCTTCAGAATTGTTACGAATGGCTAAAAGAGCAGAAATAGAATCTCACAAGCAAGCAACAAACACACTCTGACAAACTCTGCCGTAAAGCCAACAAACAAACTAAACAAAAACGGATGTAATTCCTAAATTCAAGAACACATCCGTTTTCTGTATAGCATTTTACTTCTGTCGGATAAATATATTTATTGGAGTTCCACTCAAAGGCCACCGCTCGCGCATTTTATTCTCAAGGAAACGACGATAAGGATCCTTTACATATTGCGGCAAATTCGCAAAAAAAACGAATGACGGAATCTGCGTATTCGGCAATTGGGTACAATATTTTATCTTAATATACTTCCCTTTTATTGAAGGAGGAGGATATGCCTCTATCAACGGAAGCATTTCCTCATTCAAACGCGATGTAGATATACGGGTTGTACGATGCTTATACACTTCTTCCGCTACTTCTAATACCTTATATATACGTTGCTTAGTTAAAGCAGAGGCAAAAATAATAGAGAAATCGGTGAAAGGAGCCAGTCTGTTACGAACAGCATTTTCAAATGTCCTCATAACCTTCTCGTTTTTATCTTTCACCAGGTCCCATTTGTTTACAACTACGACCAAGCCTTTCTGATTACGCTGTATCAATGAAAAAATATTCAAATCCTGCCCTTCTATGCCACGTGTAGCATCAAGCATCAATATGCATACATCTGAATTCTCAATTACACGTATAGATCGTATCACAGAATAATATTCCAAGTCTTCCACTACTTTGTTCTTCTTTCGTATACCCGCAGTATCAACCAAATAAAAATCAAAACCAAATTTTTCGTAGCGAGTATATATAGAATCACGCGTAGTACCGGCTATTTCTGTTACTATATTCCGGACTTCACCCATAAAAGCATTAATAATAGATGATTTACCAACATTTGGACGCCCTACAACAGCAAAACGAGGGATGTCCTCATCAAGAAGTTCCAATGGCTTCTTTTCAAATTTAGAAACCAATAAATCGAGCAAATCACCGGTACCACTACCACTTAATGCAGAAATGCAATAAGGTTCCCCCAATCCCAATGAGTAAAATTCAGCGGCATTATACAACAGATTATTATTATCTGTTTTATTTGCTACTACCAATACGGGAATTTTGGTGCGTCTTAATATAGAAGCAACTTCCATATCCAAATCGGTCACCCCGTTCATTATATCCACAACAAAGAGAACCACATCAGCCTCCTCAATGGCTATAAGTACCTGTTTACGGATTTCCTTTTCAAAAATATCATCCGAATTTACAACCCATCCTCCTGTATCTACAACAGAAAATTCCTGCCCGTTCCATTCACTCTTTCCATATTGACGGTCCCGCGTTGTTCCTGCTTCATCGTCCACAATAGCCTGACGGGTACGTGTCAGGCGATTAAATAAAGTCGACTTTCCCACATTCGGGCGTCCGACGATTGCAACTAGGTTTCCCATATAAATTTATATTTAAGCGACTTCACAGCCGATGTTTCTTTAATCCAAATTATATCCAAAGTTCTTCAGTTCCTTATCTGAATTTCTCCAATCCTTATCTACTTTAACGAAAATCTCCAGATATATACTCTTTCCAAAGAACTTTTCCAAAGATTTCCTTGCCTCTGTGGCAACCTTTTTCAGTGTCCGTCCCTGTTTGCCAATAATGATTCCTTTTTGGGATTCACGCTCAACATATATCACAACGTTGATATGTATATAATGCCTATTTTCCTTAAACCGATCAACAACCGCTTCTACCGCATAAGGAATTTCCTTATCATAATATAAAAGAATTTTTTCCCGTATTATTTCCGTAACAAAAAAACGTGCAGGCTTATCTGTCCACTGGTCTTTTTCAAAATAAGGAGGCGAATCGGGCAATAAATCCTTTATACGCTTCATTACTCTGTCTATGTTAAAACGTGCCGTTGCGGATATAGGAATAATTTCAGCTTTCGGCAACATCCGATACCATTCTTCCACAAGCGCTCCAAGAGCATCCTGATTGCTTAAGTCTATTTTGTTTATCAAAAGCAGGACAGGAATATCCATAGCCTGCACTTTCTGAACAAAATCCATATTTTTATCAGGCTTTTCCACGACATCGGTAACATACAAAAGTATATCTGCATCTTTCAGTGCCGATTCTGAAAAATTCAGCATAGATTTCTGTAATTTATAATTAGGCTTAAGAACTCCCGGAGTATCAGAAAAAACGATTTGCATGTCATCCGTATTAATAATGCCCATAATACGATGACGCGTTGTCTGCGCTTTAAATGTTGTAATAGAAATACGCTCTCCAACCAACAGATTCATTAATGTGGATTTTCCGACATTCGGATTCCCTACTATATTTACAAATCCAGCTTTATGCATAGTTATTATTTCAAAAAAGACTGTACCGAAAGTCACATAAACAAGAAAGCACGAATTTCATGGATTTCACTTGTAACGTAAAAAACCTCACTGTGCCAATCCGTGAAATCCGTACCCAATAAGTTCAAGTTTGCTTTCACAACAGTCTATCCAGATCTTTATTTTTTTGCATTGCCGTCATACCCCCACTTCACATATACTGCTCCGTAAGTAAATCCCGCACCAAACGCTGTAAAGATCAAATTATCACCTTTACGTAATTGACTTTCATAATCCCATAAACAGAGAGGCAATGTTCCGCCACTTGTATTGCCATAACGCTGAATATTCACCATAACTTTTTCCATAGGGATTTCCAGATGACTTGCCACAGCACTTATAATACGCATATTTGCCTGATGAGGAACTATCCAGTTAATAGAATTCTTATCTAATCCATTACGTTTTGCTAAATCAGCAGTAATATTGGACATGTTCAAAACTGCATATTTAAAAACAGTTCTACCTTCTTGATACAGATAATGCATTTTGTTACTGACCGTAAAATAAGATGGCGGACAAACGGAACCTCCTGCTTTCATATGCAAAAAAGGCAAGCCCTTGCCATCTGTACGCAAAATACAGTCCGTTATGCCCAAATCTTCAGTAGTAGCTTCAACCATTACGGCAGCAGCGCCATCACCGAATATAGAACAGCTTGTACGGTCAGAATAGTTCACCATTGATGACATCTTATCACCGCCCACAAGAATCACTTTCCTGTGACGACCGGTTGCTATTAATCCGGCAACCATTTCCAGTCCATATAAGAAGCCGCAGCATGCGGCAGACAAATCTAAAGCAAACGCATTCTTCAAACCCAGTTTATCGCAAAGGATTGAAGCTGTTGAAGGGAAATGATAGTCGGGGGTCGTTGTACACACAATTACGGCATCAATATCATCAGGATTTGCTCCGGTGCGTTGCATCAGCTGCTTAGCAGCTTTACGACACAAATAAGAAGTGCCCAAACCTTCTTCGTTCAATATACGTCTTTCTTTCACTCCAATGCGAGTCATTATCCATTCATCGTCAGTTTCAACCATGCGTGACAACTCATCGTTTGTCAACACATATTCCGGTACATAACCACCGACTCCTGTAATCACAGCATTTATTTTCTCCATGTCTTGTTAATATAAAAGTCAGAGAGATATTCTCTCTCTGGCTATATTTTATACCTCTTCCATCAAACCGCGCTTTCCTTTTCGATAGCTAATTTGCCTCTATAGTATCCACAAGCACTGCATACAGTGTGATAAATGTGCCATGCTCCACAATTCGGACATATTGCCAATGTCGGAGCTACTGCCTTATAATGAGTTCTTCTCTTGGCAGTTCTAGTCTTTGATTGCCTTCTCTTAGGATGTGCCATTTTCTTAAACTTTAATTATTATCTGTTATTTTCTTCAATTCATTCCATCTCGGGTCCATTTTCTGCTCTTTATTTTCTGCAACATCTTCATATAATCCAACACCTCCAGCTTCTTCATCTGCCGATATGCGCAAATACTTATTCAAAGTTCCCAGCATTGCTTTATCACACTTGCCAGGAGCATGCACATGTTTCATAGGGATACTCAATGCTATAAACTCATATATATACCACGCAACATTTATTTCTCCTGCCTCTTCTGGAACAATAACAATGTCTCCCCTCTCCGAAAAATCACCGCCTAACTTCACCTTTATTCTATCTGTAGAAACTATTGGCTGCTCCATATTACCCAAACAACGGTCACATGTTACCTGAACCACACCTTCAGTTTTAAACAAGAGTTCATACATACCGGCAATCTTTTTTACCATTAACGATACATGCGCTTTACCTTTCTGTACTTCAGGAGAATCAATACTTTCAAAAAAATGATTATCCAATACATACTCACATGAATAAGTATCGTTATTCATTCCTTTCAAATCTATCTTATATGCATCAAGTTTTCCCATAAGCATTATACAACAATGCAGAATTGTTGCATTCGGGTGACAAAGATATAAATAAATCTACTTAAACAGGTAATAAACAGAAAGAAATCTTCTCTTTTTATAAAATAACACATTGAAATCAACATTTACGACATATTTCAGCCAATCTATCCTCATTCGTATAGTGTAAAAAAACGAGAATCCAAACTTATACCTTAACCTAATACCGGCGGGCTCTATCCATTCTTTTTATATTGCCTCAAGCAGGCAACAGAACCCTTTATCTGCCCGTGTCCCGGATATTTTGTCCTGCAAAGTCAGCATTTTATTATCACCTCTCAGTTTAACATAGTTTAACCTGATAAATTCCCCTTTTCATGGTATCCATGCTCCAGTCTGCCTTGTAAGAGCAAACTGAAGGCTGACTGTCCGGGTGTGACGGAACGTGTCGCATACCGGGTTTCTCAATGCCGTGCAGACTTTGCCCTGATTCCCGTTTCCTCGTAGGCGGACGGTTGCGTATGCCCTTTGCCACAATATCAAGGTCAGCCGGAATGATGAAACTCTTGCCTGCACGCATGTCCGGTATCTGCAATGGGAGTACAATACGGGCCGGCATGTACAAGTGTCCGTCTCTCATTCTGCAAAGCAAGGAATAACTTCCGGATCTGGAAAAATATCCTCACAAGAATGCTGCTGAGCCGATTTCACCGCTACCAATACAAAGCCGGGAAGCTGAATCATAAATCACTCCAAACTGACCGGGAGCAATCCCCTGTAACTTTCCATCCGAAACAATACGGTATTCCTCCGATTCCCGGAACAAGCGTCCTTTCATGAATTCAGGAGTATGACGTATCTTGAAAGTTACCTCTACAGCTCCATTCTCTTCATTTTTCCATGGATTGTCCGTAACAAAGTGAAAGTCCCGCATACGGAATTCATTACCGAACTGCAACTCCGTATCATATCCGCGGGAAACATAAATCACATTTTCCTCTATATCCTTGCGGACTACAAACCAGGGACCTCCACTCAACCCCAACCCTTTGCGCTGACCAATCGTATGGAACCAATACCCACGATGCCTCCCCAGCCTCTTACCCGTTTCCGATTCTATAATTTCTCCTTCGCGCTCACCGAGGAAACGACGGACAAAGTCATTATAATTAATCTTGCCCAAGAAACAGATCCCCTGACTGTCACGGCGTTTGGCACTGGGAAGGCCTGCACGCAAAGCTATATCCCGCACCTCATGTTTCATCAATCCACCTAAAGGGAACATCAGTCTGGAAACCTGCAGGTAATCTATTTGAGCAAGAAAGTCGGTCTGGTCTTTAATGGAATCGACAGCGGTGCCCAGCCAAACCTTCCCATTCAGAAGAACAGTCGTGGCATAATGTCCGGTTGCCGTAAAGTCAAACTCCTTGCCTACCTGCCGTTCAAAGCAACCGAACTTGATTAGTTTGTTACACATCACATCCGGATTGGGAGTCAAGCCCCGGCGTATTTTATCAATGGCATAGGCAACCACATTGTCCCAATACTCCCGATGCAAATCGACCACTTCCAATGAAAGCCCGTAACGACAGGCAATGGCGGAGGCCATCTCCAGATCTTCCTCAGTGGAACAATCCATATAACTGGTATTGTCCTTTCCTATCTTTATATAAAACAAAGAAGGACGATAACCTTGTTCACAAAGGAGATGTACCACGACAGAACTGTCAACACCTCCCGATAATAATACAGCTATGTTCATCCCTAAATTTTATCCAATGCCTGTGACAAGTCTTCCAAAAGATCATCAATATGCTCCGTACCGATGGAAAGGCGTACTGTTCCCGACTTGATACCTTGTTCCATCAATTCCTGTTCATTCAATTGGGAGTGTGTAGTAGTGGCAGGATGAATAACCAGAGATTTCACATCGGCTACATTCGCCAACAATGAGAATATCTGCAGATTGTCAATAAAAGTCTGCGCTTCTTTCACACCTCCTTTTACTTCAAATGTAAAGATGGAACCACCCCCATTCGGGAAATATCTCTTATAAAGCGCATGATCGGGGTGTCCGGGCAAAGATGGATGGTTAACCGCAGCCACTTTAGGATGTCTGCTCAAAAACTCAACCACTTTCAAGGCATTTTCCACATGACGATCCACACGAAGCGACAATGTCTCAAGACCTTGCAACAATATGAAAGCATTGAAAGGGCTGATGGCAGCACCTGTGTCACGTAACAAAATAGCCCGGATACGGACGGCATAGGCAGCCGGACCTGCGGCATCAACGAAACGTACTCCGTGATAACTCGGATCGGGTTCCGTCAGTTGAGGAAACTTGCCGGAAGCCACCCAATCGAATTTGCCGCTATCTATGATGACTCCTCCTAAAGAAGTACCATGTCCTCCGATAAACTTCGTTGCCGAATGAACAACGACATCGGCCCCATGTTCAATAGGACGAATCAGATAGGGAGTACCGAAAGTGTTATCCACAATCAAGGGAATCTTATACCGATGTGCTATTCCGGCAACAGTATCAATATCAATGATATTACAGTTTGGATTACCCAAAGTCTCAATAAATACGGCTTTGGTATTCTCCCGGATGGCTTTTTCAAAGTTATCCAAGTCAACCGGATTCACAAAGGTGGTGGCAATACCATAAGCGGGCAGTGTATGGGCCAATAAATTATATGTGCCGCCATAGATAGTCTTGGCAGCCACAATATGGTCACCTGCACGGGCAATATTCTCAAAAGCATAAGTAACTGCGGCAGCACCCGATGCCACCGCCAATCCGGCAACACCGCCTTCCATGGCAGTTACACGCTTCTCGAAAACTTCTTGTGTAGAGTTTGTCAGTCTCCCGTAAATGTTTCCCGGGTCCTGTAGGCTGAAACGTGCTGCTGCGTGAGCCGAATTATGAAATACATAAGAAGTAGTCTGGTAAATAGGTACTGCACGGGCATCTGTTGCCGGATCTGCTTGTTCTTGTCCTGCATGAACCTGTAAAGTCTCGAAATGTAAATTCTTTGTTGCCATAATGCATATTTTAAGTTTAATATTCTTTCTTTATTTTCTTGCAAAGTTATGGGATGAAGATATTCCGAACGAGATATAGCTGAAATATAGAAAAAAATGCTATTTTTGTACCATTGTATGGAATAATATAGTTGTGTTATTCCTAAAAATCACCTTTTAGAAGAATTTTTTTCTTATGAATACTTTTGATAAACTGGATAGAGTTGATTTGCAAATACTTCGTACTTTACAAGAAAACGCCCGATTGACAACCAAAGAGTTGGCCGCCCGGGTAAGTCTTTCTTCAACTCCTGTTTTTGAACGCCTTAAACGGTTGGAGAGTGGAGGATATATAAAGAAGTATATAGCCGTGTTAAATGTGGAAAAGCTGAATCAGGGATTCATTGTATTCTGCAGCGTAAAGCTAAGACGGCTGAACAGGGATATAGCAGCCGAGTTTACACGGATTATACAGGATATTCCTGAAGTAACTGAATGTTATAACATATCAGGAAGCTATGATTATCTGTTGAAAATTCATGCTCCCAATATGAAATACTATCAAGAGTTTATTCTGAATGTGTTGGGGACGATTGATAGCTTGGGATCATTGGAAAGCACATTTGTGATGGCTGAAGTGAAACATCAATATGGGATACATATTTAACGTGAGTCTGATGAATTCAGGACAATGCAAGCCGTGTGCCAACGGTTTTCTGTGATTTGTAAGGCCCTGAGCAGGGTGAATTCTGAAAATTTTTGCATCTTGGCCATATCGCCCGAGGATTTTTTCCTCTCCCTCCCTGTTTTTGACTGCCGGTCCTTATTTCTGAGAATACCTGAAGAAGCAAAAAGCCGGCCAATTCACAATTAATATGAATCAGCCGGCTGATTTTTATGCTATTTTTACTGAATATCCCTATTTATACTCATCATTCTGTACAATAATATCAGGATTCTGGTCGATTACTTTTTGTGGAACAGGTAATACAAAAATCGGGTTTGAAACATTTTTTGCACAGTTTCTGATAACCGTTGCAGCAGTACCAAAACGCTGTAGGTCAAACCAGCGATGAAACTCCATTGCGAACTCTACCTGACTTTCGTGTTCCACAGCAGCCGCTACGGTATTGTATTCAGCCGGATATCCGGCTTCGCCATATTCAGGCATCCCTGCACGTTTGCGGACTTCGTTCAGATATTTTGCATCATCGGTAGCTTCGGAAAGCATCAGCAATACATCAGCATACCGAAGTATAATGAAATTATTATGGGCCAGTTCACGTCCCCCGTCAACAGGGGCGTTCTCATCTTTCCATTTAATGCAATAACGGGTTGGTACAAATTCACCGCTTGCTGTTCGATATCCATCAGCAATGGAAGCCGTACGGCGCGGATCGCTTTCTTCATAAGCATTCCACAAGTCTTCCGATACTTGGTTCATTCCGCCACCCCATGTTGTTATAATACGATTGTCAAGAGGAGTAAACATCGACCAATATTTACTATACGGCTGTGAACTGGATGTTGTAGCCGCATACTGGATTTCGAAAATGGACTCTTCGCAGTTTTTGTTATTCAAATCCCATAAATCTGCGTAATTCGCTTCGAGAGTGAATTTATTATATACCTTATTTAAATATATAAGAGCATTTGGTTTGTCATTTAATGTCAAATATACTTTTGCTAACAAAGTATTGGCTGCATCGCTCGTTGCCGCACCGGGGAATCGTTCATTCCGCTTATCGGGCAGAACGTTGGCTGCCTCTTCAAGGTCTTTTATGATTTGTGCATATACTTCGGTTTCCGGAGTGCGTGGAACAGTGTATGATTCGCTTACGGAAAGCGGAGTGAGTATCAATGGTACGTCTCCCCATGCACGTACCATATCGAAATAATATAAGGCGCGAAGAAATTTTGCTTCAGCTATATACTGCGCTATTTCGTCACCGAGAGAGCTCCCTTTGTAAATCAGTTCATTGATAATAAACAGCGAATGATAATAAGTTTCCCAATATCCCTCTACCAATGTGTTTGATGTTGTCATTCCGATGTGCGTGTCAAAAGCTTCGTAGTCGGCTACAAGACCGGCAGTGTTGTCACTGTAGACATTATCTGACAATAATTCACCATAGAAAGACGGAAGTCCTTCTGGCCCCCAGATATCATATAGTGTGGCGTATGCTGAAACCAACGCAGTTTCCATATCCTTAGCTGTCTTGTAGAATCCGTTTTCGTTAGCATTCGAAATAGGGTTCAATTCAAGAAAATCATTACATCCCGTAGTACTGAACATCAATGCGGAAATTAGCACATATTTTAATTTTTTCATAATTGTCATTTTTTTAATAGGATGAATTAATAGTTTAGAAGCCAATGCTTATACCAAACGTGCAGGTAAACGGATTTGGATAAGCTCCGTAGTCATAGCCTACGCGGTAACCTGTCTGGAATGTTGAACCTTCCGGATCATAGTTTGAATAATCGGAAAATACGTATATGTTTTCCATATTCACATACAGTTTCATTGATTCCATGTGCAGCGCTTTTGTAACGGAAGATGGAAAGTTATAACCCAAACGGATATTCTTGATACGTACAAAAGATCCGTCTTCTACCCACATTGATGATGAGTTTGATTCAATGGTATTTGGAGTAGTACGTGGTTTCGGCGTTATCCCGTTGCCCGGATCATTATCGCTTTTCCAGAAATGACTTCTTGAAGCGTAGAGGTTACGTGCGCCATTGTAGAATCCTAAGAAACGTGCGTTCTGATTCATGATCTCATTACCTTGTGTCCCTGTCAGCATAAATGACAACTCAAAACCTTTGAATGAAAGGTTATTTGTTAATCCCCATGTAAAATCCGGCTGATAGTTTCCCAGTATGGTACGGTCGTTTACGTCAATGTTGCCGTTACCATCTGTATCTGCCACTTTAGGATCACCGGGTTCTGCTCCATCGTATTTCGGAACGCCGGGATTGTTGATTTCATCTGTGCTGTAAACTCCTATTACTTTGTAACCAAAATAGTTTCCTACCGGTTGTCCGACTTCTGTACGTGATATGGCAGAGTTCGTGGTAATGTCAATTGGAGCATTATTGTTGCTAAGATGCAATACTTTATTCCGGTTGGCAGATATATTGAAATCGGTAGTCCATGTAAAATCTTTATTCCGGAAATTAACAGTATTAAGAGTGAATTCAACACCTTTGTTCCTGACGGAGCCAACATTTGTCTGTGATTCGGTGAAACCCGTTATAGCAGGCACTGGAACCATGAGTAGCATATCCGTTGTTTTTGAATAATATAAATCCAATTCCATGTTCAGGCGACTCCCGAAAAAGCCGGCATCAATACCTAAGTCATATTGTCCTGTCTTTTCCCATTTCAAATCTTTTGAAGGAAGCGTACTGGTATAAAGGCCGTTGGTAAGGGTTCCGCTGATAGAATATTGAGATGTAGAGAGCAAGCCAATCGAAGCATAATCGTCAATCTGGTTATTACCGGTAACACCATAACTCAAACGGAGTTTCAAGTTATCCAGCCATTGAGTGTCTTTTAAAAAGTTTTCTTCTGAAATACGCCATGCGGCAGAAACTGACGGGAAGTAGCCCCAACGGCTGTTTGCACCGAAGCGTGAGCAGCCATCGGCACGTATTGATGTGCTGGCCAGATATTTTCCCTTATATGAGTAAGTGGCACGTGCCAGATAAGAAATCAAGGCCCATTCGGACTTAGTACTTGATGCGGTTTGTGCTGTGCTGGCATTGAGCGTATGTACCATATCGTTAGGGAAACCTGTACCGGTCATTGTTGCATAGGTTGTCTTCTGATCTTGCATGGTATAGCCTACAAGAGCAGTAATATTATGGTCTTCATTGAATGTCTTATTATAGTTCAATGTATTTTCCCATACCCAGTTGTCTACACGTCTGGTAGAGTATGTGCCGGTAGCATCTATCCACATGGAATATCCCCAGTTTTGCCCCTCATTCCAATAATATTCATAATGTGAATCGGTTGTATTAATACCGGCTTGTGTCTTTAATACCAATCCGTCAATGATTTTGTAATCGGCCGAAACGGATGCCAGAATGTTGTCTGTTTTTAATTTCTTTGAAGATTCATAAGTCAATGAATAAGGATGCCAAAATTGGAATCCGTATTTAGCGAATGTATTCCACATTGAGTCTGGATCTTTGAATCCCAGAGAGCCTGTCTCTACATACAGAGGGAAGATCGGGACGCTTTGACAAGCCAAACTGACAACATCTGATTTTCCGGATAACCCTTGAGGAGAGTCATTTGAACGGGTTAAGTTCATTTTTACAGCTACGCTGAAACGGTCGCTTATCTTATGATTGATATTTGACCGCAAAGAAATACGGTTGTAATCATTGGTAATTACCACACCTTCTTGATTCAAGTATCCCAATGAAACCATAAACTGAGTTTTTTCGCCACCGCCAGATACCGATGCTTGTACGTTGTGACTGATACCTGAACGGTATAACACATCTTGCCAGTCTGTTCCGTTCCCAATGCGGGCTAACCATTCTGAATCCGAGAATTCGCTAGGAACAATAGTGGTGTAACTTTGAGTGGCATCTGGATTGTGAGCTAAATCTGTTGCCCATTGGTTTTCACGGGCGGCTGTTTCATATTCAATCCATTGGTGCGCATCCATTAATTTAAGCCGGCGATTGACGCGTGAAAATCCCAACTCATAGGAGATGTTTACTTTGGTCTTGCCAGCCTTTCCTTGTTTAGTTGTAATCAGAACAACGCCGTTGGCGCCACGAGAACCATAAATTGCAGCAGAAGCGGCATCTTTCAATACCTCAATGGATTCAATGTCATTGGGGTTAATGTTGTTTAACGGGTTGTGGTTTGAGTATTGGAGGTTACCTCCATAAGTCCCGTCACCGGAATTAGTGTCATCTTCCAAAGGGACTCCGTCAATTACATATAAAGGGGTGGTACCTGCATTGACAGACGTTGCGCCACGTACTTTAATGGTTGGAGCCATACCTGGTGCCCCTTGGGTTTGGGTAATTTGTATGCCGGAAACTTGTCCGGCCATAGATTGCAAGGCATTACCGAAAGAACGTTCTTTTAACTTATCAGCACCTATAGTACCTACAGAACCGGTCAAATCGCGCTTGCGTACAGTACCATAGCCTACAACAACGACTTCATCAAGTTGTTCGGTATCTTCTTTCAAGATAATTCTGAGAGGGCCATCCCCAACTGTAACTGTCTGTGTTTGATATCCAACACAAGAAATTTCCAAAATGGACTTGGGGGGGGCATTTAAAGTGAAATTCCCATCAAAATCGGTAATTGTACCATTGGTGGTTCCTTTTACAACTACACTTGCACCAATAACAGGCTCACCTGTAGTGTCAGATACATTTCCCGTAATTTTTTGTTGGGCATAAGCAAACATGGGTATTCCTAAAAAGCAACAAAGCATGAAAAGCTTTGTCAGGAATGATTTTGTCTTTTTCATCTTCTTCATAATTTAAAATATTTGTTATTTTATATGACAAATATAGGTTGTCTATAAGTTAAAATCAAAATTTTTAAATTCCTATTTCTTAAATATTTTACTCTTTTTAATATTTAAAATCTTTTTAACTTTAAATATACCATAAATGTGCTTTTCAATATATTTTTTAAAGAATAATAGCTGTTAGTAAGAAATGTGATAGCTTAAGTCTTGAATTCTTGTTTTTGGATTGTAAATACAGTGTTTTTATGTTATTATGTCAAATTCTGTGTTTGGAATAAAAACAGAATGCATAATCGTGTAGGATGGGGTAAAATAATAATATTTGTTAAACATAATATGTTAAAAATGTGTATTTTTGAGGCTGAAAGTCAGAATATGATAAGACTATGTAATGCATGGTTTAAGAAATGGAAAGAGATATTTATTACATATTCTGCTGATGTTGCCGGCAGTAAGTATGTGCCAAATGGAAAAATCACATAGAATATCATCTTTGAGATATTCTGTATAAGAAACATCTTTTCCTGTAATTTCAATGATGCTCATATATTCATGCCTGTTTTTTTAATCTGTCTGTTTGCAATCTATTCCGGCATAAATCCATAAAGAGAGTGTGCCGGCATTCATGATAACGAAAACGTTTAAATGAACGGTTTTTGGCAGTTCCTTTTCGATTGAGACAAATACAATACCCTCTCTTTTCCCTCGAAATCAACATAATCTCTGCATGAGCAACTTGCATGAGTGTGACGCGATTATATTGCAAATCCGAAAAACATGCATCCACAGGCAACAACAGTTCTTGTCCGCAAAAGTACAATTCATAAGCAACGGAATATCAACTCAACGTATAAATATCAAAAGAAACCGGTGGTTTTAGCAGGTTCTTCGATTTTATCCTTATCTTTGTGAATGATGGAGGGTTATCATACCCGAGCGATGATAACAAAGGAAATATGCGGATATGCAAATAAATTCAGGTTTACAAATGTCTTTTTTGCAATTGTAATGTATGTCAATATGGAGTAGACTTATAAGGTTAAGGAATACGGAGAACACACATAATGCTGTAGATTATAAGGCCACATCTGTAACATACGATGTCTCGCACTATGCAATAATAGATGTTGAAGTTGGTTTGGAAGATCATAAAATCCATGACATTGGTGCGCTTCGTTATGACGGAGCTGCCTATCATAAGGCCTCAAAAGAGGAACTCTTTGAATTTCTCAGCGATACAGACTATATCTGCGGACATAATATCATCCGTCATGACGCCAAATATCTGTTTGCCGATAAAACAAGCCGTTGGATTCTGGTCGATACGCTTTATATATCGCCCTTATTATTCCCGGAACGTCCTTATCACAGGCTTGTGAAAGATGACAAGCTGATGAGCGGGCAGATAAACAATCCCGTAAACGATTGCGAAAAAGCAAAAGATCTGCTGCTGGACGAAATTGAACGCTGGAATTCACTGCCAAACGAAAAACGTGTACTATTTGCGTCACTGCTAAAGGGCAAGAAAGAATTCGATGGATTTCTTCGTATGGTGGGTGCGGAACATATCAATGGCTGTGGAGTTCCCGAACTGATAAGAAACCTTTACGTAGAGAAGATTTGCCTGCATGCCGACCTTGATATGCTAATCGGGCAATATCCATGTGAATTGGCATACGCATTGGCTCTGATTGATACGACAGACTACCGTGCCATTACTCCCGGATGGGTACTATATAATTATCCAGATGTGGAATTTGTAGTGAGGCTCCTACGCCACAATCATTGCGCCGAAGGCTGTATTTACTGCAATGCCTATCTGGACGTGCTTCATAATTTAAAAGCGTTCTTCGGGTATGAGCAGTTCCGCACATACGAAGGCGAACCGCTTCAAGAACAGGCTGCCCGGGCGGTTGTGAACGGGAAGTCGTTATTGGCGATATTCCCTACCGGCGGTGGAAAGTCACTGGCTTTCCAGTTACCTGCACTCATGGCCGGCCGTTCTGTGCATGGACTGACGGTAGTTATCTCACCGTTACAGTCGTTAATGAAAGATCAAGTGGACAACCTCGCGGATAGAGGCATTACCGATGCCGTAACCATCAACGGTCTGTTAGACCCGATTACAAGGGCACTTTCTATACAAAGGGTACAAGATGGAAATGCTTCACTTTTGTATATAGCTCCCGAAATGCTTCGTTCCAAAACCATCGAGAAAATTTTAATGGTACGTCATGTCGTAAGATTTGTAATAGACGAGGCACATTGTTTTTCTTCATGGGGACAAGATTTTAGGGTTGATTATCTTTATATAGGCAAATTTATCCGGGAATACCAGCAAAAGAAAAAATGCAAGAATCCAATACCCGTATCGTGTTTCACCGCTACGGCCAAACAGAAAGTGGTACGAGACATCTGCGACTATTTCAAACAAACATTGAATTTGGAGTTGGAGCTGTTTGCATCGACCGCTTCAAGAACGAATCTGCGTTATTCAGTTATACATGCTGAAACCGATGACGACAAATATTCAAAACTGAGAGAACTCGTGGCTGAGACTGACTGTCCGACAATTGTTTACGTGTCACGTACCAAACGAACAAAAGAGCTGGCGGATAAACTGACCCGTGACGGTTATAAGGCATTACCTTTCAACGGCAAAATGGAATCCGATGAAAAGATTGCCAACCAAGAGGCATTTATGAACGGCTATGTACGCATCATTGTGGCAACATCGGCTTTTGGCATGGGAATTGACAAGAAAGATGTAGGACTTGTAGTGCACTATGACATTTCCGAATCGTTGGAGAATTACGTGCAGGAAGCAGGCAGGGCAGGTCGTGATCCTAATCTTAGCGCACGTTGTTATGTACTCTATGGCGACAACGACTTAGACAAGCACTTTATACTGCTGAATCAAACAAAATTAAGTATCAGTGAGATACAACAGATATGGAAAGCCATAAAAGGTCTTACAAAACAACGTAAGACGGTTGACTGTTCTGCATTGGAAATTGCACGGCAGGCAGGATGGGATGATTCGGTATCCGATATTGAAACCCGTGTACGGACAGCTTTGGCGGCTTTGGAACAAAGTGGATACTTGGTAAGAGGGAACAATGTCCCTCATGTCTATGCTACCGGTATCACGGTAAAGAACATGGATGAAGCAAGGAAGCGTATATCATCATCACTGCTATTCAGTAGCGATGAAATAGAGAAAGCTGTCCGAATCATCAAATCACTGATTTCCCAAAAACATATTGCCAAAGCACAAGATTCGGAAGCAGAGTCGAGAATCGATTATCTAGCGGATATATTGGGAATAAGCAAAAGAGAAATCTTGTCTGTCGTAGAACGGATGCGGCAGGAAGGCATATTGGCAGACAGTAAGGATATATCTGCTTATTTGCTGGATACCGGCGACTCGGAACGGAAGTCTGTAACACTCCTTGAACGTTTTGCAAAACTTGAACGGTATATTCTCGCCAACATTCCTGATGAATCTTTGAGAACATCTTATAAGCAACTGAATGACAATGCCGTAAACAATGGAGTCAGCACATCTAAAGAGAAAGATATACGGACACTGCTCTATTTTCTCTCCATCAAAGGATATACCCGCAAGAAAGAAGATGCGGCCCACAATATAGAAATCAACCGTCTGGCAAACTTGGAATCTACTATCAGACGTTTTGAAAAACGAATAGAAATAAGTCGTTTTGCCGTGGAGTGGCTATATAGGTTAGCTTTAGATGTAGCAAAAGAAAATTCACCGGACAAGGCTGTCCGGTTTTCTGTCGTAGAGCTTCTGAATCAAATAAAATCAAGCCATCAGTCTTTTTTTGGCAGGCTCGATGATTTGCAGTTGGAAGACGTGGAAGAAGCGCTTCTGTATTTGTCGAAAATCGGCGCGCTAAAGCTGGAAGGCGGTTTTTTAGTCCTTTATAATGCCATGAACATTCAAAGAATAAAGGACAATAAATCAATATATAAACAGGATGACTACCGGATGCTGAATGAATTCTACAAACAGAAAATCCAGCAAATTCATATTGTGGGCGAATATGCTAATTTGATGGTAAGGGATTATGATGCAGCATTGCAATACGTCAACGACTATTTCCAGATGGATTACAGAAAATTTGTCGCAAAATATTTCAAGGGAGAAAGAGTAAGCGAAATACAACGAAACTTGACACCTCAGAAATACAGGCAATTGTTCGGGCAACTGTCCAAACGTCAAATGGAAATTATTTCCGATAAGGATTCGCACTGTATCGTTGTCGCAGCAGGTCCCGGTAGTGGGAAAACAAAAGTATTGGTTCACAAACTTGCCTCGCTTCTGTTACTTGAGGATGTAAAGCACGAACAACTTCTGATGCTGACGTTTTCAAGGGCTGCTGCTACGGAATTCAAGCAGAGACTTATGGAATTAATCGGCAACGCAGCCCATTTTGTGGAGATAAAGACATTCCACTCCTATTGTTTTGACCTTTTAGGACGGATAGGGAATCGTGAAGAAACGAACAATGTGGTTGCAAGAGCTGCCGGAATGATCGGTCAAGGAGAAGTGGAACCGAACAAAATAGGCAAGACAGTGTTGGTCATAGATGAAGCTCAGGATATGGGTATGGAGGAATATGCGCTTGTCGAAGCTCTTATGGCCAGCAACGAGGAAATGCGTGTGATAGTAGTGGGGGACGATGACCAAAACATCTATGAATTTCGTGGTTCCGATTCCGAATATATGTACCGGCTGACACAAAGAAGCGGAAGCAGGTTTATCGAAATGACCGAAAATTATCGCAGTGCACGCTATATCGTGAACTTCGCCAACGAATTTGCGGAAAGTATCGGCAAAAGGATGAAAAGCACCCCCATTATCTCTATGAGGAAAGAGAACGGCTGGGTTGAAGTGACACGACATCAATCAAAGTATATGTATCAGCCGCTCGTTGAGAATTTGCTTCTTCACAGAGAAAAAGGTTCTTCGTGTATACTCACCCAGACAAACGAGGAGGCAGCCACCTTAATGGCTCTTTTACGAAAGCATGGAGTGAACTGCAAATTGATACAGTCAATGGACGGTTTACGCTTTTGGAACGTAGCCGAAATAAGATATTTCCTGAAGTATATAGACACACGGGTGAAAACTCCTTTGATTCCGGAAGAATTATGGGAGAAAGCCAAATGCGCAACTTTTTCCGCATACAACAGAAGTCTGAGCCTGACGTACGTAAAGCGTTGTATAGAACAGTTCGAACAAACCAACAAAGCGAAATATTTCAGTGACTTCAAGGAATTTGTATTCGAATCATCGGTAGAGGACTTTTGTGACGTCTCAGGTGCAGATGTGGTGGTATCGACCATTCATAAGGCCAAAGGCAGAGAATTTGATGACGTGTATATGCTTGTCTCTGACAATCATTATTCGAAAGATATTCATCTGATGCGGCGGTACTATGTAGGAATAACCCGTGCAAAAAATCGTTTGTTTATGCATACGAATGGCGATTATTTTAGTCATTTGAATGCAAACCAACGTTTCATAGACTCAAAGCAGTATGCGATGCCCGAAGAAGTTGTTTTACAGCTCTCTTATAAAGATGTCAATCTGGGATTCTTCGAAGAATGCAAGCAAGAAGTTCTGGCATTAAGAGGTGGAGACTCATTAAATTACAAAGACTTTGTTTTATATAGTTTGCCAGCCAATAAACCGGTAGCAAAGTTATCGTTGAGAATGCAGGCCAGCATTACCGAGTGGGAAGAAAAAGGTTATAAGGTAAAATCTGCATCTGTAAGGTTCATTGTGGCATGGAAAGCTAAGGATGCACAAAAAGACAAACCGGAAACAGCCGTTCTGTTAGCTGATTTAGTTCTTTCTTTGTAATTCAGAACAAATATCTTACGATATTATAATGCCGTTGTATACATTACGGGGTTCAAGATAAGAAAAGCAGATGATAAAACTGGTAATCCCGTATATGTTTTGTAATTCCACTTTTGAAAGTCAATAAAATCAATGATATTCATCCGCAAAACATCCGGCAGACCAGCGAAGCACAAGTGCTTTCCTTACGATATCCGCCCGTATTCGGGATATCCGAATCTTTCTCATCCAAATGTCTCTGTATATACAAGTTCCCAAATACCGGCAAGCCGCCCATATACATTCTTATTTATCTGATTTTTGCTTTTATTGGGGATAAAGTCTGACTACGATTTCATTTTGATGCGAATAGCCCGACAAAATTAAGGATAGTACTCCTGCTACAAGCAACTCTCATATCTTTTCATTTAAAATTCATGCATGGCAACTAAGAACTTACAATATCCCCTTGCTCTACTCTGCCCTAAGATAAGTAAAGCAAGGGGATTTTCTCTTTATTCCTTATCTTCCATTAAAATTCCGTTTTTAAAAAGATAAGTATTTGTAAGGTCACCCTCCTCATTCCAATGTTTTGCAGGGCCATCAGCGACATAACCATAAAACTTTCGCTTTAGATCTCGTGCTTCAGGCAGTATATTCCACACGGATTCTACCTTCTTCTTTCCATTAGGCCAGAATTGCGTCCAAACGCCACGTTCTTTTTTTAAATCCCGTTTCCATGTCCAAACAAGCTTTCCGTCTTCCAACCAATAGCTCTCTTCACCTGTTTTCCGGCCATTTGCATAAATCACCTGATGCTGCTTTTGGCCATTTTCATAGTAATCTGTCATTTCACCGTGAAGCAGATATCTTCCATTTGGACAAATACGCGCACTCCAAGAAGATTTCAGCTTACCCGACGGGTATTTTTCGGTAAAATCCTTAATCACTCCACCTGCTGATTCAGGTTTCACATCCTTTACATCCGACCATACCCATGCCTCATTAAACTCATAGTGGATAGGAGGATAATTGGCGGTGGTTAACAAATGAATGACTCCATTTGATGCCTGGCGTACGGTTGAATATCCCAAAGATCCATAAGGAGGACGGTGACGCTGCGGAAGTTGCACCGGGAGTGTCTTGATACGCCATGTCTGACCATTGTCTTTCGAAATGGCAACGAACGCTTCGTTTCCATACTTCCAACCCGTAGGAGGAGCTGTCTTTTTCTTATGCATATATGAATCACTCACGAACAGAAGATTGCCGGATGACAATCTGATAAGGCAAGGACGTTGTACGCTGCCCAACGGAGGAAATGGCGAAGCGGTAGCTTCTTCCCAAGTAGCTCCCCAATCATGAGAGATGTTCTGTGGAGACCATCCGTCAACATCCGCATTCTTACCTCCGATAGAAAGTAATGTACCTTTATCGTCCAACGGAATAATGGTAGAATGACGTCCGCTTGTACGACCACCCATATCGTGCCAGGTCTTTCCCTCATCGGTACTGCGCCATAAGAAGCTATGGCTATCCGTGCCATCCATTGCCATATAAATACCGCCGTTTGAATCGCGGAAAGCATTTACAATAGGTTGTGCCGTATAATGAGTTGCCGCACTGTCAAGCTGGGGAACCGAGAAGGTCCAGCTGGTGCCGTTATCTGTTGAGGTAGCGATACGAAACGGCACATAGTCAGAAATGTAACGCCCTCCGCCAAAGAACCAAAGCTTTCCATTATCATTCCATAACAACCCCGACTGATCGTTTCCTCCCCGGGTATAAAAGAACTGTTCTGGCATATCCCAGTCTTCAGATCCGTACCGCAAACGTGCCTGAACAAAAGTAGTAGCCGTATCATTTTCCGATTTGCCTACCGGAGCACTAAAATAAATAGCCAGCGCGTCACCGTTAGGCAAAATTTCAAATCCGGGTGAATGACTGTGAGTAAACACACCTTTATCCATACCCGCCAAAGCAGCCGTTTCGGTCGTTGTATAAGCCGGAGGAATAGGTATGGCAAAACGAACGGTGAAATAAGGAATATCCGCTGACGGACCATACGCAGCCTGTTCAGTGGATTGTTTTACAACAGACTGATTAAAAGGAACAATATCCCGATTTTCCAATATGAATTGAAGAATGTTCGAAGAATCTCCTTTGGCAGTCATGTTAAAACCTGGAAAGAAATTTGAGGACTCTACAAAAATTGTATCCTGTCTCAATCCTGAGAGATCACCTTTCTTAGATGAGCAACCGGAAAAGAAAAGGCACATCAGCAGTGCCATCAAGATAACAAAGTCTTTGCTTTTCATAGCACAAAAATTTAAGGAAGGTTCTATCCATTCTGTTTTCACTGCTCTCCAAACCAGAACCTATTGCTTCAAGAGCAGCCTTCGTTTGTATTAGTGATGCAAAT